>CAXTVD010000010.1:0-27921 GCA_964247575.1 uncultured Lichenihabitans sp.
GCCCCTACAAGGAGTGGCAGTCCCTCGCCTGGACCGGCGCCCTCATCATCACCCTGACCGTCCTGACGCTCAGCATCCTGGCGCGCGTGCTGGGATCGACGAGGATCTCCAAATGAGCGTGACCGACGCGACCGCGACCAAGCCGGGCGACACCAACCTCCCCGTCAAGATCGCCATCAAGGACCTCAAGTTCTTCTACGGCGACAGCCTGGCCATCAAGGGCGTGACCCTGCCGCTCTACGCCAATTCGGTGACGGCCTTCATCGGGCCGTCCGGCTGCGGCAAGTCCACCCTGCTGCGCATCCTCAACCGCATGTTCGACCTCTACCCCCACCAGCGCGCCGAAGGCGAGGTGCTGCTCGACGGACAGAACATCCTCGACCCCGCGCAGGACGTGAACACCCTGCGCTCCCGGGTCGGCATGGTGTTCCAGAAGCCGACGCCGTTCCCGATGTCGATCTACGACAACATCGCCTTCGGCCTGAAGCTGTTCGAGAGGCTCTCCAAGAGCGAACTCGACGGCCGGGTGGAAAAGGCGCTGCGCGGCGCGGCGCTGTGGACCGAAGTCAAGGACAAGCTGAGCGCCAGCGGCCTCAGCCTGTCGGGCGGGCAGCAGCAGCGCCTGTGCATCGCGCGCACCGTCGCGCTCAGCCCCGAGGTCATCCTGCTGGATGAGCCCTGCTCGGCGCTCGATCCCATCTCGACCGCGCGGGTCGAGGAGCTCATCGACGAGCTCAAGGCGACCTTCACGCTGGTCATCGTGACCCACTCCATGCAGCAGGCCGCCCGCGTCTCGGACCGCACGGCCTTCATGTATCTCGGCGAACTCATCGAGTTCGGCTCGACGCAGACGATGTTCACGACCCCCGCGCAGCAGCGGACACAGGATTACATCACAGGGCGCTTCGGCTGATCGCCACGCCACCGCCGAAACACGAGGACCACAGCAATGCCCGAGCATATCGTCAGCGCCTACGACAAAGAACTGGAAGTGCTCGGCCGTAAGATCGCCGAGATGGGCGGGATCGCCGAAAAGATGCTCGCCGACTCCATGGACGCCCTGGCCGGCCTCGATGTCGACCTCGCCCGCTCGGTCGTCGCCACGGATCCCAAGCTCGACATCCTCCAACGCGAAATCGAGGATGCCGCGATCCTCACCATCGCGCGCCGGCAGCCGATGGCGCGGGACCTGCGTGAGATCGTGGCCGCGATCCGCGTGTCGGGCGACCTCGAACGGATCGGCGATCTGGCCAAGAACATCGCAAAACGGGCGGTGAAGGTCGTGACCGAGCCCCGGCTGCCGCGGGCCATCATCGGCCTTAAGCACATGCACGAACTCGCCGCCACGCAGCTGAAGGACGTGCTCGACGCCTACGCGCAGCGCGACATCGAGCAGGTCCAGGCCGTCTGGGAACGCGATAGCGAGCTCGACGCGCTCGAGGACTCGATCTTCCGCGACCTGCTCACCTTCATGATGGAAGACCCGCGCAACATCTCCTTCTGCGCCCATCTCCTGTTCTGCTCGAAGAACATCGAGCGCGTGGGCGATCACAGCACCAACATCGCCGAGACGGTCTTCTACCTCGTCACCGGCAACACCATGCCGATGGAACGGCCGAAGGGGCATGGTCTGGAACTGCCGGAAGCCTTCAGCGCCGCGGCGGCGCTCGGCGAGTGACGAGCGGCCGGGCTTTGGAAGGCGCGAGGACCGGATGAGCATGTCTGGGACGCGGTCCGGCGGCAAAACGGGGCTGGCCAGCACGGCACCGCATATTCTGGTTGTCGAGGACGAGCAGGCGCTCGGGCTCCTCCTGGCTTACAATCTCGAGGCGGAGGGCTTCACGGTCGAACGGGTCGAGCGCGGCGACGATGCCGAACTGCGCCTGACCGAAACGCCGCCGGACCTCGTGATCCTCGATTGGATGCTGCCCGGCGTTTCGGGTCTGGAAATCTGCCGCCGCATGCGCGCCAAGGAGAGCACGCGGACGATCCCCATCATCATGCTGACGGCGCGAGGCGAGGAAAGCGAGCGCGTGCGCGGTCTCTCGCTTGGGGCCGACGACTATGTCGTCAAGCCGTTCTCGGTGCCCGAGCTCATGGCGCGCGTGCGATCGCTGCTCCGGCGCTCGCGACCCGAGCGTCTCGCGAGCCGGCTGGTGGCGGGCGACCTCGATCTCGACCGCGACACGCGCCGCGTCCGACGGGGGACCCGCGAGGTCCATCTCGGCCCGACCGAGTTCCGGCTGCTCGAATTCCTCATGGAGCGGCCGGGCCGGGTGTTCAGCCGGGCCCAGCTCCTGGACGGCGTCTGGGGCCTGTCGGTCGACATCGACGAACGCACGGTCGACGTGCATGTCGGCCGCCTTCGCAAGGCGCTCTCGCGGCCGCAGGACCGCGATCCGCTGCGGACGGTGCGGGGCGCGGGCTATGCATTCGACGAGACCTACGGACGGGACTGAAGGCGCCTCGTCGACGGTCCTGGACGCCCGCTTTGCTCGCATCCGAGCCACCCTGTTAACGGCGTGGAGAGCTTGTGCCAGCAACGCTGACGGCGTGAGGCGGCTTTCACTCGCCCCGTGCGCGAACTTTCACCCCGGCTTAAGTCGGGACGACCGTTACTGCTGCCAACCAGGAGCGCAGGAATGGCCGGAAGCACGCGCAGTACATGGGGACAGGGCGAGCTTTACGAAGCGCTCTGCCTGTTGATGATCGCCGCCTGCTGCTGGTTCGTCGGCGTCGAACTCGGCGCGTTCGGCCGGATGAGCCGCCTCATGATGCGGGACGGATGGTCGGACCTGTTCATGCTCGGGCTGGTCATGGGCGTCGCGATCTTCGCGGCCAGCATCCTCAAATCGTTCAAGCTTCGCCGAACCATGCTGGAGCGGGACGCGGCCGCGGCGCAGGCCGAAGCCATCGCGCGGCACGATGCGCTGACCGGACTCGCCAACCGGCGCCTGTTCCACGAGGCGGTGGAACGGCGGCGCGACGCCGCGGGGCTCGAGCCGGCCTCGGCCGTGCTGCTGATCGACCTCGACCGGTTCAAGCCCGTCAACGACATCCACGGCCACGCCGCCGGCAATGCGGTACTGTGCGCCGTCTCCGACCGGCTCCTGCAGCTGCTCAATGGACGGGGCATCGCCGCCCGGCTCGGCGGCGACGAATTCGCCATGCTCATCGACATCGGCAGCAGCGAGGATCTGGTGCGGCTGGCCCAACAGGCGATCGCCGCCATCTCGGCTCCGATCGTGTGGAGCCAGAACGAGATCAAGGTCGGGGCCACGATCGGCATCGCGCTGGTCAGCGTCGACCATGCGGATGCCGATGCCGTGCTGCACGCGGCCGATCTGGCGATGTATCAGGGCAAGAAGGACGGTCGCGGGACCTATCGCGTCTTCAAGAGCGCGATGGATGCCGAGCTGAAGGCCCGCGCGCAGCTCGAGAACGAGCTGCGCCTGGCGATCGAGGCGGGCGACATCGAGCCCTTCTACCAGCCGGTCGTGGCGCTGCCTCTGAAGGAGCTCACCGGCATCGAGGTGCTCGCCCGCTGGCGCCATCCGACGCGGGGGCTTCTCGCCCCGGCCCACTTCATCACGGTGGCGGAAGAGACGGGGATGATCGTCGACCTCACCTACCGTCTGCTGCGCCGGGCCTGCCTCGATGCGCGGAACTGGCCGGCCCACCTGACGGTCGCCATCAACATCGCGCCCCAGCAATTCCAGGACCGCTGGCTGTCCGAGCACATCCTGGCCATCCTCACGGAAACCGGCTTCCCGCCGAGCCGGCTCGAGATCGAGGTCACCGAGACCGCCCTCGTCCAGGATCTGGAAGCCACCCGCAACACGCTGACCTCCCTGCGGAACCTGGGTGTCCGCGTGGCGCTGGACGATTTCGGGACCGGCTATTCCAGCCTCTATCACCTCCGCGAACTGAAGTTCGACAAGCTGAAGATCGACCGCACCTATGTGGACGCCATCACGATGAGCGACGAACGCGCCAAGCTGGTCGACGCCATCATCAAGCTCGGGACGAGCCTGGGTCTGGTCACGACGGCCGAAGGCATTGAGACCGATGCCAGCCTGCAATGGCTGGCCGGCCAGGGCTGCACCTACGGCCAGGGATACTTGTTCGGCGCGCCCATGCCCAAGGCGGAGATGGACGAGCTGCTGAACGGGCCGACGATCGCGCTCGACGGGCTCGGCACGATCATGGCGGCGTGACGGGAGCCTGGCGGCGGGCGGGTTGCATGACCCGCACCAGAACCGCGCCCCCGGCCATCAGCAGCGCGGTTCCCAAAAAGACCGCCCGCATCCCGATGTGACCGCCCACGAAGCCGCCGCCGAGAGGTCCCAGAACCTGCCCGGCATATTGGGACGAGATCGCGTAGCCCAGGATCGCACCCGTCGAGCGCGCCGGAACGCTGTGACGGATCACGCTGGTGATGCAGGGGAGCAGACCGCCGAGGGCCAGGCCCATCGCGAGCCGCAGGGCGACGAGCTGCCAGCCGGCCGTCACGAAGGCCTGGGGAACCAGGAGCACCGCCGCGACGGCGAGACAGGCGCTGATCACGGGCCAGTGGCCGATGCGGTCGGCCACGCGGCCGAGCCGCGACGCCGACAGGATCGAACCCAGCGCCGCGGCCGACATGGCGAGCCCGGCAGTGGGCGTCACCGCTTGGGCGGGGACCAGCGTCGCGACGTAGACGGTGATGATCGGCTCGATCGACATGTTGGCGAGCATCAGGAGGAAGCCGCTCAGCAGCATGGTGACCACGGGTCGCCTGTCCGGCACGGCACCCCAGCCGCCCCCTCCGGCCGGGTTGCGACCGGCCGGACGCTTGTCCTCCCGGATCAGGAGCACGGTCGCGAGAAAGGCGAGGAAGATCACGCCGCCCACGCAGAAGAAGGTTTCGCGCATGCCGATGAGCTGGGGCAGCACGCCCCCGATCAGCGGGCCGACGAGGTTGCCGGCCATGATCCCCGCAGCCAGCGTTCCGAGCGCCCAGCCGGTGCGATCCTTGGGCGACTGGGTCGCCACCAGCACGTTGGAACCCGACGAGTAGCCGCCGACCAGCCCGATGACGAGCCGCAGGACCAGGAGCTGCCACACCGTCTGCACGAAGCCCATCAGCGACATGGCGACCGCCATGCCCAGGCTCGCGCGGATCAGCATGATCTTGCGACCATAGCGGTCGGCGAGGTGGCCCCAGACGGGCGCCGCGAGGCCCGCGCTGAGGAAGGTCGCACCATAGACGACGCCGGACCACTGCACGATCGCGGCCTGATCGCGCACGCCGAGCTGTTCCACGTAGAGCGGCAGGAACGGCAGCAGCAGCGTCATGCCGACGACGGTCGTGAAGGACCCGAACAGGCTCACGGCGAGGTTGCGCTGCCAGTGGCGCGCGCCTGCCGCCTCGGCCGTCGTGAAGGCGGCCGGGGGCTCGAGCAGGGCGTCGTCGGCATCGAGCGGGGATGGGGCGATCTCGGCCATCAGACCAGCCCGGAAAACATGGCGAGGACGCGGCTCATCACCGGCATGGTCGCATCGTCTCGTCGCAGAATGGCTTCAACCTGTCGCGCCGGGGGCGGACGGGCTCCGCTCTCGTCAATCTCGTTGCCGCCGGCTTCCTGTAGCAGGACAGGAGCGGCCCGCCTAGCTTGCCGCGACGGCGCTACCCCGCCTCGGCCACCCGCACCGCCTCGATGCGGATCTCGTCGGTCAGCCGTGCCTTCAGCGCGTTGAAGGCCGGCGTGGTCTTGACCGTGTAGCTTCGCGGATGGGGCAGGTCGACGGCGACATCCGCCTTGATGCGGCCGGGGCGGGCCGTCATGACCAGCACCCGCGTCGCCATGAAGATGGCTTCCTCGATATCGTGGGTCACGAACAGCACCGTCTTGCGGTCCCGTTCCCAGACTTCCAGCAGCAGCTCCTGCATCAGCGAGCGTGTCTGGTTGTCGAGCGCGCCGAAGGGTTCGTCCATGAGCAGCACGTCGGGGTCGTTGGCGAGGGCCCGGGCAATGGCAGTGCGCTGCTGCATGCCGCCCGACAGCTGGCGCGGCAGGTGATTCTCGAAGCCGCGCAGGCCCATGCGGCCCACATAGGTCCGCACCACCTCCGCCCGTTCGGCGGCCGTCACCCGCCGCTCCCGCAGGCCGAAGCCGATATTCTCGGCCACCGTCAGCCAGGGAAACAGCGTGTAGGACTGAAAGACCATGCCGCGATCGGGCCCCGGCCCTGCGATCGTGCGCCCGTTGAGCTCGACCTGTCCGCTACTCGGACGATCGAGCCCGGCCACGATGCGCAGCAGCGTCGACTTTCCGCAGCCGGACGGCCCCAGCAGAGTGATGAAGTCGTTGGCGGCCACCGCGAGGTCCGTCGCGGCCAGCGCCGGGATGGCGACGCCCTTCGGACCGGCGAAGACGCGCGTGACGCCGCTGATCGTGAGCTTGGCGGGCGCCGCCGCCACCGTGTCGCTCACGCGAAGGTCCAGGCGAACAGCCGGCGGTTCAGCAGCTTGAAGCAGAGGTCCGTGATCAGACCGATCACGCCGATGGTGATGATCCCGAAGATCATCTTGCCCGTGGCGAGCAGGGCCTGGCTGTCGATGATCATGTGGCCGATGCCCGAATCCGAGCCGATGAGCTCAGCCACGATCACGTAGGTCCAGGCCCATCCCAGCACGAGCCGGAGCGTTTCGGCGATGCCGGGCGCGTTGGCCGGCAGCACCACCCGGCGGATCACGCCGCCGTCGCCGACGCCCAGCGTATAGGCGGCCTCGACGAGGTCCCGGCGGGTCTGCGCCACCTGGCCGGCCACCATGAGGATGATCTGGAACACCGAGCCGATGAAAATGACGAGGATCTTCTGCGTTTCGCCGATGCCGGCCCACAGGATCAGAAGGGGTACGAAGGCGGAGGCCGGCAGATAGCGCGCGAAGGAGACGAAGGGCTCCAGCAGCGCTTCCGCACTCCGGTAGGTTCCCATCAGGATGCCGAGCGGCACGGCGACGGCCGTGGCGAGAAGAAAGCCGCCAACCACGCGCCACACCGTCGCGCCGATGTCAGTCAGGAAGTCGAAGCGGGTGAACAGCACCCAGCCGTCCCGCAGCATGGAGACGGGATCGGCCAGAAAGGTCTTGCTCACCAGCCCACCCAAGGTGACCGCCGCCCAGGCCGCCACGAACAGGACGAAGAAGCCGATTCCCAGCGCGACGCGCCGGGGCTGGCCGATGGGGGCGAAGGGTCGGGTCATGGTGATCGACGCAGGATGGAGGCGGCCGCCCTCATCCGCCGCAGCGCCCGCGAGCCGGCGTGCCGCCGGGGGGCGAAACGGGCCGCGCTTCGAGGAGCTCGGCGCGCAGTCCGCTCAGCATCAGGATGGGAATGCCCGTCGCGAGCGGGTGCTCACTGCAACCCGAGCGGGCGCGGGTCGACCATCAACTTGGGATCGGGCTTGGTCGTGATGGTTCCGATCTCCATGAGGAGTTCGGCGGCCGTCGTCGAGAACGTCGTGAACTCGCCGGCGAAGAAGACCTTGTTGTCCTCGCGGCTGACCCAGCGCAGGTATTTCGCGGAATCGGCGAACTCCTCGCCAGTCTGCTTGACGTCCGCGCCCATGATCTCGTCGGCCTTCTTGGGGTCGGCCTTGATGGCCTCGAGCGCGTCGAAGTAGCCGTCGACCAGGGCCTTGGCCGCCGTGGGATTGCCGTCGAGGAACTTGGGGGTGCAGCCGAGCGTGTCGATGACCATGGGATAGTCGAGCGTCGTCGCCAGGATGTGGCCCGCGTCCGGCTTGTCGCGCACCGCCGAAAGATAGGGCTCGTAGCTTACGGCCGCATCGTTCTGCCCGGCGAGGAAGGCCTGCGCGGCCGGCCCCGGCTCCAGGTTCACGACCTTCACGTCGCGCATCTTCATGTGGTTGGCATTGAGGATCCAGGCCAGCATGAAATAGGGGCTGGTGCCCGGCGTCGAGGCCGCCACGCTCTTCCCCTTCAGGTCGGCGACCGTCTTGATGTCACCCCGGGCGACGATGCCGTCGGCGCCGTAGGACTTGTCGAGTTGGACGATCTGCTTGGACGGGACGCCATTGGCGTTCCACACTACCCAGGTCTCGACCGTGGTCGCGGCGCACTGGATGTCGCCCGAGGCCATGGCCAGCGAGCGGCTCGCCTGCGGGATCTTCTTCAGGCTCACGTCCAGCCCGTGCTTCTTGAACAGGCCGGCCTGCGCGGCATAGGTGAGCGGCCCGAAGCCCGTCCAGCCCGAGATGCCGATCGCGATCTTGGTGTCCTCCGCCCGTGCCGTCGACGCCCCCGCAAGTCCCGCCAGCGCCAGTCCAACCGCCAACCATCGCGTCATCGTCATCCCCTCGCGCCCGTGGCATCCCGAACGATTGTGTCAGGGCGGCAGGCACCCTGTCCAGCGACAGAAAGCAGGATCGATGCCGGGACAACGCGCCGCGCCCCGGTCCCGGGTCCGAAACGGGAACCGCGAGCAGGCCACGTCGATTGTTCGGGCATCCCCGCATGACATTCCGCTTCAACGAGGTGCTCCTCGCGTCGACCGGCCCATGGCCGAACGACGCGTGAAGCCGGTCAGCGGGATTCAGGAGATTGATCACATGACCCGCAAGCCGAACATCGCTCGCCTCGCGCTCGCCTTCACGGCAACCCTGGTCGCCGCGTCTCCCGTGGCGAGTAGCTTCGCCCTTCCCGTGGACCCGGGCCTGTCCGCGCCGCTCGCCGTCATCCCCATCGGGAGCTACGAGAAGTACAGCAACCTTCCCAATGGCGGCTATCACGTGAACCGCTACGGCTACGGCCAGTACACCCGTGGCACGGACGGGGGCTTCGGCGGTTATCCCGCCGGTAGCGCCGGAGCGCAGATCCTGCGGGAGCAGCAGCGCCGCAAGTGCGACGCCGTCCCCGAGGAGTGCTGATCGCTCAAGGCGTCGGCAGGAAGCGCTCGATGATGCGCTTGTAGATGCCGGCGAGGCTGTCGATATCGGCAATGCCGACATGCTCGTCGACCGCATGCATCGTGCGGCCGACGAGACCGAACTCGACCACAGGGCAGGCAGCGGCGATGAACCGGGCGTCCGACGTGCCGCCACTGGTCGACAAAGCCGGCCGTCGCCCTGTTCCGGCTTCAACGGCGTCGGCCACTAGCGTCGTGAAGGGTCCGGGCGCGGTCAGGAAAGCCAGGGCGTTGCAGGGCTGGAAGGTCAGGGTGTAGCGGGCGCTGCCCGCCGCCCGCCGCAGCCGCTCCTCGATCTCGCTTGCAAGCGTGGCCGGCGTCCACCGGTCGTTGAAGCGCACGTTGAAGCGGGCGCGGACCTCGGCGGGAATCACGTTGC
The DNA here is from genome assembly GCA_964247575.1 of uncultured Lichenihabitans sp. Lineage (GTDB taxonomy): Bacteria > Pseudomonadota > Alphaproteobacteria > Rhizobiales > Beijerinckiaceae > Lichenihabitans. Next base: position 9,352 of record CAXTVD010000010.1, read on the forward strand.
TCGCCGGATTGCCCGTGTCGACGGTAACGATCTCGAGGTTGGAGGGATCGAACTGGTGGGTGCCGCCGTCGAGCGGTGTCGCAAGCAGCCCGGCCAGCAGGCGAAGGAGGTGCGGGATGGGATTGTCGGCCCGGTGCGGGTAGGCCACGTGCCCCTGCCGCCCCTGCACGACGAGGTCGCCGGTCAGCGAACCGCGGCGGCCGTTCTTGATCATGTCGCCGAGCGCATCGGGATTGGTCGGCTCGCCGACGAGGCAGCCATCGAAGCGCTCGCCGCGCTCGAGCGCCCATTCCAGCAGTTTGACGGTTCCGTTGACCGCGGGCCCTTCCTCGTCCCCGGTGATCATCAGCGCGATCGAGCCGCTCGCCAGAGGTCCGTGTGCGTCGAGGTGGGCGAGCGCCGCTGCGACAAAGGCGGCCACCCCGCCCTTCATGTCGGACGCGCCCCGTCCATAAAGGAGACCCCCTTCGACCGTTCCCGAAAAGGGATCGAACCGCCAGGCGGCCGCCTTCCCCGGAGGGACGACATCGGTGTGGCCGGCGAAGAGCAGGCATGGGCCGCCGGTGCCGATCCGGGCGTAGAGGTTCAGCACGGTCGGCGTGTCGGGTGCGGCGAAGGGGACGAGATCGACCTGGAACCCCGCCGGCTCCAGCACGTCGTGGAGCAGCGTCAGCGCACCGCCCTCGTCCGGCGTCACGGAGCGGCAGCGGATGAGGTCCTGCGCAAGGCGCACGGCCCGCGAGAGCGGCACGTGTGCGGTCACCGCCTCTTTCCGGACGGGCGAAGGCCGAGTTCGACGACGTTCCAGGCCGCCACCGTCACCAGAGCCACGATGGTGACAGGCTGCACCCAGAGCGGGATCTCGTCGAAGGACTGCGGAATGAACCAGATCAGCGCGCTGCCGAACAGGAGGCTGAGCGGCAGGATGGCGGCGAGCGCGCCGGGCTGGCCCCGATCCCGGAAGCGCTTGGCGCTGAGATTGTAGGTGCACACCCCGACGAGCAGCAGGGCGAAGGCGAAGACCAGGAGATAGACATAAGCCACGATGGTAAGCGGCGCGATGAAGGCCTGCTTGGAGAGATCGTGCTGTGCGTAGGGGCTGAGCAGCACCCAGCCGATCGTCCCGGCCAGGCCGATGGCGATCAGGGGCGCAATGTTGCGCCACCAGGTCGCGCGATCGATGCGCCCCTTGTCGGTGCGGTACAGGAAGAAGAAGCGCTGCCAGTCGGCTGAGGTCATGGGGCGGGTGCGATCAATCCCGGAGGAGGTCGTTGATCGCGGTCTTGGCGCGGGTCTGCGCGTCCACCGTCTTCACGATCACCGCGCAATAGAGTGAGGGGCCGGGCGACCCGTCGGGGAGCGGCCGGCCCGGCAGGTTGCCGGAGACGACCACCGAGTAGGGCGGGACATAACCGACATGGACCGCGCCGGTCGTCCGGTCGATGATCTTGGTGGAGGCGGAAATGAAGACGCCCATGGCAAGCACCGAGCCCTGGCCGACGACGACGCCCTCGACCACCTCGGACCGGGCTCCGATGAAGCAGTCGTCCTCGATGATGGTCGGATTGGCCTGCAGCGGCTCCAGGACGCCGCCGATCCCGACGCCACCGGACAGATGGACATTCCGGCCGATCTGGGCGCAGGAGCCGACGGTCACCCAGGTGTCGACCATGGTCCCGCTGTCGACATAGGCGCCGAGATTCACGAAGGAGGGCATCAGGATGACGTTCGGCGCAATGTAAGCGGAGCGGCGGACCACGCAGTTCGGCACGGCCCGGAAGCCGGCCTCCGCGAAATGGCCGGCCTCCCAGCCGTCGAACTTGGAGGGCACCTTGTCGTACCAGGACGAGCCGCCCGGGCCGCCGGGGATGAGAGCCATGCCGTTGAGGCGGAACGAGAGAAGCACCGCCTTCTTGAGCCATTGATTGACGATCCAAGCCTCCCGGCCCGCCGCGCTGCCCGCCTTCTCGGCAACGCGGAGCCGGCCCTCGTCCAGGAGATCAAGCGCCGTCTCGACCGCCTCGCGCACGGGGCCTCCGGTCTCCGCACCGATCGTGGCGCGGGCCTCGAAAGCGTCCTCGATGATGCGCTGGAGTTGGTCGTGCTGCATGGCGGGCCCCGCGGGAACAGGGCGCCACGTTTCGGGCGAGCGGGCGACGATGTCAACGCTCCGCACGCCGCCCGGAACTTTCCGCCGGAGCAAGGAGCCTGTCACGGTTCCAGGCGTTCACCTGTCTCATGAAGGAGCCGCCCGTGCCCAAACACCTCCTGTCGATCTTCCATGCCGGGGGCACGATGGGTGCGCTCATGCGCCGGTTCGACTGGTCGCAGACCAGCCTCGGTGTGCCCGAGAGCTGGCCGGCGGCCCTGCGGACGTTGATCGGCGTCATGCTGGCGGCCAAGCAGCCGATGTATGTGGCGTGGGGTCCCGCCTGGCTCATGCTCTACAACGACGCCTACATCCCGCTGCTCGGATCCAAGCATCCGGCGGCGCTGGCGCGGCCGTTCATGGCGGTTTGGGGCGAGGCGGCGGCCGACCTCGCGCCGCTGATCGAGCAGGTGGCCGCGGGCGAACCGGTTCACATGGACGACATCACTTTGACCGTCGACCGGCGCGGCCGTCCGGAAGAAGCCCATTTCGCCTTCTCCTACACGCCGGTGCGGGATGACGGTGGCGCCGTGACCGGCCTGTTCTGTCCCTGTACCGAGACGACAGAACAGGTGCTGGAGGAGCGCCGCCAGACCTTCCGGCTCGCGCTGGAGGAGCGACTTAGGGATCTCGACGACCCGCACGACATCCTGGCGGCCGCGGTGCAGGCGCTGGGCCAGCATCTCGGCGCCAGCCGCGTCGGCTATGGACAGGTCCAGCCGGACAAGGCGACCGTCAGGCTGGAGGCGAGCTATGTCGAGGGGGTGGAGCCCTTGCCCAGCTCCTTCCCGCTCGGCGATGTCAGCCTGCGGGCGGTCGCGCGGCAGCGCAAGGAACGGACGTCCGTGTGCCATGACACGCAGGCGGACCCGGCGCACGATGCCTCGCGGTGGGATGCCGTCGACACGCGGGCCTACGTCTCCGTCCCCCTGGTGCGCGAGAAGCGGCTCAAGGCGGTGCTCTATGTCAACCAGCGCGAGCCGCGGGTCTGGAGCCGCGACGAGATCGGGCTGGTCGAGGATGTGGCCACCCGGGTCTGGGACGCCGTGGAACGGGCCCAGGCCGAGGCGGCCCTGCGGGCCAGCGAGGCGCATCTGGGCGGCCTGTTCAAGCAGACCGGGGCCGGCTTCGCCGAACTCGACTTCGATGGGCGCTTCCAGTCCGTCAACGACCATTTCTGCGACCTCGTCGGCCGCAACCGCGAGGATCTCCTGCGGCTCCGCCTGCAGGACATCACCCATGCCGAGGATATTGAGAGCAGCTCGGCCCTGCTCGACCAGGTCGCCTCGATCGGCGAACCCCTCACCGTCGAGAAGCGCTTCCTCCGGTCCGACGGCTCGGTCACCTGGGTCGCCAACACCGTCAGTCTCATCGACTCGGCGCGCAACAGGCCGACGCTGCTCGCGGTCGTGATCGACGTCACCGAGCGCAAGCGGGCAGAGCGCGAGATGGCGGCCGCCAAGGACGCCGCGATCGAGGCGAATCTCGCCAAGTCGACCTTCATCGCCAATATGAGCCACGAACTGCGAACCCCGCTGTCGGCCATCATCGGCTATTGCGAAATGCTGATCGAGGAGATCGAGGACAGCAACGATCCGGCCGGCCTCGCGCCCGACATGCGCAAGATCGAGGGCAATGCGCGACACCTGCTCGGGCTGATCAACGACGTGCTCGACCTCAGCAAGATCGAGAGCGGCAAGATGGAGGTCTATGCGGAGACCTTCGACGTGGAGGCCATGCTGCGCGACGTGGCGGGGACGGTGCAGAGCCTGGTCGAGAAGAAGAACAATCGGCTCGAACTGCGGCTCGGCCCCTCGCTCGGCATGATGCATTCGGACCTGACCAAGCTCCGGCAGATGCTGCTCAACCTCTTGAGCAATGCCGCCAAATTCGCCCAGGACGGGACGCTGACCTTGGCCGCCGTGCGCGAGCCCGGGCCGGACGGAACCGACTGGATGACGCTGCGGGTCATCGACACCGGGATCGGCATGACGGCCGAGCAGGTCGGCAAGCTGTTCCAGCGCTTCCAGCAGGCCGACAGCTCCACCACCCGCAAGTTCGGCGGAACGGGCCTCGGCCTGTCCATCACCCGCGCCTTCAGCGCCATGCTGGGCGGCGACATCGGCGTGCAGAGCGCGCCGGGCGAGGGAAGCACCTTCACGATTCGCCTGCCGGCGAGTTACGAGGCGAGCCACACCCCTGCCGGCGACGCGCCCGAGGGCGATGGGCCGGGTGGCGAGGCGGCCGGGGCTCGCGCCAGCAAGGATCTCGTCCTGGTCATCGATGATGATCCGTCCCAGCGCGAGCTGATGACCCGCTTCCTGGCTCGCGAGGGCTTCCGGGCCCGCACCGCGTCGGACGGCCTGGCCGGACTGGAACTCGCACGGAAGCTGAAGCCGCGCGCGATCCTGTTGGACGTGCTGATGCCCGGGGTCGATGGCTGGTCGATCCTGTCGGCCTTGAAGACCGACCCCGACCTCAGCGGCATCCCCGTGATCATGGTCACCTTCGTCGACCAGCGCGGCCTCGCCGCCTCGCTCGGGGCCGCCGACTACGTGCAGAAGCCCGTCAAATGGGATCGCTTCCGGCAGGTGATGGATCATTTCCGGGGGTCGGAGGGCCACATCCTGGTCGTGGACGACGACGAGGAGTTGCGGCGCCAGGTCCGCAGCGCGCTCCAGCGGGACGGCTGGACCGTGGACGAGGCGGCCGACGGCCAGGCGGCGCTGGAGCAGGTGGACCGGCTGGTCCCGCAGGTGGTCCTTCTCGATCTGACCATGCCGACCATGGACGGCTTCGAATTCCTGTACCGTTTTCGGGCCCGGCCGGGCTGCGCGGACATCCCCGTGGTGGTGCTCACGGCCCGCGACCTGACGCGGGAGGACCGCAAGCGCCTCAAGGGGGCGAGCCAGATCCTGAACAAAGGCGAGACCAGCCTGCGCGGCATCGCCATGAAGCTGCGCGGCTTGTCGGACGCCGCCGCTGCTGCGGCTTCATAGACGGGCCGGGCCGGGCCGTGTTGGCCCGTCGGCAGCCGTCCGGCCTTCTGGCGGGGGTCGAGACGGAGTAGAACGCGGCAGGGAGGAGAGCCGGACCGTGCGACGCGTCCGGCCAGCCGGTCGATCATGGACAGCGAGAACTACGACTTCATCATCGTGGGCGCAGGCAGTGCGGGCTGCCTGCTGGCCAACCGCCTCAGTGCCGATCCGAACCGGCGCGTCCTGCTGATCGAGGCCGGCCGCAAGGACAACTATCACTGGATCCACGTCCCAGTCGGCTACCTCTACTGCATCGGCAATCCGCGTACCGACTGGCTGTACCAGACCGAGCCCGATGCGGGGCTGAACGGCCGCAGCCTGCGCTATCCGCGCGGCAAGACGCTCGGCGGCTCCTCCTCGATCAACGGCATGATCTACATGCGCGGCCAGGCGCGCGACTATGACGGCTGGGCCAGGGAAACGGGCGAGGAGGCCTGGGCCTGGCCGAATGCCCTCGCCGACTTCAAGGCGCACGAGGACCACTATCGGCTCGACGGCGGCGCCGACCCCGTTACGGGCGGCAACAGCCGCTTCTCCGACATGCACGGCCACGGCGGCGAATGGCGGATCGAGAAGCAGCGCCTGCGTTGGGAGATCCTCGAGGCCTTCGCGCAGGCCGCCGTCGAAGCCGGCATCCCGCGCAGCGCGGATTTCAACACCGGCGACAACGAAGGCGTGGGCTACTTCGAGGTCAACCAGCGCGCGGGCTGGCGCTGGAACACCTCGAAGGCCTTCCTGCGGCCGGCCAAGGGACGTCGCAACCTGACGGTCTGGACCGAGGGGCACGTCGAGCGCCTGCTGTGCGAGCCGTCCGGCGACGGGCGACCGCGCTGCTGCGGCGTGTCCCTGCGGCGCGGGCGGGAGAGCCTCGCGGTCCGGGCCCGACGCGAGGTGCTGCTCTGCGCCGGAGCGATCGGCTCCCCGGCGATCCTGCAGCTTTCGGGGATCGGACCGGCCGCCGCGCTGCGGCCGCTCGGCATCGATGTGGTGCTCGACGCGCCCGGTGTCGGCGCCAATCTGCAGGACCACCTGCAGATCCGGGCCGTGTTCAAGGTCAGCGCCGCCCGGACGCTCAACATGCTGGCCGGCTCCCTGTTCGGCAAAGGATTGATCGGCCTCGAATATCTGCTGCGGCGCACCGGACCGATGAGCATGGCGCCCAGCCAGCTCGGCGCCTTCTCCCGCTCCGACTCGGGGCGCCCGCATGCCAACCTCGAATACCATGTCCAGCCGCTCAGCCTGGAGGCGTTCGGCGAGGGCCTGCACGCCTTTCCCGCCATCACGGCCAGCGTGTGCAACCTCAACCCCACGAGCCGCGGAACGGTGCGGCTGCGCTCCGGCCGGCCCGAGGACCCGCCCGCCATCGCCCCCAACTATCTCAGCACCGCCGAGGACCGGCAGGTCGCGGCCGACAGCCTGCGGCAGGTCCGCGCCGTCGTGGCGCAACCGGCGCTCGCCCCCTACGCGCCGCTCGAATGGAAGCCCGGCCCCCAGTACCAGAGCGACGACGACCTCGCCCGTCTCGCCGGCGACATCGCCACCACCATCTTCCACCCCGTCGGCACCGTGCGCATGGGCCGGCCGGACGATGGGGCCGCCGTGCTCGATCCCCATCTCCGCGTGAAGGGCATCGCGGGCCTGCGCGTGGTCGACGCCAGCATCATGCCGACGATCACGAGCGGCAACACCAACGCGCCGACCCTGATGATCGCGGAAAAGGCCGCGCGCTGGATCAAAGCGGGGACGTGACGGGGAGCGTTCGGGGGGCTTGGGCTTCGCGGCCCAGCGCCGCCTTGAGCCGGTCGGCCATCCCGGCCGCCGCCGGTCCGAGAAAGCGGTCGGAGCGGCGAATGAGGCTGAGCGGATAGGCGTGGGCGCGGCCCTCGGCGAGTTGCAGCAGGACGAGACGCCCGGCGGCGAGGTCGTCGGCGACGAGATGGTCCGGCATGTTGCCCCAGCCGAGCCCGGCGCGGATGAGCGCGTGCTTGGCGCCGAGGTCCCCCACGCGCCACGTCCGGAGCGAGAGGACGGCGACGTCCTGGCCCCTGGTGAAGGCCGACCGGTCGGTGAGCACCACCTGCGTCGCCTCCCGCACGACCGCCCGATCGACGGGGGCGGCAGCCTGCGCCAAGGGGTGGCCCGGTGCCGCCACGGGCACGAGGCGGACGGGGCCGACAGGCTCCTGGCGGATCGTGCCGGGCATGGCCGCAAGGTCGGTGCTGATGCCGAGTTCGCAGGCCCCGCCGTCGACCAGTTGCGCCACCCCGCCAAGCGCCTCCATGCAGAGGCGCAGGCCGACCATCGGGTAGGCCGCCGCGAAGGCGTCCAACGCCTCCACCAGCGCCGCCATGGGCACCATAACATCGACCCCGAGCCCGATCTCGGCCTCGACCCCTTTCTGCAGACCGGCCGCGCGCGCCCGGAGCGCGTCCATGGCACCGTTGGCGCGCCGGGCATCGGCCAGCAGGGCCTGCCCCGCCGGCGTGAGCTGGGGAACCCGTCCGGCGCGATCGAACAGCGCGAGGCCGAGCTGCTCCTCGAGCTGGGCGACCGTGTAGCTGATGACCGACTGGGCCCGGTTGAGCCGACGGGCCGCGGCCGAGAAGCTGCCGGTCTCGGCGACGGTGGTCAGGACCTGCAGCTGCTCGAAAGAGGGAAAGCCGACGTCTGGCATCAAGATCCTTGATGGATAAGGCCAAAGTTATCCCGATTTCTTCCGAGGCTAGCAAGCCTATCTCCCGGCTCGACACCTTGCTTGGCAGGAGTTCGGATCATGAGCCACGGTCTCCATCACGTCACCGCAATCGCCGGGCCCGCCGCCCGCAACCGACGCTTCCACGAGGAGGTTCTAGGGCAGCGCCTCGTGAAGCGGACGGTCAATTTCGACGATCCCGCCACCTACCATCTCTATTTCGGCGACGAGGCCGGGGTGCCCGGCAGCATCCTGACCTTCTTTCCGTGGGCCGATGTGGCCCCCGGCCGGATCGGTACGGGGGAGACCGCCGAGACGGCCTTCCGCGTTCCCGCCGGTGCCCTGCCCTATTGGAGCAGGCGCCTCGCCGAGCACGGCGGCAGGCCGGATGCGCCCGGCGAGCGCTTCGGCGACCCCGTCCTGACCTTCACCGATCCGGACGGGATGCGCCTCGCGCTCGTGGGCATCGACGGTCTCGAAAGCGAGCCCTTCTGGCGCGGCGGCGCTGTCGCGGCGGAGCACGCGATCCGCGGCCTGCACGGCGTCACGCTGCTGGTCGCCGACGCGGCCCCGACCGGCGCTGTCCTGACCAACGTCATGGGCTTCGCGCTGGAGGCGACCGACGGCCCGGTGGCCCGCTTCGTCGCATCGGGTGCGGCCGGCGGGATCGTCGACCTTCGCTCCGCGCCGGCCCTGTCGCGTGGCCGGCAGGGGGGCGGTTCCGTCCACCACGTCGCCTATCGGGCCTCGGACGATGCGGCCCAAGCCGCGATGGTGCGCAAGCTCGGGGAGGACCACCGGCTGTCCACCACCGAACAGAAGGACCGCAACTACTTCCGCTCGGTCTATTTCCGCGAGCCCGGCGGGGTCCTGTTCGAGATCGCGACGGACGTCCCCGGCTTCGCGGTCGACGAACCAGAGGCAAGCCTGGGCTCGATGCTGAAGCTGCCATCCTTTCTGGAAAAGCGGCGCCCCGAGATCGAGGCCGTTCTGCCGGCCCTGGGGTGAGAACCGCCGCCCTTGCACGAAGGGTCCTCGGCTCGATCGGGAGAGACAGCATGCCGCTCGATTTCCACCACGTCCACGTCCCGGCGGACCGGCCGGGTCTGACGCCCCTGCTGCTGCTCCACGGCACGGGGGGCGACGAGAACGATCTGCTGTCGCTCGGCCGCCTTTTGGCACCGGGAGCGGCGCTGCTGTCGCCCCGTGGCAAGGTGGTTGAGAACGGCATGCCGCGCTTTTTCCGGCGGCTGGCCGAAGGCGTGTTCGACCCGGCCGAGGTGCGCGAACGGGCCGGAGACCTCGCCGATTTCGTGGAAGCCGCGCGGGAGCGCTACGACCTTCCCGCGCCGATCGCGGTCGGCTTCTCCAATGGCGCCAATGTCGCCGCCGTGGTCCTGGCGCGGCGGCCGGCCGTGCTGGCCGGGGCCGTCCTGCTACGGCCGATGCTGGTGCTCGACGATCCGGCCGTCGGACTCGCCGGCAAGCCCGTGCTGATGCTGTCGGGCGCGGCGGACCCGATCGTGCCGCCGGGCAGCGCCGAAAAGCTCGCCCGTCTGCTCGCCGCGGGCGGCGCGCAGGTCGACCATCGCGCGCTTCCCGCCGGTCACGGGCTCGTCCAGGCCGATATGAGCCTCGCGCGCGACTGGCTCCGGTCGCGAGGCTGACGGGCGCCGATAGCGGTCGGAGGACGTGGAGCAGGTCCGGGCAACGGGCGGCCGCCGGCAGAGCGGCGCGTCGGCGCTCAGGCGGCCTGGGCCGTCTCCCCGACCGTGTAGTTCGACAGCTGCTCGATCGGCACGGGCCTGCCCACCAGGTAGCCCTGGATGGCCTCGCAGCGTTCCTTCTGCAGAAACAGCATCTCGGCTTCGGTCTCGACGCCCTCGGCGATGACCGGCAGGCCGAGGCCCCGGCCGAGGCCGAGGACCGAGCGCACGATGGCTGCGGCCTGATCGTTGGAATCGACCGACTTGATGAAGGAGCCGTCGATCTTGATCCGGTCGAAGGGGAAGGAGCGGAGGTTGGACAAGGAGGAGTAGCCGGTGCCGAAATCGTCCATCGCGATGGAGATGCCGAGCAGCTTGAGCTGGCGCAACGTCGTGAGCGCTCGGATGGGGTCGCGGATCAGTGCGGTCTCGGTGATCTCCAGCTCGAGGCGGCGCGGATCGAGACCGGTCTCGACCAGCACGTCCCGCACCAGACCGCCGAGGTCCGAGCTGTACATCTGCACGCCCGAGATGTTGACGGCAACGCCGAGCGGAACCCGCCAGGTCGAGGCCTGCCGGCAGGTCTCGCGCAGAACCCATTCGCCGATCTGCATGATGACCCCGCACTCCTCGGCGAGCGGGATGAAGACGGCCGGCGAGATCGTTCCGCGCTGAGGATGGGTCCAGCGCAGCAGGGCCTCGAAGCCCGTGACGGTGCCGGTCATCGCGCCGATCTGCGGCTGGTAGACGAGGTGCATCTCGCCCCGGCCGATCGCGTGTCGAAGGTCGTGCTCCAGAAGTCGCCTGTCGCGGACCTCAACTCCCATCTTGGTCTCGAAATAGCGATAGGTGCCCCGGCACTCCGCCTTCGCCCGGTACAGGGCGGTGTCGGCACAGCTGAGCAGGGTCTGCCGATCGGCGGCATCGTCCGGGTAGATGGCCACGCCGATGCTGGTCGCGATCTGCGGTCCGCCGCCTTCCGCGCTCTCGGCGCGCAGGACGTCCAGGACCCGTTCGGCGAGCGTGCCGGCCTGCATGGCGTTGTCGCAGCCGGTCAGGATGGCAAATTCATCGCCGCCAAGCCGCGCCATCAGTTGCGTCTCGTCCAGCACGCCCGCCACGATCCGGGCGACGTTTTCGAGAAGCGCGTCGCCGGCCGCGTGACCGAACAGGTCGTTGACTTCCTTGAAGCGGTCGAGATCGAGGCAGAGGACCGCCAGCTTCCGATCCCGCGCCGCGGCCACCCTGATCTCGTGTTCCAGCTTCTTGTTGAAGCTGATGCGGTTGGCGAGGCCCGTCAGCGCATCGTGGTGCGCCAGGAAGTGGATCTGCTTCTCGGCGGTGCGCCGCGCCCGCAGATCGCGAACGGCGATGGCGTAATGAGGCCGGTTGGCATAGTCGACCGGCCGGACGATCAGCTCGACGGGGACGTCTGTGCCGTTCGCCTGGCGCAGCATCGCCTCGACCGGGTGGTCGGGCACCGTTGCAAGCCCGATGCGCGTCGCCTGGTTCGGCAGGAAGTCCTTGATCGAGTTGCCACGGAGCAGCAGAGGGGTGGATCCCACGAGCCGCGCGAAGCTGTCGTTGGCGCTGACGATGTCCTCGCCGTGGCAGACCACGAGCCCTTCGACCGCGGCATTGGCAAGACTCCGCAGCCGCTCGCCTTCAAGAAGGATGTGGCGGCGATCGCGGATGTCGAGCGCCAGGGCGCCGCAGGCCAGCACGAGGATCAGGAAGCTGGCCAGCGCGACCGCGATGGCGAGTTCATTGGTGGGCAGGGCCGAGCCCGAGGTGAGGACGGTCGGGTCCGGGACGATCGTCACCGCGCCCATGCCCGTGAAATGATGGCCGCAGATCGCCAGCAGCAGCAAGCCGGCGCCAAAAACCCGATCCTGGAGACGGCTCGCGTTGAGGGCGGTCCTCAAAGCGAGCGAGCCGAACACCATGCCGACGAGGATGGAGGCGCCCACGAGGAGGCCGTTCCAGCGCATATGTCCGGCGATCTGGAAGGCCGCCATGCCGGTGTAGTGCATGGCGGCGATCCCGCCGCCCACGATGCCGCCGCCGAGCGCTTGCACCCACGACGACCGTCCGGCCAGCGCAACGGCGAGACCGGCGACGGTGAGGACGATGGCGAAGACCAGCGAAACGGCCGTCAGGCCGACGTCGTAGACGCCGGGCAGGCCGGGCGCGAAGGCCAGCATCGCAACAAAATGGGTCGCCCAGATGCCGGATCCGCCCGCCGTCGCCGCCACAGCAAGCCAGAGGAACCGGGAGCGGCCGTCCCAATGCTGCGCGTGTCGCAGCAGTTCGACCGTGGTAATCGACGCCAGCCCGCAGATGACAGCCGCCAGTCCCACGAGCCATGGATCATGCGACCCGACGAAACACCCGACAACGTTCATCATCACACGTCCCGCCTCCTGGGCAGGATGGCGGACGGTAGTTCAGTGAGCGTTAAACTGTGTTGATCACGCAGGAATGACGAACAGCAGTCTTGATCGAGCGTTAATGCCCGGTCCCGACGATCGATTTAAAACCAAGCGAATGACCCTGAAGGACCGGAGCACTACGTCCCCGCTCAAGACGGGGCAGACCGTCCCGCGTCGTGTCCCGTCCGAATGCTCCCTGCCGCCGCGTCCCGGCTACCGCTCCATCCCGAAGGCTTCGATCCAGGGCGTGCGGTGGCCGGCATCGTATAGATTGTTGGCTAGCCGCTCGAACAAAGCCCGGCTCCGCTGGAACCGGGCCAGCAGTTCGTCGTCGCTGCCCGCCGCATGCTCCTCGATGAGATCGAGCGCGGACCGGAACACGTGGCAGCGGACAGGTCGGCCACGCTCCTCCATGGTGAAGCGGACGCCAAAGGCGTCGACCTCGCCCGGCTCGTTGCGTGCAGTCAGGGGCATCCGCTTCGTATCCGATCCGCTCTATGTCTGCTGCAGGGTCGGGGCGCGAGCAACGATCTGATTGCCGGCCGGCCTAACGTAAACCGAAGTCCTCGGCACAGACCGACGCGAAGCTCGTCGCGGCGGTCAGGAGACAGGGTGAGTCCGAGGGGGGCATCGCATCCTTCCAACTCGCCTCGCCGACCATCAGCTTGCCTTGCCGGTCGTCGGCGCGGATGCGGAAGACGAAGCGATGGCCCTCATCGGACTCGAACTCGAGCCGCTTGCTTCCGACACAGGTCAGTGTGAACGATGCCCGTCCCATGCTGCCTCCCTCGTCTTGCCGTGCATCACGTCGACTATTCCTAACGCCTTTGCTGCATCGGGGTTGCCCGCCCGGCGCACTTGGGCGCGCCCCACCGGATCGGCGTCGCCGAACGAACAAGCCGAGCTCCGCTGACCCGGTCGGTCTGATGTCCTGCGGTTCAGATCGGGCATTCAGGTCGCTCACGATGGGGCAACAGCGCCGCGCGCCATCAGCCTAGCAGGCGCCCTGCTGCTTGTCCCGCTCCGCACCTGCTAAACCGCAACAAGCGGCGGCTTGCTGGCGGGAGATGGTGGCACAGCAGGTAAGGCGGATATGTTGAGGCTCCGCGAAGCTCGGGCGCGCAATGCTGCACTGCAGGAGCTGCGGCTGTCGCCGGCGGCCAAAAATCCTATCTGCAACGGCCAACCGCTCTCAAGGGAAAACCATGCCCACGCTTTTCGATCCGATCACCCTGGGCGCCATCGCGGCGCCCAACCGCATCATCATGGCGCCCCTGACCCGCGGTCGGGCGACCCGCGACCATGTTCCGACACCCATCATGGCCGAATACTACGCGCAACGCGCAAGTGCCGGCCTTATCATCTCCGAGGCGACCGGCATCAGCCTGCAGGGCCTCGGCTGGCCCTATGCGCCGGGCCTGTGGAACGCCGAGCAGACAGCGGCCTGGGCCCCGGTCACCGCCGCCGTTCATGCGGCCGGCGGGCGGATCGTCGCCCAGCTCTGGCACATGGGACGCCTTGTTCATCCGAGCCTTCCCGACCGGGGCCAGCCCGTCTCCTCCTCGCCGACGACCGCGCCGGACGAGGCCCACACCTATGAGGGCAAGAAGCCCTATGTGGCCGCACGGGCCCTGCGGCTGGACGAGATCCCGGGGCTGCTGGAGGATTACCGGATCGCCGCGCGCAACGCGATGACGGCGGGCTTCGACGGCGTGCAGATCCACGCCGCCAACGGCTACCTGATCGACCAGTTCCTGCGCGACAACGCCAACTTCCGCACCGACGCCTATGGCGGCTCCATCGACAACCGCATCCGTCTCCTGAGCGAGGTGACGGAAGCCGTGGCCGGCGTGATCGGCGCCGATCGGACGGGCGTCCGGCTCTCGCCCAATGGCAGTGTGCAAGGCGTCAACGACAGCGATCCTGCGGCCCTGTTCGGGGCGGCAGCGGCGGCGCTGGCCTCGATCGGCATCGCCTTCCTCGAACTGCGCGAGCCCGGACCGGAGGGAACCTTCGGTCGGGCGGACACGGCGCCGGTCGCGCCCGTGATGCGCAAGGTCTTTGCGGGCCCCCTGATCCTCAACGCGGACTATGACGGCGCCCGCGCGCAAGCCGCGCTCGATCGAGACGAAGCCGACGCGATCGCCTTCGGGCGTCCCTTCCTGGCCAATCCGGATCTGCCGGCCCGGCTGCGGAACGGCGTGGCCCTCAACAAGGACAATCCGGCAACATGGTACAGCCAGGGTCCGGACGGCTACATCGACTATCCGGCTGCGGCCTGACGACAGGAAGCCAAAGCGGAGCGCAGGGAATGCGCTCCGCCAACCACGTCTCGCCACTCGCCGCAACGGCCGGTGGCACCGACCTGGCCGAAAGGTCCGGTTCAAGCCCCGACATACCACCGACCTGGCGCCGCCTACGCCGTTGGCGTGCCGGCCTAGCCTTTATGGGAAGGATTAGATCGCCTTTGCGTCCTACGCGCGGAGGCAGGCAAGGACGCTTTCTTGAGACCTGTAGTCCGTCGCGCCCCGGCTTCCGCCAGCACGCCGACGGCGACCGTCTGGATCAAGGTGTCTGCATTCATGCCCAAACGCGCTCTCGTCACAGGAGTGACCGGCCAGGACGGGGCCTATCTCTCCGCCCTTCTGCTGGAGAAAGGGTACGAGGTCTTCGGCCTCGTCCGGCGATCCTCCCACGCCGGCGTTGCCGACCATCGCCTCCGATGGCTTGGCATCGCCGACAGGGTCCACCTGCTGGACGGCAACCTGCTCGACCTGTCCGGTCTGATCCGCACTGTGCAGGAGGTCCGCGCCGACGAGGTCTACAACCTGGCGGCGCAGTCCTTCGTCTTCTCGTCCTGGCAGCAGCCGCTGCTCACCGGTACGGTGACCGGCCTCGGCGTGCTCAACATGTTGGAGGCGGTCCGCATCGGGGCGCCGCGCGCACGCTTCTACCAGGCCTCCTCCTCCGAGATGTTCGGCAAGATCCAGGAGGCGGTCCAGTCCGAGCGGACCCCGTTCTATCCGCGCTCGCCCTATGCGGTCGCCAAGCTGTTCGGACACTGGTCGACGGTGAACTACCGGGAAAGCTTCGGCCTGCACGCCTCCGCCGGGATCCTCTTCAATCACGAGAGTCCCTTGCGGGGCATCGAGTTCGTCACGCGAAAGGTGACGGACGGGGTTGCGCGGATCAAGCTGGGGCTGGCCGACGAGCTGCGGCTGGGCAACATCGATGCGCAACGCGACTGGGGCCATGCGCGCGACTATGTCCGTGCGATGTGGCTGATGCTGCAGCAGGATAAGGCGGACGACTATGTCGTGGCCACGGGGGTGACGACCACGGTCCGGGAAATGTGCAGGATCGCCTTCGACCATGTGGGCCTGGATGCCGACCGCTACATCGTCATCGACCCCAAGCTGCACCGGCCGGCGGAGGTCGACGTGCTTCTCGGCGATGCCTCCAAGGCTCGCCGGACGCTCGGCTGGCAACCGAAGACCGGACTGGACGAGATGATCGTCGAGATGGTGGAGGCCGATCTGGTCCGCTTGTCCGGCGCGCGCCTCCGGGTCGCCGATGGCGTCTGACGTCCGTCGCATTCTGATGACGGGCGGCGCCGGCTTCGTCGGCCGGCATCTCGCCGCCGCCCTGGCGCGTCGCTTCCCCGAAGCCGCGTGCACGACCACTGTCCGCGCGGCGAGCCCGCCTCTGGCCGGGTGGGACCAGGTGACGGTCGATCTGGCGGATGCGCCGGCCATCGACCTGGTCTGTTCGAGGATCCAACCGGATCTGGTCGTGCATCTGGCGGCCCAGTCCTCGGTTGCCCAGGCCGCGCAGGACGCCGGGGACACCTGGCGGTCCAATGCTCTGGGCTCCTATGCCCTGGCGGCGGCGGTCGCGCGGCACGCCCCGCGAGCCACGGTGCTGTTCGTTTCGTCCGCCGAGGTCTACGGCGCGACCTTCAACGCCGGCCCGGCCACCGAAGACAGCCCGCTTCTCCCCCTCAATCCCTATTCCCGCTCCAAGGCCGCGGCCGAGCAGATGTTCGCCGACATCCTGCCCCGGTCGGCCCCGTTGATCGTCGCGCGCCCCTTCAACCATACCGGGCCGGGGCAGAGCGAGGGTTTCGTCCTTCCCTCCTTCGCCGCGCAGATCGCACGCATCGAGGCCGGCCGCGTGCCGCCGCGGCTGAGTACCGGGAATCTCGACGCGGAACGCGACTTCCTCGATGTCCTGGACGTGGTCGAGGCCTATGTCCGGCTCCTGACGGCCCCGCCCCCGACCGACCGGCTGGTCGTCAACATCGCCTCGGGCCGGCCGCTGCGCATCGGCGACGCCCTTGCGAGGCTCGAAGCTCTGGCGACAGCGTCCTTCGACGTCGTGCAGGACCCGGGTCGGCTCCGTCGCTCCGACGTCCCGCGGGCCGTCGGCGATGCGGCCCGGCTCGCAAGCCTGACCGGCTGGAGCCCTCGTTACCCGCTCGACGCCATGCTCCAGCGGCTGCTCGACCATTGGCGGGCCGCGTACCGGACGGCTTAGGCCGGCGTGGCGAGCCGTTCGCGACGCCTCCGGGCGATCAGCCGTTCTTTCCCATCGAAAGGGTAAGGCGACCGCAGGCGCGCAGGCCCATGAGCAGGAACGCGACGTGGGCCGCGTGGAGGATCCCACCGGACAGAGCGAGTTCGAGGGAGTCCGCAACGGGGAGCAGCACCACGCTGACCCCTTCGGTTTCGTCCGGCGCGGGGCTGTGTTCGGCCAGCGCAGCCTCGGCCAGGACGAGATGGGTCCGGTTGCCCATTTTCGCCGGGTCGCCGCTCAGACTGGCGATCAGGCGGGCGCTTGGGGAGGTGAAACCCGTTTCCTCCCGCAGCTCCCGCATCGCCGCCGCGACCGGATCGGCTTCGCCCGGATCCATGACCCCACCCGGCAGTTCCAGCGAGAGGCTCTTCGCGCCGTGGCGGTACTGACGGACCAAGACAACGCGGCCCGCGGGGTCGAGCGCCAGAGCGTGCACGAAATCCGGATAGTCCAGCACGTAATAGGGGCTGATCGCGACCCCACCATCGGTCACGCAGTCATCGGCGCGCAGGGAGATCCAGCGATCCTGGTGGATGATCCGGGAGTGGCGTACGCGCCACGTCACGGCCGGCGGAGCCGCCCCTGGCGGCGCCGACCGGTCAGCCTCACTTGCCCCCGCACAGCTGGTCGATCGCATCCGAGACATTCAGGCCCACGATCGTCAGGTTGCGGTCGATCGGCTTGCCGGCCTGCAGGGTGATAAAGGTCTTGGGATTGCCCACCTTGCTGTCGACCGTCGAGATCCACCGGCCGTCGCTGGTCTTCCTGAAGAGCTTGCAGTCCGCCTTGGGCTCTTGGGCCGTTGCACTGCCGATCCCCAGCACGACGATCGTGACGAGGCTGAGAACTCTGATCATGCCGACTCCTGGTCGCGGGGATGGCCGTCGCCGTCCGGTCGCGCCGGGGCTTCCTTTCTTCAGCGACCAGGCCGCCGTCGTCAACAAAGACATGGCTCGTCGGGCGCTGCGGCGATCCACCCGGATTGCCGGGCGTTGCACCCTCGCATGCTGGAGGCACTCATGGCCGTGGAGCCGTTCAAGCTGGACGTTGGCGGGCTCACGGTCAGCGGGTTGCGGGCCGGGCCGCCCGACGGTCCCCTGGTCGTCCTGCTGCACGGCTTTCCGGAGTTTTCGGGGGCTTGGCGTCGCCAGCTCGACAGCTTGGCGTCGGCGGGCTTTCACGTCGTCGCTCCGGACGGGCGCGGCTATGGCGGAAGCGACAAGCCGGCCGGCGTCGCGGCCTTCGCGCTCGACCATCTGGCCGGGGATGTCGTCGCGCTGGCTGCACGTCTCGGCAGCCCGCGCTTCTGCGCTGTCGGTCACGACTGGGGCGGCATCGTGGCGTGGCATCTCGCCGCGACCTATCCCGCGTGCGTCGACCGGCTCGTCGTTCTCAACGCCCCGCATCCGGCCGCGGTGCAGCCCTTCATGCGGCGCCACCCCGGCCAGGTGCGGCGAAGCTGGTATGTCGCCTTTTTTCAGCTGCCCGGCCTGCCGGAACGGCTGATGAGAAGGAACGGCTTCTTCCTCCTCCGGCGCGCCATGACGCAATCATCGCGCCCGGGTACCTTTGGCGCGGGCATTCTGCGCGATTATGCGGCGGCATGGGCGCAGCCGGGCGCCTTGACAAGCATGGTCAACTGGTATCGTGCGCTGATCCGCTTTCCACCGCGACGGGCGGCGACGGAGATCAGTTGTCCCTGCCGCGTTCTCTGGGGCGTGAACGACCGCTTCCTCGACCGTCGCCTCGCCCAGGCGAGCCTGGCCTTCTGCAGCCACGGCGAGATCGTCTGGTTCGACCAGGCCACCCACTGGCTCCACCACGAGGAGCCCGAAGCGGTCAGCGACGCCATCGTGGACTTTCTCGAGCCGGATCGGACCGCCTGAACGCGCGGCATGCGGGGCAGGTCTGGGTCAGGTCCAGTAGAGCAGGCGCGCGGCCGGCAGCCGGTCGGCGAGGAGGCGCGTGATCTCGGCCC
>CAXTVD010000011.1:0-6901 GCA_964247575.1 uncultured Lichenihabitans sp.
GCAAGGATGGCTGCATGCATTGCTCCGATCCGGGCTGCCTCAAGGCCTGCCCGGCCCCGGGCGCGATCGTGCAGTATTCCAACGGGATCGTGGATTTCATCCACGAGAACTGCATCGGCTGCGGCTACTGCGTGAAGGGCTGCCCCTTCAACATCCCCCGGATCTCCAAGACGGACCACAAGTCCTACAAGTGCACGCTCTGCTCCGACCGCGTCGCCGTCGGCCAGGGCCCGGCCTGCGCGAAGGCCTGCCCGACCCAGGCCATCGTCTTCGGCACCAAGGAGGACATGAAGAAGCACGCGGCCGAGCGGATTGTCGACCTGAAGTCCCGCGGCTACAGCAATGCGGGCCTGTACGATCCGCCGGGGGTCGGGGGCACGCATGTGATGTACGTCCTGCACCATGCGGACAAGCCGCACATCTACGCCGACCTCGTGGACGACCCGCGGATCTCCCCCGTGGTCCAGACCTGGAAGGGCGTGACGAAGTATGTCGGGCTGGCCTTCATGGGCCTGGCGGCGGCGGGCAGCCTCATCCATGGCGTCTTCGGTACCCCCAACAGGGTGACCAAGGATGACGAGGAGCACGCCGAGGAACTCGTCGAGGGCAAGGACGGTTCGTCGGATCAGGGGGAGCAGCGGGTTTGACCCAGCAGGAGCGCTTGCAGCCCGGCGATGCGATCCATGCGGGTCCGCCGATCACGGTGGACCGCTACGGGCCGCTCGTGCGCGCCAACCACTGGATCACGGCGCTCTCGCTGATCCTCCTGGCCTTGTCCGGGCTGGCCCTATTCTATCCCGACTTCTTCTTCCTGACCGTGCTGTTCGGCGGCGGGCAGAACACCCGGGCGCTCCATCCCTGGATCGGCGTCGTCCTCTTCGTGAGCTTCTTCGTCCTCTTCCTTCAGCTGTGGCGGGCGAATTTGTGGAACCGCACCGATCTGGTGTGGCTGGCGCATTTCAAGGACCTCGTCGGCGGCCACGAGGAGCGGCTGCCGGAACTCGGCAAGTATAATGCCGGCCAGAAATTCATCTTCTGGGCGATGTCGGGCCTGATCCTGGTGCTGATCGCCACGGGTGTCCTGATCTGGGACCAGTATTTCGCCGACGCCAGCGCCGTCGAGACCAAGCGCTATGCGATCCTGATCCATTCGGTGGCCGCCGTGCTGATCATCTGCGTGTTCATCCTGCACGTCTATGCGGGGATCTGGACGCGCGGGACCCTCAGGGCCATGACCCGGGGCTCCGTCACCGGGGGCTGGGCCTGGCGGCACCATCGCAAATGGCTGAAGGAACTGGCGGGCCAGCGGCGCGTCGATCCTGCGGCGTAGGCGGGCCGTCTCGCCCTGCAGCGCTGGCGCTCTCCGCGCCGACGTGGCTCCCTCGGCCGCTTGCGGTTCGACAGCTATGTCCTCATCTTAGCGACAGGGGTGGCCCGTCGGGACAGTGAGGTTCCATGTCCGATCCGACAAGCTTGCAGCCTGACCCGTCGGTCATCGGCGGCATCGCCACGGCCCCTTTCGGGCTCCTGCCCGAGCCGACGCGCCTGTTCACCCGCCGGGCCGAACGGTTCGATCACCTGGCCCGGGACGGCGCCTTGTCGCCTTATCTCGGCTTTCTCGGGCAACTCAGTCGCGTCCAGGCCGATTTGGCCGGACGCCTGCCTGCTCCCGAACCGGTCCCGCTGACCCAGCGCGACCGGGCGCGGGAGCATGCCATGCCGCCGCTCGATCGAAGCGGCTTCGCGGGCGACAGAGCGCTTGATGAGACGCTGGAGGCCTTCTTCGATGCCGCGGCCGCCGTCGCCAAGCCGGCCGCCGCGACGGACGCGCTGGACCTTGTGCGCCAGGCCGGTCCCGAAGCGCTCGTGACCATGGTCGACAACGTGGCGGCCGATGCGATCCCCTTCGAGGGACTGGCGACCCACCTGTACGTGGCGGCCGGGATGCAGGTCCACGCCGCCCGCCGCGTGGCGACGCTGGTCGCGGCAGACCTCGTACCCCTTGGGGTCGGACTGTGCCCCGCCTGCGGGGGACCGCCCGTCTGTTCTGTGGTGGTCGGCTTCATGGGCGCGGACGGGGCGCGCTACGCCGCCTGCTCCTTCTGCGGTACCCTGTGGAACGAGGTGCGCATCAAGTGCCTGGCTTGCGGTTCCACCAAGGGGGTCGGCTACCGCGCGGTGGAGACCGGCGGGGGCGAGGACGCGACGGTGAAGGCCGAGGTCTGCGACGAATGCCGGTCCTGGGTGAAGATCCTCTACCAGAACAGAAACCCCTCCCTGGACCCGGTCGCCGACGATGTCGCCAGCCTGGGCCTCGACGTCATGATGCGCGACACGGAGTACCGCCGCGCCGGGTTCGACCCCTTCCTGCTCGGCTACTGACACCTGCCATGCTCGACAAGACCGCCCTTCGAGCCCTTCCCTCCATCGACCAATTGCTGCGGACGGAAGCGCTCGCCGCGGGCATCGCCCGGTCCGGCCGGACGGAAGCGACCGCCGAAGCCCGCCTTGTCCTCGACGCGGCGAGGACCGCCATCCGCGACGGCGCGCCTGCACCCGGGCTCGATGCGCTGGCCGCGGCGGTCCTGGAGCGTCTCGACCGCCGCGACCGGGCGAGCCTCCGTCCGGTCTTCAACCTGACGGGAACGGTGCTGCACACCAATCTCGGCCGCGCCGTCCTGGCCGAGGCGGCCATCGAGGCCGCGACCCTCGCCATGCGGGAGGCCGTGGCCCTTGAATACGATCTCGACACCGGTCGGCGGGGCGAGCGCGACGACCATGTCCGCGCCCTGCTCTGCGAGGTGACCGGCGCGGAGGATGCGACCGTCGTCAACAACAACGCGGCTGCGGTGCTCATCGCGCTCAACACGCTCGGCGCCGGCCGCGAGGCGGTGGTCTCGCGCGGCGAGCTGATCGAGATCGGCGGGGCCTTCCGCATGCCCGACATCATGGCGCGCGCCGGCGTGCGGCTCGTCGAGGTCGGCACCACCAATCGCACGCATGCCCGCGACTACCGCGAGGCGCTCGGTCCGGCGACGGGCCTCGTGCTCAAGGTGCACACGTCCAACTACCGGATCGAAGGCTTCACGGCCGAGGTCGAGGCGAAGGACCTAGCTGCGCTCGCGCACGCCGCGAACGTGCCGTTGCTGAACGATCTCGGCTCGGGCACGCTGGTCGACCTGTCGGCCTACGGCCTCAAGAAGGAGCCCACCGTCCGGGACGCCGTCGCGGAGGGCGCCGACCTCGTGACCTTCTCCGGCGACAAGCTGCTCGGCGGTCCGCAGACGGGGTTCATCGTGGGCCGGCGCGACCTGATCGCCGCCATCAACCGCAACCCCATGAAGCGGGCGCTGCGGGTGGACAAGATCCGGCTCGCCGCGCTGGAGGCGACCTTGAAGCTCTATCGCGATCCCGACCGGCTGGCCGAGCGGTTGCCGACGCTCGGCCTGCTGACCCGGACGGAGGCGGACATCGCCGCGCAGGCCGAACGGCTTCGTCCGGCGCTCGCAGCGGCGCTGGGGCCGGCCTTCGCGGTCGCCACGACCGCCTGCCGCAGCCAGATCGGCTCGGGCGCCCTGCCCTTGGACACGCTCCCGAGCGCCGGCCTGCGGGTGACCGGGCCGAGCGGCGGCGCGCTCGAGCGGCTGGCGGCGGCCCTGCGGGCGCTGCCCCGGCCCGTCATCGGCCGCGTCCACGACGGCGCGCTGCAGCTCGACCTGCGCTGCCTCGTGGACGAGACGGCCTTTCTCCACAGCCTCGCGGCGCTGCCCCATGGCTTGGCTTGAGCGACTGCGGCGCCGGGCTGCGCCGCCCTCCCCCGACCCCCTGGACGAGGCGCTTGCCGCCTCCCGGCAGGGCGACTACGCCCGCGCTCTCGCAATCTGGCACCCGCTGGCGCAGGCCGGGAACGCGCGGGCGCAGAACAATGTGGGGGCCTGTTTCGCCGAAGGGCTCGGCGTGGAGCGCGACCCGGAGCTGGCCGCCCGGTGGCTCACGCTCGCGGCCGAGGCCGGCGATCCCGTCGGCCAGCGGAATCTCGCGGCCCTGCTGCTGCGCGGAGCGGACAGCCCCGCCGATCATGCGGCGGCGGCCGACCTCTACCGGCGCGCAGCCGAGCAGGGCGACGCGCCCGCCCAGGACATGCTGAGCTGGATGCTGCTCGAAGGCGAGGTCATGCCTGCCGACCCGCCGCAGGCGCGCCGCTGGGCACTTGCCGCGGCGGCAGGCGGCGTCGCCTCCTCGATGACGCGCCTCGGCATGCTGTACCACAACGCCCTTGGCGTGGACCGCGATCCCGCGGCGGCGGCCGGATGGTGGCGTCAGGCCGCCGAGCGCGGAGAGGCCGATGCGCAAGCGATGCTCGGGGCCGCCTACCACCTGGGCAGCGGCGTCCCGAAGGACGGCGTCGAGGCGCTCGTCTGGCTCCTCCGGGCGCGCGACGGCGGCAGTGCGCTCGCCAACCCCTTCCTCGTGCCGGCCCGCGCCGCCTTGAGCGAGAGCGAGGCGGCGGAGGCCGCCCGGCGGGCGATCCAGCCCCTTCCGGAGGCTGCATGATCGTCGGCACCGCCGGGCATATCGACCACGGCAAGACCGCGCTGGTCAAAGCGCTGACGGGCATCGACGCCGACCGCCTGAAGGAGGAGAAGGCGCGCGGCATTACCATCGATCTCGGCTTCGCCTACCTGCCCCTCCCCGACGGGCACAGCGTCGGCTTCGTCGACGTCCCCGGCCATGAGCGCTTCGTGCACACCATGCTCGCGGGCGCGAGCGGCATCGACCTCGCGCTGCTGGTGATCGCGGCCGATGACGGCGTGATGCCGCAGACCCGCGAGCACCTCGCCATCCTCGATCTCCTCGGCATCGGCCGCGGCCTCGTCGTCCTGAGCAAGGCGGATCTGGCGGACGATGCGCGCCGGCTGGCGGTGACGACGCAGATCCGTGAGGCCCTGGCTGCGACCGCCCTTCGGGAGGCGGCCATCCTGCCGGTCTCGACCGTCACGGGTGAGGGCGTTGCGGCGCTCCGGTCGGCGCTCCTCGCCGCCGAAGCCGAGACCCGGGCCGCAGGGCGCGACGGCCGGTTCCGGCTTGCGGTCGACCGCTGTTTCACCCTGTCCGGCACCGGAACGGTGGTGACGGGCACGGTGCTGTCGGGCAGCGTCGCGGTCGGCGCGCGGGTGACGGTGAGCCCCTCGGGCCTCTCCGCGCGGGTGCGCTCCATCCATGCGCAGAACCGGCCGGCCGAGCGCGGCGTGGCAGGTGAGCGCTGCGCCCTCAACCTCGCCGGCGATGGGGTCGGCAAGGATGCCATCGCGCGCGGCGATGTCGTCGTTGATCCCGCTCTCGACGCACCGGCGGAGCGGGTCGATGCGAGCTTCCGGCTGCTGCCGAGCGAAACCAGGCCCGTCGGCACGTGGTTCCCTGCGCGGCTTCATCACGGCAGCGCGGAGGTCGGGGTCCGGGTGGTGCCGCTCGAAGGCGCGGTGGAACCGGGCGCGGCCGGCTTCGTGCAACTGGTCCTCGACCGACCCATCGCCGCAGCGGTGGGCGACGCCTACGTCCTGCGCGACGTCTCGGCCCAGCGCACGCTGGGCGGCGGGCGCCTGCTCGATCTGCGCGCCCCGGCCCGCAAGCGCCGGACGCCGGATCGACTGGCCGCGCTCGCGGCTTTGGCCGCTCCCGACCCCGGGACGGCGCTCGGGCATCTGCTCGCCGTGCCCCCTTACCTCGTCGACTGGACCGGCTTTGCGCGCGACCATGCGCTCGGGGACGCGCAAGGCGCGGCGCTGCTCGCCGCGATGGGCGCGGCGAGCCTGGAGACGGAAGCGGGCCGGTTCCTCCTGTCGGAGGCGCAGTGGACCGGCTATGCGGCAGCGCTGCACGCCTGCGTCGCGCGCTTCCACGAGGAACAGGCCGAGATGCAGGGGATCGGGCGCGAGCGCCTGCGCCTCGCCGTCGAACCCCGCCTCCCGCCGGCTGTCTTCGCGGCGGCGCTGAAGGCGCAAGTGGAGAGTGGCGCGGTCGTGCTCGAGGGCGGCTTCGTCCGGCTGCCCGGTCATACCGTTCGCCTGTCGCCGGCCGACGAGGCGCTGTGGGAGCGCATCGCGCCCGAACTCGGCGGACCCGCCCGGTTCCGGCCGCCCCGGGTCCGCGATCTCGCATCGGCGTTCGACGTGGCGGAAACGGAGGTGCGGCGGCTGCTGAAGGCCTGTGCGCGGCTCGGCCGCGCCGACCAGATCGCACACGACCACTTCTTCCTTCGGGCGACCACGATCGAGATGGTCGGGCTCGCGCGGGATGTCGCCACAGGCGCGCCGGACGGCTTCAGCGCGGCTGCTTTCCGGAACCGGATGGACAACGGCCGCAAGGTCGCCATCCAGATCCTCGACTTCTTCGACCGGCACGGCGTGACCTTGCGCAAAGGCGATCTGCGTCGCATGAACCGACACCGTATGGACTTGTTCGGCCTGCTGCCGCAGGAGCCCGGTCAGGGAAGAGAATCGTCTCCGGTGGGGCGTCCGGACTTCAAATCCGGGTGGGGCAGCGAGACTGTCCCGGGTGGGTTCGACTCCCATTCTCTTCCGCCATCGCGGCTCGTCCCGTGATCCGGCCGCTCGAGACCGATTTCGACGACTGGCTGACCGCCGCCTATCGGGAGACGGGCGCCTTCACCATGCTCTTCGTCCTCGTCGGGATCGGCGAGACAAGGGTCGAGCTTCTCCGCTCGGCCTATCTCCACGTCGTCGGCGAGGACACCCGCTGGCCCGACATGACGACCCTCTTCGACGGCGCGAAGGTCCCCTGGTCGGGCGCCGTCTTCTTCCGTGCCGGGCGCGAAGGTCTCGTCGATGATCGCGAGGCCAAGGCCCGGCTCGGATCGCTGACGCGCCACCTGCACGAGGAC
>CAXTVD010000011.1:6911-15164 GCA_964247575.1 uncultured Lichenihabitans sp.
GACGCGGACGGGCTGCGGCTCAAGCTCGAAGAGATCAAGCCTCACTGAGTGGTCAGCAATGGGCTGCAGCAGGCTGCGGGGCGATGGGATCGAGACCGCGCGCGACTGCGGGCTGAAACGATTTGGACGACGTCGCAGCACCGTTCTGGCTGGTTCCGATATGGGACCCGCCCGTGCCGCCGCTCCACCCCGTCGACCCGGCATTACCGGGGGCGGTACCGTCATTGCTGGCGGGCGCCGGCTTGGTCGCAGGCGTGGCCGAAGCCTGCTTGCAATCGGAGGGGTTACGCAACGACTGCGTGGATGGCGGCGTGTCCGCGGCGTGGGCCACCGGCATGCCGGAGAGGCCGAGCGCCAGCCCGAGCACCGCTGAAAGAGCTCTGATCATTGTGTCGTCTCCGTTCTGATCCGAAGGTCAAACGGCCGTAGCCCTCCCGGGTTGCGGGGGTCGGCCGGATGCAAAAGCCACACTCGCGTGCAAATTGCAGATTTGTCGACTGAATTGCCGCATGCCGACTCGCCTCCCGCCCGGGGACGCGCTTTGTTCCGGGACTGCACTGATGCCGGGGCGTTGGCCCGAGGAGGGATCATGCGATTTTTCGAGCACGTCTTCATTGCTTTCCAGGCTTCTCGGGCGTGCGGATGGGTCGGACCGATGGGCCTCGGCCTGATCGTGCTGACCGCCGGGCCGGCCGGAGCCGTCGAGAAGATCGGCCAGACCGCCATTGCGCGCAACATCGTCGAACAGGTCGCCGCCTCTCCCGCGGCGATCGGGGTGGGCGACGACGTCTTCGCCAACGAAAACGTTCGCACGGGAACCGACAGCGCGGCCAAGTTCGTCTTTTCCGACCAGACCAACCTGGCGCTCGGGCCCACCTCGACCGTCAAGCTCGACCGCTTCGTCTACAAGGGCGACACCAGCTATCTGAAAGCGGCCGTCAACTTCACGACCGGCGCGTTCCGCTTCACGACCGGCGCCTCCGACAAGGGCGCCTATGAGCTGAAGACGAACACGGCCACGATCGGCGTGCGCGGCACGGTCTTCGACGTTCTGGTCTCCAACGGGGAAAGCACGATCACGCTGGTCGAGGGAGCCATTGCGGTCTGTCCGCGCAAGAACTTCGACGGCGATCCGCGGCGGCTGAGCCCGGCGCAGCTCAAGCAGTTTCACTGCATTGAACTGACCAAAGCGGGGCAGACCACGGTCGTCTCAGCGCGGCGGGCCAGCCTCAAGGCGACGCCCTTCTCCTTCGCGAGCAATTTCTGCAGCGGGGGAGACGGGCTCTGCTCGGCCTCCTCGACGACGGCCGCCACCAGCCCCGCCGGCGGGGACATCATGTGCTACGTGAAGGACTGAGTTTCCACGCAATTCCGCGACATCAATTTTAATTTGATCAGAACTGCTTTCCGCAAAATCGTTGCTTCATTACTCCTTCAACTCGTTCCGGCGGCTGTGGGGCACTCCGAGCCGGATGCTCGAGCAAGAACAGAGGCGACGACGCGGGGCGGCCTGACCTGAGGGTGGGCAATGCCATGACGATCGGGTATCGCATCACGGTCACCGCCATGGTTGCGGCAGGGGCTCTCCTTGCCCTGCGGCCCATGGCGTGGGCCGATCCTGTGACCCTGACCGGCACTTATCTTCAGGTCGGCGTCAGTGATTACGGCACCTTCGGCAGCGACGGGTCGACCGAACCCGGGCTCCTGCATGACCCGACCGGCAAGGGCAGTTTCAGCCCTGGGGGCATCTCGAACGACTATCTGACGCCCGGCACGCCCCATGACGGCTTCGCGATCAACAGCGGACAGACCGGGCTGATCATCAACGACAACGACGGATCGCAGGCGTTCGGCTTCAAGTCCCCCACGCTGCTGACCGGCGCGGCGGCGAAAGGCTTCGACAACGCGGCGACCTGGACCTCGACCTACGGATCCGCCCTGACGGTGACCAACACCTACTTCTTCAACAAGGGCGACGAGCAGGTCCGGATCACGAGCACGATCACCGCGCTCGCCAATCTCAGCAACGTCGCTTTCGGGCGCTCCGAAGATCCTGATCCGGACGTCAACCAGTACGGGTCCTTCGACACGGTCAATACGCGGGGCGACAAGACGACCGCACCACAGGACCTTGTCAGCGCGGCGGGACAGTATACCGGCCTGACCATCGGCATCCTGAACGAAAGCGGCGCCACCTATCCTCACAATACGGAGATCTCCACCGACTGCTGCTCGAACGACGATCCCTACAACGTCCTCGCGAGCGCGAGCACGCTGGCCTATCCCGGCAGCAATTCAGGCGATTACGGCCTGCAGATCGCCTGGAGCCTGGGCGATCTGGCGGCCGGACAGAGCCGGGAGGTCGACTACGCCTACGTATTCGGGACTCACCAGGACAGCGTCTCCTCCTCCTCGCCGTCGTCCCTCGCCATCGACACGACGGACGGGGACCTCGCGCCCAACGTGTTCAGCCTCGGCTCGCCGGCGGCGCAGGCGGGCACCGTCGAGTTCAACGGCGGCGTCCTGCGGATGACCGGCGGCTCGTTCCCCGGCAATGTCATCGGCGCACCCGTCACGATCGACGCCACCAACGGCACCGTCGATACGAGCACGGGCAATGGGGGCTTCTCCGGCGTCGTCTCGGGACCAGGGTCACTGACCATCGTCGGGGGCGGCACCTTCAGCCTGACGGGCGCCAACAGCTATGCGGGCGGTACGGTGCTGGACGCCAGCACGGTCGCCATCGGCGCCGATGCCGCCCTCGGCACGGGCACGCTGACCTTCAACGGCGGAACCCTGCTGGCCGCGGTGGACGGCCTGACCCTCGCCAATGCGGCCACGCTCGCCGGCAACGGCGCGATCGACACGCAGGCCTTCGCGCTTGGCTATGCCGGTGTGATCGCGGGTACGGGAAACCTGACAAAGCGGGGCACGGGAACCCTCACGCTCTCGGGCGCGAACACCTTCACCGGGTCGACCACCGTGGAGGCCGGCACCCTGAAGGCCGGAGCTCCCAACGCCCTGTCCCCCTCCTCCGCCTTGACCGTCGCGGGGGGCGCGACACTCGATCTGAACGCCTTCAGTCAGACGGTGGGCTCGCTCGCCGGGTCGGGAACCGTGCGCAACGACGGCGCTGCGCCCGCGACCCTCAGTGCGGGCGGCAACAACGCGTCGACGACCTTCGCCGGCACGCTCGCCGATGGCAAAGCCGCACTGGCGCTCGTCAAAACGGGCTCGGGGACCCTCACGCTGACACAGGCCGACGGCTATTCGGGCGGGACCGTGCTGCAAGGCGGGACGCTGGGGGTCGCAGACAAGGCCGCCCTGGGGACGGGCGCCCTGACCTTGGCCGGCGGAACCCTGCAGGCCGCGGCGGACCGCCTGGCGATCGGCAATGCGGCCGTGCTCGCGAGCAACGGGACGATCGACACCCAAGGCTATGCGCTGGTCTATGCCGGGACGATCGCCGGTCCCGGCCAACTCAGCAAGGTCGGCAGCGGTACCCTGGTCTTGCCCGGCACCAACAGCTATGCGGGCGGAACGGTGCTGAATGCGGGCACGGTGACGATCGGGGACAGGGCCTCGCTCGGCACGGGGTCGCTCACCTTCGCCGGCGGCACGTTGCAGGCCGGCGTGGACGGGTTGACGCTCGGGGCGGCCGCGACCATCGCGAGCAGCGGCGCCATCGATACGCAAGGCTTCGGCCTGACCTATGGGGGCGCCATCGGCGGTCCGGGGTCTCTGGCGAAGCTCGGCACCGGTACGCTGACGCTCACGGCCGATAACAGCTACGCCGGGGGAACGCTGATCGCCGGGGGCACGCTGCAGGTCGGCGCAGGCGGAACGGCCGGCTCCCTTGCCGGGAACGTCGTGGACAACGGCACGCTCGCCTTCGAGCGATCGGACGATCTGACCTTCGGCGGCTCGATCTCGGGATCGGGCGTCCTGCGCAAGGCCGGCGCGGGCACGCTGACGCTTCCGGGCGCCAACAGCTACGCCGGCGGGACCCAGTTGCTCGCCGGAACGCTGGCGATCGGCGACGACGACGCCCTCGGCTCGGGTCCCCTCAGCATGGACGAGGGCACCACGCTGCGCTTCGCGGCGGACGGCCTGACCCTGGCCAACGCGATCCGGCTGACCGGGACTGCCGACCCGACGATCGACACGGGCAGCGGCACCCAGACCATCGCCGGTCCGATCTCCGGATCCGGCGCCCTGACCAAGATCGGCAGCGGCACGCTCGTTCTCACGGCGGACAACACCTATTCGGGCGCGACGAGCGTCGCAGCGGGCACTCTTGAGGTCGACGGCTCGGTCGGGAACTCGACGGTGACGGTGGCGGGCGGGGCGGCGCTCGGGGGTGGCGGAACGGTCGGGGCTCTCGTCACCCAGTCCGGAGCGACGGTCGCGCCGGCGGCGGGCCGGACGCTCACGGTGCTGGGCAACGTCACCTTCGCCGCCGGGTCGACCGACCAGGTGACGGTCAACGGCGACGGCTCGTCGAACCGCCTGTCCGTCGGCGGGAGCGCGGCCCTGGGCGGAGCGCGGCTGTCCGTCCTGGCCGGTACGGGGCCCTTCACCGTCTCGAAGACCTATACGCTCCTGACGGCCCCCGGCGGCGTGTCAGGCACCTTCGGGACGATCGACGTCGCCAGCGCGCTCGCCCTGTTCGCGCCCAGCGTGAGCTACACGGCTGACGATGTGCTGCTCAATCTCCGCCTGAGGGACTTCGCCGCGCTCGCGGCGACGCCCAACCAGGCCGCCGTCGCGCGGGCCCTCCAGGGCCTCGGCCCGAATTCGGCACTCTACAACGCCGTCCTGCTGCAGGATCAGGCGGGCGCCCGTCAGGCGTTTGCGGCGAGTTCGGGCATCGCCCAGGCCAGCAGCACGACCGTCGTCCGGTCGACCAGCCAGATCCTCACCGGCCTCGTGCTCGATCGGCTGTGGGACGTGGGAGGCAGCGGCCTGTCGGCCCGTCAGGTGCTCGACCAGTTCTCGACCGACCGTCTGC
The DNA here is from genome assembly GCA_964247575.1 of uncultured Lichenihabitans sp. GTDB lineage: Bacteria > Pseudomonadota > Alphaproteobacteria > Rhizobiales > Beijerinckiaceae > Lichenihabitans. Next base: position 11,923 of record CAXTVD010000011.1, read on the forward strand.
CGGCGCTTGTGCGGTGCTACGGTCCGGTCCCCGATCCCGTGCCGGTGACGCCCGCCAGCTACACGGCATGGGGCGAGGGCTTCGGGAGCTTCGGCCATAGCGACGGCGGGCTCAACGCCGGCGGGCTCGACCGTTCGCTCGGCGGCTTCGTGCTCGGGGTCGACACGCCGCTCAGCGGCCCGCTGGATGCGTGGCGGGCGGGCGTGGCGGGCGGCTATACCAATACGAGCTTCACCTCCCACGTCGACGGGGGCAGCGGCACGGTGCAGGGCGTCTTCGGCTCGCTCTACGGCGGCGCCCGCTACGGCGCGGTCGACATCCGTCTCGGCACGACGGTCAGCGGGACGTCCACGGACACGGTGCGGCGGGTCGCGTTCCCCGGCTTCCTCGAGAGCGACCGGGCAAGCTATGGCGGCCTCGCGGCGCAGGGCTTCGGCGAGATCGGCTACCGCTTCGCCTTTGCCCGCGCGGTGCTGGAGCCCGTCGCCGGCGCGGCCATCCTGCACGTCCACCAGGACGGCTTCGACGAGCACGGCGGCGCGGCAGCCCTGATCGGCTCGCCGCAGGACAACGATCTCGGCACGACCACGCTCGGGGTGCGGGGCGAAGTCGCGCCGCTCACCGGCGTGCCCATGGTGGCGCACGCCTTCCTCGGCTGGCAGCACACGATCGGCAACGTGACCCCCGTGTCGACGCTGGCCTTCGCCTCCGCCGGGTCCAATCCCTTCACCGTCTCGGGCACGCCGATCGATCGGGACGCGTTGGCCGCCGAGGTCGCGCTGGACTACCGCACCTCGGCCGTCCTCGACATCGGCCTGTCCTATACCGGGCTGGTCGGCGCGACGGCGAGCGAGAACGCGGTGAAGGGGCGGATGGAATACCGGTTCTAGGGAGGGCAGCGGCCCAGGAGCGACGGCCATGCGGCCCAGCCATGTCTATGTGCTGCTCCATCTCCTTCTCATCGCGCTGACGCTTGTCCTGGCCAGTGCGCAGCCGTCCGTCGTGGCCGATCTGCAGAACTTCGCCTTCGACACCTTCCAGCGCCTTGCGCCGCCGCCCTACGATCCGGACGTCCCCGTGCGCGTCCTGGCGATCGACGAGACCAGCCTGGACCGGTTCGGCCAATGGCCCTGGCCCCGCACGCGGATCGCCGAGCTGGTGGCCCGGCTCCGCAGCCTGGGCGCCTCGGCCATCGCCTTCGACATTCTCTTCGCCGAGCCGGACCGAAGCAGCATCGAGAACGTCCTGGCGCTGCTCGCCGACCATCCGGCCGAGGCGGCCCTGTTCAAGGACATGACCCTGCCCGCATCCAACGACAGCCGGCTCGCAGCGGCCATGGCGGACGGACCGGTCGTGCTCGGCGGCACCATGACCGGCGCGGGACCTGTCCGCTCCTGGACGCCCAAGGCCGGCTTCGCGGTGGCGGGCGACGAGGCCACCCCCTTCATTCCCTCGTTCCGGACCGCCGTGCTGCCGATCCCGGTCCTTCGCGAGGCGGCCGGCGGGCTGGGCGCCACGAACTGGCTGCCCGACAAGGACCAGATCGTCCGCAAGGTGCCGCTGTTCCTGCGCGTCGGAGACCAGCTCATGCCGGCCCTTGCGCTGGAGGCGCTGCGGGTGGCGCTGGGCGCGTCGACCTTCGTGTTGCGCGCCTCCAACGCCAGTGGCACCTCCGCCTTCGGCAGCAAGACCGGGCTGAACGCGATCGCGGTCGGCGGGATCGAAATTCCGACGGGCGCGCACGGCATCGTGCGGCCCCGCTACTCCCCCACGGACCCGCGCCGGATCCTCTCGGCGGCCGATCTCCTGGAGGGCAGGGTGGCGGCCGACCAGGTGCGCGGCCGCGTCATCTTCGTCGGCACCACGGCCGTCGGCCTGGGGGACATTCGCGCGACCCCGCTGGACGCGGCCGTTCCCGGCGTGGAAGTCCATGCCCAGCTTCTCGAACAGGTGCTGACCGGCCGCCTGCTCTCCCGTCCCGACTGGGCGATCGGCGCCGAGGTCGCCGTCACGATCCTGTGCATCGTCGGCCTCGGCCTCCTGCTGCCGCGCGTCGCCCCGCTGATGGGCAGCATCATCGGCAGCTGGATCGTGACCCTGTTCGTCCTGGGTTCGTGGATCTGGTTCACCAGGCTGTCCATCCTGATCGACCCGGTCATCCCGTCAGTCACGGTCGGCCTCACCTATCTTCTCGGCGCCTCCCTGCTCTGGCAGACCGAGCGGCGCTCCAGGCGGCAGGTGCGGGCGGCCTTCGGCAAGTTCGTCGCCCCCGCCGTGGTGTCCCGCATCGCCGAACGACCGGAGCTGCTGGTCCTCAGCGGCGAGACGCGCAACCTGACGATCCTGTTCTCGGATCTGCGCAATTTCTCGACCATCTCCGAGGGGCTGACGGCGGCCCAGGTCGCCCAGTTCCTCAATCTGTACCTGACCCCGATGACGGACACAATCCTCGAGCACGAGGGCACCGTCGACAAATATATCGGCGACGCCATCGTCGCGTTCTGGAACGCCCCGCTGGACGTCGCCGACCATACGACCCGTGCCGTCGAGGCCGCGCTCGCCATGCGGCGCGCCCTGGCGAATTTCAATCGAGAGAACCGGGATCGTCCCGCAGAGGAGGGGCGCGTTCTCGACGTGCGGATGGGCATCGGACTGAACTACGGCGCCTGCAGCGTCGGCAACATGGGTTCGACCCAGCGCTTCGACTACTCCGCGCTCGGTGATCCGGTGAATGTGGCGGCCCGCCTCGAAGCCCTGACCAAGACCTACGGCGTCGACCTTCTCGCCACGGTCGCCGTGCAGGAGCGGACGGCGCGTTACGCATGGCTCGAGGTGGACGCCGTCAAGGTGAAGGGGCGTTCGGCCGTCACCAAGCTCTTCACGCTGGTCGGTTCAGCCGACTTCGCGGCGACGGAGCACTTCGCGCAGTGGTCGCGGCGGCACGGGAGCATGCTGCACGCCAGCCGCCATGCGCGTCCTCTGGAAGCGACCCAGATCGCCGAGGCCCTCGCGGTCGAGGCCGAGGACCATTGGCGCCCGCTCTATGAGATCCTTGCCAGGAGCTACCGTGCCGAGATCGGCGCGGAGGCGCCGGCTTCGACCACCGCCGTCCAGTTCGAGGCTCTCGCGACCTCCACCGAGCGGGCGGACCTGGTCGCCCGGGGCGACACGGACGCGCCCCCGGGCACGCACCCACCCGTCGAACCCGCCTCGGTCGCGTGACGGCTGGACGGCAGAGGCGG
>CAXTVD010000011.1:15194-27637 GCA_964247575.1 uncultured Lichenihabitans sp.
TCGCCCGCATCCTCGTGAGGCTGGTCGGCCACCGGAACCGAGCCCCCAAAGCTGGCACGCTGGACGGCGCTCGCGCGGTAGGCCTCTTCCCACCGCTCCCGGCTCGATTTGACCCGTGCGACCTGTCCCGTTCCGGCCAGCCCCGTATTCAACTCCGCGACCTGCTGCCTAACGCTGGGGTAATGCGGCTGCGGGCGATCGTAATGCGGCTGCCAGATGCTGCCGGTGGCATAGTCGTCTGCTTCCTGGGCTCCCGGGCCCGGACCGTTGTGGAAGCCGCCGACGCTGTCGAAGTGCGGTCCGCCGTAGCCCCCGTTCGCCGGTCCGTAGCCCGCGATCATGCCCAGGGAGGCGTTGCCGCGCGTGATCGGATCGCCGGCCTGATCGCCGTAGAAGTTGTCCCCGCCCAGCCGCCACCCATAAAAGGAGTAGAGCCGCGTGTCGTTCCACCGCCGGAAGAACCCCGTGCCGTCATAGAATCCATCGGTCGCCACGATCGGCTCGGACGTGACGAGCGAGGGAAGGCGGCGATGCACGGTCAGCGGCGGAGCGGCGGCCGTGTGCATCGCGTGGCCCTGATGCCCCTTGTGCGGGGTCTGCACGTCCTGGGCCTGCGCCCCGCTCAGCCCGAAACCCAGGGCGAGGGCAAGGGCGGAGAGGCCGCCTCCGAGGCGCGCGAGACGGCGCCGCGTGATGCTGCTCGTGGTCATGTCCGGTGTCCGTGTTGATTGCACGGGATCAACGCGGGCGCCTCGGGTTAGGATGCATGGAGCGTCTCTTCAGCATGAATGCAGGGTCCATGACCGAGCCTGGAATCGGGATCGTCGCGATCGATGCCAATGTCCTCGACGGCGACGGCACCGAGCGCGATGCGCTTGTCAGCCGGTTCCGGGCCCTCGTCGTAGCAGGCGAGGTGTCGGTCCTCGTCGCCCCCGGCGTCCGGGCGGAACTGGCGCGCCCGCAGACCCCGGACGCCGTGCGGGACGCACTGCCCCCGCAGGTCGCGCCGCTGCCGCCCCTCACCCACGCCCGGAAGCTCGACCGGATCCGCGTGCGGGCCATCCTTCGGGGCGATGCTCCCTCAGGCAAGCATGAAGCCGATGCGTTGCACCTCTCCGAGGCTGCCGAAGCCGGCTGCACTCACTTCCTCACACAGGATCGCCGGATCCTGCGCAAGCGCGGGGACCTGCGTTCGGTCCTGCCGGGGCTTGAGATCATGACCCTGGCCCGCTTCATCGAAGCGCTCGATGCCCCCGACGAGGAGCCGCCCTGGTAGGCGAAGGGCGCTGCGGCTTGCCGGACAAGGCGTGCAAGCCGCCCGCGCTTGTGTTTCGCCCCTCGACTCTCTATGGGCTGGCCTTCCCGCGTGCTTGATCCGACACCCCTGGAGGCGTGAGCGCGCGCGAAGCGGCCGTCCTGACGGCCATTCCGGGACCGTCGCCGTCGCGACGGCCAACATCAGACGAGGACACCATGGCAGCGACCAAACAACTCGCGGCCGCGGTCCGCAGCGGGCTCGGCAAGGGGGCCGCCCGCAGCGTACGCCGCGAAGGCCGCGTTCCCGGCGTGATCTATGGCGGCAAGGAAGCCGCCGAGCCGATCTCGCTCGACTATCGCGAACTGCACAAGATGATCTATGCCGGTCACTTCCTGACCACGATCGTCGAACTCGACATTGCGGGGCGGCGTGAGCGCGTCATCGCCCGCGACTACCAGCTCGATCCCGTCAAGGACATCCCGCTGCATGTCGACTTCTTCCGCCTGCAGGCAGGGTCGCGACTGAAGCTCAGCATCCCCGTGCACTTCGTGAACATGGAGGACGCGCCGGGCATCAAGGGCGGCGGGGCGCTGAACATCGTGCTGCACGCGATCGAGCTGATGGTGCCGGGCGACCGCATCCCGGATTCGGTCGAGGTCGATGTCGGCGCGCTCGAGATTAACGAGTCGCTGCACATCTCGCAGGTCAAGCTGCCGGACGGCTGCTCGCCTACCATCCGGGGCCGCGACTTCACCATCGCCTCCGTGACCCCGCCCACGACGTTGTCGGAAGCCGAAGTGAGCGCCGAAGCCGCCGCCGCCGCGGAAGCCTCGGCCAAGTCGGCCGCCGCAGCCCCGCCGAAGGGTGGCGCGGCCAAGGGCGCCCCGGCCAAGGGGGCCGCGCCCGCCAAGGCTCCGGCCGCGCCCGCCAAGCCCGCCGGCAAGAAGTAAGGTGCCCGGTGCGGCGGGCGGTCGTTCCGGCCGCCGCACCGGTCCCGGGCCATGTTCATCCTCGCCGGCCTCGGCAATCCGGGCGCGCAATATGCGGGCAACCGGCATAATATCGGCTTCCACGCGGTCGAGGCGCTCGCGGCTGCCTACCGCATCGGCCCGTTCCGGAGCAGGTTCCAGGGCCAGGCCGCCGAGGGGCTGATCGACGGCGAGCGCGTCGTCCTGCTCAAGCCCACGACCTTCATGAACGACAGCGGGCGCTCGACGGGCGAGGCCCTGCGCTTCTACAAGCTGCCGCTCGACCACCTGATCGTGTTCCACGACGAGCTCGATCTCGCGCCGGCCAAGCTCCGCGTGAAGACCGGCGGGGGCAATGCCGGGCATAACGGCCTGCGCTCCATCACGGCGCTGTGCGGCAACGACTACCGCCGGGTCCGTCTCGGGATCGGCCATCCCGGCGCGAAGGAGCTGGTGCACGGCTATGTGCTCAGCGACTTCGCCAAAGCCGAGCGGCCCTGGGTGGCGGCGCTGTGCGAGGCGGCCGCCCGCGAGGCCGGGCTGCTGCTGCGCGGGGACGAGGCGGGGTTCCAGAACAAGGTCCACCTCGCCATGGTGGCTGCGGGGTTCGGCGAGGCCGGCCTCGCGACCGGAGGCAGACCGAAGGCCTAGCACCGGGAGATCTCCTCCCGCCGCGCCGGTTGCGCTCGTCCCCGTGCTGCGGCAAGACGACGTGACCGTCCCCCCGTGTCCGGCGACACCCTTCCGCGCCCGTCCGGCGCGAACCACAACGAGATCCAGGCGATGGGCTTCAAATGCGGCATCGTCGGCCTGCCCAACGTCGGCAAGTCGACCCTTTTCAACGCGCTGACGCAGACGGCGGCTGCCCAGGCCGCCAACTACCCGTTCTGCACGATCGAGCCCAATGTCGGCGACGTCGCCGTGCCCGACCCGCGGCTCGACACCCTGGCGCCCATCGCCGGCTCGAAGGAGATCATCCCGACGCGGCTGACCTTCGTGGACATCGCCGGGCTGGTCCGCGGCGCCTCCAAGGGCGAGGGACTCGGCAATCAGTTCCTGGCCAACATCCGGGAATGCGACGCGATCGCCCACGTCGTCCGCTGCTTCGAGGACAGCGACATCACCCATGTCGAGGGAGCCATCGCCCCCCTGAACGACATCGAAACGATCGAGACCGAGCTGATGCTCTCCGATCTCGACAGTCTGGAGAAGCGGCTGCCCGCGCTGGAGAAGAAGGGCAAGGGCGGCGACAAGGACGCCAGGGAGCTGGCCGAGCTGATGGCGCGCTGCCTCGTGCTGCTGCGCGAGGGAAAGCCCGCCCGTCTGGTCGAGCTGAAGCCCGAGGAGCGCAAGGCCTTCGCCGGCCTGGGGCTCCTGTCGTCCAAGCCCGTGCTCTACGTCTGCAACGTCGAGGAAGCGGCGGCGGAGGCCGGCAACGGTTTCTCGGCCGAGGTCGCCACGCGTGCGGCGGCCGAGGGCGCGGTCAGCGTGGTCGTCTCCGCCAAGATCGAGAGCGAGATCGCCGTGCTCCCCGCCGAGGAGCAGCGCGACTACCTCGACGCGGTCGGGCTCACCGAGCCCGGGCTGAACCGGGTCATCCGGGCGGGATACAATCTGCTTCACCTCGTGACCTTCTTCACCGTGGGGCCGAAGGAGGCCCGCGCCTGGACGATTTCCAAGGGAACCCGCGCGCCGCAGGCGGCCGGGGTGATCCACAGCGACTTCGAGAAGGGCTTCATCCGCGCCGAGACGATCGGCTACGACGACTACGTCGCCGCCCGGGGCGAAGCGGGCGCGCGCGAGCAGGGCAGGTTCCGGCTCGAAGGCAAGGACTACGTGGTCGCCGACGGCGACGTGCTGCATTTCCGCTTCAACACGTGAGGCGCTTTCGGCCGCTCGGGGGTTGAAGCGCCGAGGCGTCATCAAAACGCCCGGACCGCCTCCCATGACCGGGCGGTTGCTCGTGAACCCAGGGTGGAGACAGGCGATGCGCCGCACGTTGCTGATCGCTTCGGTGGGGTTCGGGGTCCTGTCGGCCGCGATGATCGCGGTGTCCCTGGGCATGTATGTCGAGCGGCCCACCACGGTGCGGGTCGCGGTGTCGACCTCCGATGCCGAGGATTACGACCTCATGGGGGCCGCGGCCAAGCTCCTCAAGCACGGCCACAGGCCCGTCCGCTTCAAGCTGGTCAACACGGAAAGCGCGGCGGCCTCCGCCGCAGCCCTCGATGGCGGGACGGCCGATCTTGCCGTGGTGCGGACCGATGTCGGGCTGCCGTCCAACGGCGATACGGTCGTGGTGCTCCACAAGGATGCCGGGCTGCTGGTTGCACCCGGCGGCTCGGACGTGGAGAAGATCGGCGATCTCGGCGGCAAGACCGTCGGCGTGGTGGCCGAGCGGGCTGGCGACGACCAGCTCCTCAAGACCGCGCTCGGCCAGTACGACCTTGCGCCCGACGCGGTGACCTTGATCCCGCTCAAGCTCGAAGACATCGGCAAGGCGCTCAAGGCCAAGACCGTGGACGCCGTCTTCGCGGTGGGCTTGGTCTCGTCCGGCGTCGTGCCGGGCGCGATCAAGGCCGTCGCCGCAGCCGGCGAGGGCCCGCCCGTCTTCCTGCCCGTCGCCGAGGCGGACGCCATCGCCCAGCGACTGCCCGCCTACGACTCCATCGAGGTCGTCCGCGGCGCCTTCGGCGGCACCCCGCCCCGCCCCGCGGAGGAGTTCGACACGCTCGGCGTGACCTATCGCCTGGTGGCGCGCGAGGATCTCGACGGGGGCGTCGTGGGCGCCATCACGCGCTTCCTGCTGTCCGAGCGGGTGGCCCTAGCGCAGATCGCCCCCGTCGCCCGCCGCATGGAGGCGCCCTCGACGGACAAGGGGGCGGCGATGCCCGTCCATCCCGGCACGGCAGCCTATATCGACGACGACGAGGAGAGCTTCCTCGATCAGTACAGCGACCTCATCTATATCGGCGCGATGGTTCTGGGTGTCCTGGCCTCCGGGGCAACCGCCATCTTCAGCCGCATCGGGTCCTCGGGCGGCCCGCAGGTCGAGGATCTCGTGGCGCGGCTGCTAGCCCTGTGCAAGGCCGTCCGGGCAACGGCTTCGCCGACGGCGCTGGACGAGATCGAGGAGGAGGTCGATGCGATCGTCGCCTCCGTGCTGGATGCCGGCTTTCTGCGCAGCTTCGATGAGCGGCGGGTCGCCATGCTGAACATGGCGGTCGACCAGGTGCGAACGGCCCTCCGGGATCGACGCGACGACCTGCGGCGGGGATCCCTGAAGCCTGCTGGCGAGCCCCCCGTGCTGATCGACCACGCGCCGATGCCGGCCCTCTCGATCGTCCCCAATCAGGGGTCGGGCGCGCGCTAGGAAACGCTCGTCGAGCCGCTACCGGGGCGCGCTGGCTGCAAGCAGCCGTCGTCTCCAACACCGCGGACGACCAGCGCCGCCCGTTTCGATGCGGGCGCTGGGTCTGATCCGGCCGGATCGATCGAGCCCGGCGAGCCCGTGCAAAGCAGCCTCGTCCTACTGGTCGAGGCAATCACCCCGTCGGCGACATGCTGCTCATCCTTGCCGCGAAAGGCTCGGCCAAGACCACCTTCGGCATGCACGGGGTCACGGCGGTGCTGATAAGTTGGCAGCAATCCCCCCGCTGGGGTGCCCTGAAACGCACGACCGATGCACCCTGAGCGTCAGGGCTAGTTGCGAGGCGGGACGAAGGACGACCCGCTCGAATTGAGCCCGGTCTCGACCCGGACGGACCCGCCGATCTTCACGCAGGTGTCGCTTCCCTCGATTTTCCGGAAACCGGGCCCGAAGGCCGCGCAGGCCGCGTCCTGCTGCGCTCCGCCCAGGCGTGCCGCCGGGGCCTTTTCCGGGGGAAGCAGGCTGCGCGACGACGCGCCCGTGGCGGTGAGCACGAGCATGGCCACCACGGTCAACAGGACGGGGTCCGTCCTCATAGGCTTGCTCCCGGGGATACGTCCGTGCCGATCAGTCGCCGGGCTGGCCCGCTGTGGTCAACCCTCCGGCCCGGCGGAACCACGCTTTTCTTTCGTCTGCGCCATCCTATGGTGGGCCGGTGACAGCGGCGCGCGACCCGGGGCGGCGCGCGGCCGCCGATGTCACGACGACAAAGGGATGATCCGATCATGACGTTCACGCGCACGCTTCTCGCGGCCAGCCTCGCAGCCGGCATGGTGCTCTCCGGGGCGGCTTTCGCACAGACCACCCCTCCCGCAGCACCGGCGGCAGCGCCGGCCGCGGCCGCGGCGCCGGCCATGGACAAGAAGGCGATCTCCAAGGCCTGTTCGGACGAGGCGACCCAGCAGGGCCTGCATGGCAAGGCCCGCAAGACCTTCCGGTCCAAGTGCAAGATGCAGAAGATGAAGGGCATGTAGGCCGCTCGCCTCAAGGCTCGGCGGTCCGGCGTCGAGACGCGCCGGATTGCCCCCTCGCCCGCGCCGCGCGTCGGCCGAGCCCGTCTCAGGGCGTGACGCGAGGAAACCGCGCCATCGCCTCGAGGTCATCGAGGTCGACCGTGTTGCGCATATATTGGCGGCTCGCGTCGCGGAACGGCTGGTAGTCCCAGGGCTTGGTTGTCCCCGTCATGAGGGCGGTGTCGACGAGCCGCCGCCGGCGCTGGCTCTCCCGCACCGCCCGGTCGAGCGCCGGCAGGTCCCACCGGCGGGCCACCTCCTCCCGGAACGCCGCGAGCCGCCCCGCCTCCGCCTGCGCGCGATTGATCCGCTCGTCGGGATCGTTGACGAGATCGTAGAGCTGGTCCGGGTCGCCGAGGGAATGGATGAACTTCCAGGGGCCGCGCCGGATCATCACCAGCGGCGAGACGGCGCCCTCGGCCAGGTACTCGCCATAGACCTCGTCGTGCGCGTCCGCCCGCCCGCCGAGATGCGGCACCAGGCTCCGCCCGTCGATCGGTCCGGCCAGATCGCGCTCGGGACGGCCGCCCGCGAGCTCGACGAGAGTCGGCAGGACGTCCACCAGCGACACGGCTTCCGGCACGCGGCGCGGCGCGAACAGGCCCGGCGCGGAGACGAGAAGCGGGACCCGGCACGCCCCCTCGAAGAAGCTCATCTTGTACCAGAGGCCCCGCTCGCCCAGCATCTCGCCGTGGTCGCCGAGGAAGACCACGACCGTGTCCTGCGCGAGGCCGGTCCGCTCGAGGGCGCGGGTCAGGACGCCGAGGTTGCGGTCGCAGAAGGTGATGGCCCCGTAATAGGCATGGCGGGCCCTGCGCACCTGCTCGTCCGTGACGTCGACCGCGTCCATGGCACAGACGTGGCGGAGCCGGCGCGTATGCGGGTCGGCTTCGACCTCCTCCTGTCGGACCCGCGGCAGGTCGATCGCGGCGTGGTCGTAGAGGTTCCAGAACTCGGGCGTGATCGCGAAGGGATCATGCGGATGGGTGAGGGAGGCCACGAGGAGGAAGGGGCGGTCGTCGCGCCCGCGCACATGGTCGTAGATCGCCCGCTCGGCGGTGAAGACGACCTCCTCGTCGTAGTCGATCTGGTTGGTGCGCACGCACAGGCCGGCCTCCGTGACCGAGCTCATATTGTGGTACCAGCTCGGCCGCTCCTCCGGGTGGTCCCAGTCCGGCGTCCAGCCGTAGTCGGCGGGATAGATGTCGGTGGTGAGCCGCTCCTCGAAGCCATGCATCTGGTCGGGACCGCAGAAGTGCATCTTGCCCGCCAGGACCGTGCGATAGCCGGACCGCCGGAGGTAGTGGGCGAAGGTGGGGAGGTCCGCCCGGAACTCGGCGGCGTTGTCGTAGCCTCCCGTCCGCGACGGCAGGCATCCCGTCATGAAGGCGGTCCGCGACGGCGAGCAGAGTGGCGCGTTGCAATAGGCGTTGTCGAACACGACGCCGCGGCTGGCCAGCGCCGAGAGGTGGGGCGTCTGCACCAGCGGATGACCGTGCATGGGGAGGAAAGCCGGCGCGAGCTGGTCGACCATGACGAGAAGGATGTTGGGAGCCGGCATGCAGGTCTGGTTCTCGGGAGAAGCGGGCGCAGCTCCACACAAGCAGGGCCGTCCGGCCGGTGCTGATCCTCGATCGAAAGATCCTGGCCCCGCTGCGACCCTGCCGGACGTCAGGGGGAAGCCTGCGACGGGGTCCCCTCAGGCGACCAGCGGCGCCAGAGCATCGGGGGCGAAGGCGGGCTCGGCCGGCATCTGCTGGGGTGGCCGGGCCAGGCGCGGCTCGCCGGAGAGCCAGAAGCGGAGAAACGCCTCCGTCCAGCGCGCCACCGCGCCGTCGTGCTCGAACCAGCCGTCCAGATGCCCCCGCCGGGGCAAGGCCCCGGGCAGAACCATGCGCTGCGCCGCCATCACCGTCCACTTGCACATCATGGCGTAGGTGACTTCCGGGTGGAACTGAACGCCATAGGCCCGGCCCGTGTGGAACGCCTGGCATTCGAAGTCGAGGCCGGTCGCCAGCGCCACCGTTCCCGCCGGCGTCCGGAAGCCCTCCCGGTGCCACTGGTAGACGCGGCGGGGAAAGGTGTTGCCGAACAGCGCCTCGGCCGCCGGTGTTGGCGTGATGGGGTAGTAGCCGATCTCGACCCGTCCCTCCGGATGCGGAAACACGGTCTCCCCGAGATGCCGGGCCAGCATCTGCGCGCCGAGGCACACCCCCAGAAAGGGAGCGTTCTCCCGCAGCGGAACGCCGATCCAGTCGGTCTCGGTCCTGATGTAGTCGTCGGGATCGTTGGCGCTCATCGGCCCGCCGAACACGATGGCGCCGGCATGGTCGGCCATGGTCTCCGGAAGCGGATCACCGAAGCGGGGCCGCCGGATATCCAGCGCAAGGCCCTGCCCGCGCAACAGGCGTCCGATCCGGCCCGGGGTCGAATGCTCCTGGTGGAGGATGATCAGAACCGGCTTGCCGCAGACCCCGGCCGATGCGTCGGGCTGAATGCGGACTGGACTGGGCTCGCCTTCGGGCACGTCGCTTGAACTCTGCTGCGCGATAACAATGGTCGGGCAGCGAGCATACACGCAAGGACCATGCCGGGTCCATGACCGTCTCGTGTCGTCGTCGATGCGATGGCTTCGCACAAGAGCGCTTGCCAGGCTCCGGGCGGAGCCGCATCGTCGTGCCAGATGATGCAGGGAAAAGGGACTTTCATGCTGCCCACCGTCGCGGCTTTCGATCGGATTGGCGAGGAGAACGCCTTCGCGGTGCTGGCGCGGGCGACCGAGCTCGCGCGCCAGGGCCGCGACATCATCAACATGGGCATCGGCCAGCCCGACTTTCCGACCCCGCCCCACATCGTCGAGGCCGCCATCAAGTCGCTGCGCGACGGCCATCACGGCTATACGCCGGCGACGGGCCTGCTGCCGCTCCGCGAGGCAGTCGCCGCAGACCTCCACCGCCGCCACGCGGTCGAGGTCTCGCCCGAGCGGGTGATGATCGTGCCCGGCGGAAAAGTGACGATGTTCATGGCCATTCTCCTGTTCGGGGAACCCGGGGTCGACATCCTCTATCCCGATCCGGGCTTTCCCATCTATCGCTCGATGATCGAGTTCACCGGGGCGCGGCCGATCCCCGTGCCGATCCGCGAGGAGAACGGCTTCGCCTTCTCCGCCGCCGAAACGCTCGACCTGATCACGCCCGCGACGCGCCTGCTGATCCTCAACTCGCCCGCCAATCCCACGGGCGGTGTCACACCCAAGGCTGAGATCGATGCCCTGGCCGCCGGTCTCGACCGGTTTCCCCGGACGGCCGTGATGTCCGACGAGATCTATGGCCAGATGACCTATGACGGCCTGCCGCATCAGACGCTGCTGGCCTATCCGGCGCTCCGCGACCGGCTGATCCTGCTGGACGGCTGGTCCAAGACCTATGCCATGACGGGGTGGCGGCTCGGCTACAGCATCTGGCCGGGGGACCTCTACGACAAGGCGCGCAAGCTGGTGGTCAACAGCTTTTCCTGCACCAATGCCGCGACGCAATGGGCCGGCCTTGCCGCGCTCGAAGGACCGCAGGACGCGGTCGCCGCGATGGTGGCGGCCTTCGACCGCCGCCGCCGGCTGATCGTCGACGGGCTCAACGCGCTGCCGGGTGTGCGGGCCGTCGTCCCGAAAGGCGCCTTTTACGCCTTCCCCAACATTGCGGGCACGGGCTGGCTGTCGAAGCCGTTGGCGAGCGCGCTGCTGGAGCAGGCCGGCGTCGCGACCATCGGCGGTCCCGATTTCGGCGTGCACGGCGAGGGCTATCTGCGCTTCAGCTACGCCAACTCGGCCGAGAACATCGCCGACGCCCTGCGCCGCGTGGACGGCTTCCTTCGTGAGAACAAGCCGCGTTAGGAGGCTCCGCGGCCGCGCCCGGAGCCGGGCCGCGCACTGTGTCGCAGGATCGGCGGCAGCCGGTCGCACGTTGCAAGCCTCGACCGCGAAGGAGGGCTGCGATGGCCGGCACCGCAAAAAAATCCGATCCGAAGCTGTGGGAGAAGGTCAAGGGCGAGGTCACCGACGGCGACAAGGGCGGCAAGCCCGGTCAGTGGTCGGCCCGCAAGGCCCAGCTGGCGGTGCAGGAGTACAAGCACGAAGGTGGCGCCTACGAGGGACAGAAGAGCGCGGACAATCACCTCGTCCAATGGACCGAGGAGGAATGGGGCACCAAGTCCGGCCGGAAAAGCGGCGAGACCGGCGAGCGCTACCTGCCCAAGGAGGCGCGCGAGGCGCTCAGCACCAGCGACTATGCCCGGACAACCCGCAAGAAGCGGGCGGATTCGGCCAAGGGCAAGCAGTTCTCCGCCCAGCCCAGGGACATCGCGGAGAAGACGGCGCAGCATCGCGACACGGGGCACGAGACGGCGCATCAGGAGCTTTCGCGCGCCGCGCTCTATGAACAGGCCAAGTCGCGGGACATTCCAGGCCGGTCGCGCATGACCAAGGCGGAGCTTGCCCGGGCGCTGGAGAAGCCGAAGCGGTGAGCGAGCGCTTTCGGCCGCAATAGAGCGGCACGCCGAAGCATCCTGCAGCGGCGCGGAACCTTCCTTCCTCGGTGCGGCGCCTCTCGACCCGGACGAGCGGGCCGACACGTCCATTCCCACGGGATCACTCCCGAGCAACGAAGGCAACGAGCACGCCCCTCGTTCGTTACCCCGGCAGAGTAAGCCTAGGGAAACCGCACGATGGTCGCCGAAACGCAAGCGGGAGAAGCCCGGTCGAAAGGGGGCCGGCTCAGCGGCAAGGCCGCGATCGTCACCGGTGCAGCGCGCGGCATCGGCAGGGCCACGGCCGTCGCCTTCGCCCGCGAGGGCGCCGACGTTTTGGGAATCGACATCGCCGGTGCGGTGAGCGCGACGCTCGAGGTCACGCCCGCGACGGGCGACGAACTCGAGGAGACGGGTCGTCTGGTGCGGGCCGAAGGGGTCCGCTGGCTGGACCGGCGGCTCGACATCCGGGACCTGCGCGCCCTTCAGGAAGCTGCCGTGCAGGCGAACATCGAATTCGGGCGCCTCGACATCCTGTTCGCCAATGCCGGCATCCAGGCCTTCACGCCGCTTCTGGAGATGACGGGAACCGACTGGCGGGACCAGATCGACGTCAATCTCACAGGAACCGCCAACACGATCCGCGCCGTCGCGCCGCACCTCGTGCAGAACGGCGGGGGGCGGATCATCGTGACCTCGTCGACGCAGGGCCGGCACGGCACCAAGTTCGGCGCCGCCTATTCCGCGTCCAAGTGGGGCAGCATCGGACTGATGAAGTCGGCCGCCCTCGACCTCGGCGAGCACAAGATTACGGTCAACGCCGTGATCCCGGGGCTGATCGATACGCCGCTCACGCGGCATCGCCAGCGCTACGCCCAGGCCGTCGGCGACCTCGACACGACGGCGGCGACGGACGACCTCGAAAGCGAGGCCCGGAGCAAGCTCCTCGCCAAGACCCCGCTCGGCGTGCCCTGGATCGACCCCGGGGACGTGGCACCGGTCGTCGTGTTCCTCGCCTCGGACGAGGCCCGCATGGTGTCGGGCGCGACCTACGACGTGACCGGCGGCGACAGCGCGAACAATCTTTGACCGACGACAGCACGACAAGGTTCGACATGGATACGCTCAACCGACGCAACATGATGAAGGTCGCCCTTGCGAGCGGTGCCCTGGCCGGTTCGGCGGCAGCGGCGATGGCCGCCCCCAGCGACCCCGAGCCAATCGGGTCCAAGGACGGCGGCACCATCCTGGGG
>CAXTVD010000012.1:0-1695 GCA_964247575.1 uncultured Lichenihabitans sp.
TGGTGCTGGTCGCCATCGGGCGCCGCCCCAATACCGGGGGGCTGGACTGCGAGGCAGCGGGCGTCGCGACCGAGCGCGGTCGCGTGATCATCGACGAGCATTTCGCCACCAGCGTGCCCGGCATCTACGCAATCGGCGACGTCGTGCGCGGGCCGATGCTGGCGCACAAGGCCGAGGACGAGGGGATCGCCGTGGCCGAGATCCTGGCCGGGCAGGCCGGCCACGTGAATTATGGGGTCATTCCGGCCGTCATCTACACCATGCCGGAACTGGCCTCCGTCGGCTTCACGGAGGAGGAGCTGAAGGCGGCCGGCGTCGTCTACAAGACGGGCAAGTTCCCCTACACCGCGAACGGCCGCGCGCGCGCCACCCGTCATACCGACGGTTCGGTCAAGGTCCTCGCGGATGCGGACACCGACCGGGTGCTGGGCGTGCACATCATCGGGGCCGGCGCGGGCGAGCTGATCCAGGAGGCCTCCGTCCTCATGGAGTTCGGCGGCTCGGCGGAGGATCTGGCGCGGACCTGCCACGCCCATCCCACCATGTCGGAGGCCGTCAAGGAGGCGGCGATGGCCGTGGACAAGCGGGCCATCCACATCTGAGCGGCGCGGTCTCGTCGTGGTGCTGCGCCAGGCCGGCCCGGACGATGTCGAAGCGGTCCGCGCCCTGACCCGGCGGGCCTATGCCAAATGGGTGCCGGTGATCGGCCGCGAGCCGCTTCCGATGACCGCCGACCACGACCGGGTCGTGCGCGAGCATCGGGTCGACCTGGCTGTGGAGGACGGCCGCGCCGTCGCCCTCGTCGAGACGATCCTGCGAGCGGACGACCTCCTGGTCGAGAACCTTGCGGTGGACCCGGACCATCAGGGCCGCGGTCTCGGCGGGGCGCTCGTGGCCCATGCCGAAGGGCTGGCACGGCAGCACGGGCGTCCGCTGCTGCGCCTCTACACCAATGGGCGGTTCGCCGCGAACATCGCCTTCTACGCGGCCCGCGGCTTTGCGGTCGAGCGCGAGGAGCAATGGTCCGGCGGTATCGCCGTCCATATGGTCAAGGTCCTCGCCGGGGTGGACCCGATGCGGCCTGTGCCCCGTTGAGAGGCGTGCCGCGCCAGCCGATGCGGTCGAGCCTGGCCGGGTAAGCCCTGGAGCTGCGATGCGCTTTCTCGGGATCGGTGACACCTGCGACCTGAACGCGCTCTATGTGCGCCTGCGGGAGGAAGGTCACGAGGTCCGCGTCTCGATCAGCGAGCCGATGTGCCACGGCACGCTGGCCGGCATCGTCGAGCGGGTCGACGACTGGGAGGCCCAGCTTCCCTGGATCCGGCAGGCCGGGCCGGACGGCATCGTCCTGTTCGAGAACGTCGCCTATGACCGCGGCGCCCTGCAGGACCGGCTACGGGGCGAGGGCCTCCATGTGATCGGGGGCAGCGCCTTCGGCGACCGGCTGGAGAACGATCGCGCCTATGCGCAACGGGTGCTGGCGGATCTCGGCCTGCCCATCGCCGCCATCCACGAATTCGACGAGCCGGCCGCCGCCTTCGCCTTCCTCGACCGGCACCCCGGGCGCACCGTGCTCAAGTTCAACGGCCAGGGCTGGGGCGCTGCCGACAATTATGTCGGCCGGCTCCGAGACGGACGGGGCGTGCGGGCCATGATCGCCGCCAAGTTCCGACTGACCGGCCGCGAGCGCATCAG
>CAXTVD010000012.1:1705-26003 GCA_964247575.1 uncultured Lichenihabitans sp.
GAATTCGACCACGCAGAGGCGGCGCTCGCCTTCCTGGCCGAGCATCCGAGCCGCTACGTGCTCAAATATAGCGGGCCGGATCATGCCTCGCACGACAACTATATCGGCCAGCTGCCCGACGGCCGCGACGTCATCGCCCTGCTGCGCGCGCGGGCGAACGACGAACCCGGCAGGGCGCGCCTGATCCTGATGGCCTTCATCGACGGCGTCGAGATGGGCGTCGGCGCCTATTTCGACGGCGAGCGGTTCCTGACCCCCGCCTGCCTCGACTGGGAGCACAAGCACTTCTTCCCCGGCGATCTGGGTGAACTCACCGGCGAGATGGGCACCGTCGTCACTTATGCGCGCACGACCACCTTCTTCGAGCGCACGCTGGCGCGCATGGCGCCGCTCCTGCGCGCCAACGGCTATTGCGGGTACATCAATCTCAACACCATCGTGAACGAGCGCGGGATCTGGCCGCTCGAATTCACCTGCCGCTTCGGCTATCCCGGCTTCGCCATCCTGGATCCCCTGCAGCGGACGTCCTGGTCCGACCTGTTCCGGGCCATGGTCACGCGATCGGGCGCGCCGTTCGTGACCCGCCCGGGCTTTGCGGTGGGCATCGTCATGACGACCCGCCCGTTCCCCTATATCCGCCACTACGTCAACGAGCCGATCGGCCTTCCCGTCCTGTTCGAGGGCGACCTCACCGACGAGGACCGGCGCAACATCCACTACGGCGAGGTCGGCCTGGAGGACGGGCAGCTCGTGACGGCGGGCTATCACGGCTGGACCCTCGTGGTGACGGGCACCGGCGCGGACCTGCCGGCCGCCCAGGCCGCGGCCTATGTCCTGGCCGATCGCGTGGTGGTGCCCAACGTCCGCTACCGCCGCGACATCGGCGCCAAGCTGCTCGCGGGCGATCTCGACCGTGTCGAGGCGCTCGGCCTGTTCGACGCGGTGCGGTGATGGCGGCCCGCCTGGCCCGAAGGGAGCGACCCCGATGTTTCTGATCCGCACCCGCGTGGGCCCGAGCGCCATCCACGGCACCGGCGTGTTCAGCGTCGACGCGGTCGCCGAAGGCGCCATCATCTGGCGCTTCGAGCGCGGGATCGACCTCGTGATCCCTCACGACCGGGTCAGCGCGCTGCCGGAGGCCTTCCAGGACCACTTGTCGATCTACGGTTATACCACGCCCGACGTGCCTGATGGCCTGGTCCTCTCCTGCGACCATGCCAAATTCATCAACCACAGCGACGAGCCGAACACCGCCTTCCAGCCCTTCGTCACCCTGGCCCGCCGGCCCATCGCGGCCGGCGAGGAGATCACCTGCGACTACCGCGCCTTCGTGACCGACTGGACCGGTTTCTAGGCCGGTCGACGGGGGCAACCCGCGATATGCGCTGCCGCCCTTCGCGGTCATGCGTTGCCCCATGACGAGGCGCAGGGGTCCTCCCGCCAGACCTCGCCTTCGTGCCGTGCCGATGCTATCTGCTGCCGGATGATGGAAGCCGATCCTGAGCCTGCGCCCTGCGCGCGTCTCCAAGGATCGTCGTGACGCGTCCGCCTCTTGCCGCCGTGCCTTGACCCGGATTTCCGAGCCTTGCGCGCCGCGCGCGGATGGCGGCCTGCATCGCGCGAAAGGAAACGGGTCGGGGCCTTGCAGGACATCGTCAAACGCATCCTGGCGGCGCGGGTCTACGATGTCGCGATCGATACCCCGCTAGATCCCATGCCGCGCCTTACCAAGCGCCTGGCGCGGCCGGTCTGGCTGAAGCGCGAGGATCTCCAGTCGATCTTCTCCTTCAAGCTGCGGGGCGCCTACAACAAGATCGCCGCCCTGGACGCGGCGGCGCGGGCGCGGGGCGTGATCGCGGCGTCGGCGGGCAACCACGCCCAGGGCGTCGCGCTGGCCGCCGCCCGGCTCGGCGTCGTCGCCACGGTGGTGATGCCGCGCACGACGCCGGGCATCAAGGTGGATGCGGTGCGCCGGCTCGGTGGCCAGGTGGTGCTGCACGGCGATGCCTTCGACGACGCCCAGGCCCATGCGCGGCAGCTCCAGGCCGCCGGCGATCTCGTCTATGTTCCGCCCTTCGACGACCTCGACGTGATCGCCGGACAGGGCACGGTCGGCATGGAGATCCTGCGCCGGCATTCCGGGCCGATCGAGGCGATCTTCGTTCCGGTGGGCGGGGGCGGGCTCGCGGCGGGCGTCGGGGCCTACGTCAAGTTCCTGCGGCCCGAGGTCAAGGTGATCGGGGTCGAGCCGGACGATGCCGCCTCCATGCAGGCGGCGCTGCGCGCCGACGAGCGGGTGAGCCTCGACCGGGTCGGGCTGTTCGCCGACGGCGTCGCCGTCCGGCAGGCGGGTGTCGAGACGTTCCGCATCTGCCGCGAGGTGCTGGACGAGGTGGTCACCGTGTCCACCGACGCGATCTGCGCGGCCATCAAGGACATCTTCGACGACACGCGCGGCATTGCCGAGCCGGCGGGCGCGCTGGCCCTCGCCGGGCTTAAAGCCTGGTGCGAGCGCGGTCCGGGCACCGGCGGCAGCCTGATCGCGGTGAACAGCGGCGCCAACGTCAACTTCGACCGGCTGCGGCATGTGGCCGAGCGCGCAGAGCTCGGCGAGCGGGGCGAGGCGCTGCTCGCCGTGACCATTCCCGAGGCGCCCGGCAGCTACCGCGCCTTCATCGCCATGCTCGGCGACCGCGCCATCACCGAGTTCAACTACCGCTATGCGCCCGGCCGCAGCGCCCATATCTTCGTCGGGGTAAAGCTGTCGGGCGGCCTTCAGGAGAAGCAGCAGGTGATGGCGCTGCTGCGCGACAGCGGCCATGCCGTGGTCGACATGTCCGATAACGAGCTGGCCAAGCTCCATGTGCGCTACATGGTCGGGGGCCGCGTCCCGGACCTTGCCCACGAGGTGCTCTACCGCTTCCAGTTCCCCGAGCGGCCCGGCGCGCTGCTGAGCTTTCTCACCAGCCTCAAGCCGGAATGGAACATATCGCTGTTCCACTACCGCAACCACGGCGCCGATTATGGTCGCGTGCTGGCCGGCATCCAGGTCGCTCCGGCCGACCGGGCCAGCTTCGCCGACCGCCTCGCCGAACTCGGCTATCCCTGCTGGGACGAGACCGACAATCCGGCCTACCGGCTGTTTCTCGACACGCCGACCGAGCTGGCCGTCGACCCCGCCGACCCGGTCGACCGGACCGCGGGCGTCCTCGAGGCGCTCGCTTCATGACCACACGCGAGGTCGTCCAGATCGCGCTGTTTGCCGCGCTGACCGCGGCGCTCGCCCTGTTTCCCCCGATCCCGTTACCGGTCCTTCCGGTTCCCGTGACGGCGCAGTCGATGGGGCCGATGCTGGCCGGCGCCATCATCGGGGCGCGCCGGGGCGGGCTCGCGCTGGTGCTGTTCCTCGTGCTCGTCGCAGCCGGTCTGCCGCTTCTGGCGGGCGGGCGCGGCGGCCTCGGCGTGTTCTTCGGGCCGACCGCGGGCTATCTCTTCGGCTGGCCCGTGGCGGCCGTCGTCGTCGGCGTCCTGACACGCCGCCTGCCGGCGGGGCTCGGCTGGTCGATGGTGGCCATCGCGGCGGGCGGGATCGGCGTGGTCTACGCGATCGGCATGCCGTGGCTGGCCCTGGTCACGCATGTGCCGCTGGCCAAGGTCGCAGCCGGTTCGGTCCTGTTCCTGCCGGGCGACGCGCTGAAGGTCGTCCTCGCGGCGATCGTGGCGCAGACCGTGCAGCGGTCCTACCCGATGAGCGCCGCCCGCGCCTGACCGGTCCGGCGGCTCCGGCCTGGGAGCGCCCTCACGAGCGCGCCTCGATGGCGTCCGCGAGATCGTCGGCCATCTTAAGGATGCGCACGATCAGCGGCACGAACAACGCGAGCGGACTGCGCTCGAGCCCGCGGGCGCGCTGCGCGTCCCGGACCAGGGCCGCCTCGGCCGCGATCAGCGGGATGAAACGCAGCGCCAGCGACAGGCCGAGCGCCAGCGCGTCGGGGTCGAGGCCCAGACGTCGCAGGGGACGCAGCCCGGCCGCGATCGCCTCGGTCATGGCGGATTGCCGCGTCGTGGCGCTCACGACGGTGGCGAGCAGGATGAGCGTGGCCACGCGGAGCACCGCCGCGAAGGCCTCCGGCCATGCCCCCCCGAAACCCTGGGCCACGAAGACGAGAAGGAGAACCGGCGCGGCCGCGCGCCAGGAGCCGATCACGTCGCGCGGTGGCATCCCGGCGAGACCGGCGAGGGCGAGGGATCCGGCGAGCCCGACGGCCAGCACCCGCCAGTTGGGTGTGAGGAAGGCGAGAGTCCCCGCGACGGCAAGCCCCCAGAGCTTCCACCCGGCCGGCAGGCGATGCAGGACCGAAGCGTGCGCGCGCGCCGTCGCGTCAGCCGGCATGGCGGAGCGGGTCGCCCCCGGCCTGCGAGGTGGATCCACGCACCGTTTCAGAACACCTGGCCCGTGCCGGTGCGCCTCACCCCGGCCTCCGCCATCGCGCGCCAGGCCGCAGCCAGGCTCCCGTCGAGGTCGATGGCCCGGCTCGCATCGTCGATCACGACGGCGGACAGGCCCTCCTGCACCGCGTCCATGGCGGTCCATCCCACGCAATAGTCCGTCGCCAGCCCGCAGACGAAGACGCGGCTGAAACCGCGCGCCCTCAGATAGCTGCCGAGACCCGTGGTCGTGCTGCGGTCGGCCTCGGTGAAGCCGGAATAGCTGTCGACCTCGGGATGGAACCCCTTTCGGAGGATGAGCTCGGCCCGGGGGAGGTGGAGACCCTCGGCGAGGGCCGCTCCCCTCGATCCCTGCACGCAGTGGTCGGGCCACAGCACCTGGGTGCCGTAAGGAAGCTCGATCGTCTGGAACGGCTGCTTGCCGGTGTGGCTCGAGGCGAAGGACACGTGGCCCGGACCGTGCCAGTCCTGCGTCAGGACGATGTGGGCGAAGCGCTCCCCCAGCGCATTGATCGGCGCGATCACCGCGTCCCCGTCGGGCACCGCGAGCGAGCCGCCGGGCAGGAAGTCGTTCTGCACGTCGACGACGACGAGCACGTCCGTCTCGCCCGGTCTCATCGGCCGCGCCGCCGTTTGGGTTCACGGGGCCGATCTCGCCCCGCCGCTGTGCTCACCCTTGTCACTGCCAAGCCCTCCGACCATCCCCCTCCAGTCTGACCGTCCGGTGGCCGGCCGTCCAGGTCGACGCCCCTCAGGCGGACGCCTGGCACACATCGACCCAGGCGGCGCCGGTCAGCGCCGCGAGGCGCTCGGGCGCGATGCGGAGGGACGAGTTCGTGGAGCCCGCCGCCGGAATGACGTCGGGAAAGCCGCGCAGCGACACGTCGCAATAGATCGGCAGCGGCGTTGGCAGGCCGAACGGACAGACACCCCCGACCGGGTGCCCCGTGAGGCGCTCGACCTCGTCCGGCCCGAGCATGCTGGTCTTGCCGCCGAAAGCCTCCTTGGCCTTGCGGTTGTCGAGTCGCGCGTCGCCTCGCACCACGAGCAGGAAGGCGCGTGCGCCGACCCGCACCGACAGCGTCTTGGCGATGCGGCCGGGCTCGACGCCGTGCGCTTCGGCGGCCTGGGTGACGGTGCCCGTCGGCACGGCGTGTTCCAGGATGGCGAGATCGGGCGCGATGGCGGCGAGCTGGGCGCGGACGGCGGCAAGACTCATGGAGGGTCCCTTCGAGACGGCCGCCAGTCTAGCACGATGCGACACCGGCCCTGGGCGATCTGCGCTTGCAACCGAGGGCTGCGCCGGAACGATGACCCGACCCGGACATTGACCGGAGCAACCATTCAAGTCCGTCGGGCGCAGACACCCGGCCGTCGCTCAAAGGAGCTGTCGTGACCAAGGCTGTGATCTTCGACGTGGACGGCACGCTTCTCGACTCGGTCGACCTGCACGCGCAAGCCTGGGTCGAAGCCCTGCGCGATTTCGGCCATGAGGTAGCCTTCGACGATGTGCGCCGCGAGATCGGCAAGGGCGGTGACCAGCTTGTCCCCGTGTTCCTGTCCGCGGCGGAGGTCCAGGAGAAGGGCAAGGCGCTCGAGGAGCACCGTGGCAAGCTGTTCAAGGCCCGTTACATCGACCAGGTGAAGGCCTTCCCGGCCGTCCGGGCGCTCTTCGAGCGTCTCCTGGCCGACGGGCAGAAGATCGCCCTCGCCTCCTCCGCCAAGGAGGACGAGCTCAAGCATTACGAGGAGGTGGCCGACATCGTGGATCTCATCCACGCGGAGACCTCGTCCGACGACGCCGAGAAGAGCAAGCCGCATCCCGACATCTTCCAGGCTGCCATCAAGAAGCTCGGCGGCATCAACCCGACGGAGATCGTGGTCGTCGGCGACACGCCGCACGATGCGGTCGCAGCGACCAAGGCCGGCCTTCGCACCGTCGGCGTCACCTGCGGCGGCTGGTCGGAGGAGGATCTCCGGGGCGCGGGCTGCGTCGCCATCTTCAAGGACCCCGCCGATCTGCTGGAAAATCTGCGCACATCACCCCTCGCGCGGGCCGGATGATCCGGTCACTGCGCAGGCTCGGCTTCCCTTGCGCGGCGTCGCGGCACATGGTCTCAGACGGCGTTGGCGCATAGCTCGGCCCGGCAAGACCGGAGTAGTAAACCGCATGGTTTCAGTGGGTCGGGATCGACAGAAGCGCGTGGCCGTCATCGGGGCCGGCCCGGGAGGGCTGGCCAGCGCCATGCTACTCGCGGCCGCCGGCACCGACGTGACGATCTTCGAGCGGGCCGCACGGGTCGGCGGCCGGACCAGCACGATCGAGGACGGGGCCTACCGCTTCGATGTGGGGCCGACCTTCTTCCTCTACCCGCAGGTGCTTCAAAGCCTTTTTCATCGCTGCGGGCTGTCGCTCGACGATTTCGTCACCCTCAAGCGGCTGGATCCGCATTACCTCCTCAAATTCGAGGATGGTCCCGAACTGCGGGCGACCGCTGATCTCGACAAGCTGGAAGCCGAGATCGCCAAAATCGACCCTGCGGATGCCAAGAACATCCGGGCCTTCATCGCCCGGGGCCGGAGCAAGCTCGAGGCGTTCCGCCCCGTGCTCCAGAAGCCGTTTCTCAGTCCGTTCGACCTTCTCACGCCCGACGTTCTCAAGTCGCTGCGCTGGCTCGGGCCGCTCTCGTCCGTCGACGACGACCTCGGCCGCCTGTTCAAGGACGAGCGCATCCGTCTCGCCTTCTCATTCCAGACCAAATATCTCGGCATGTCGCCGTTCCGCTGCCCGAGCCTGTTCACGATCCTGTCCTTCCTCGAATATGAGTTCGGGGTCTGGCATCCCATAGGCGGGTGCGGCGCGGTGAGCGAGGGCATGGCGGAGGCGGCCGGGCAGCTCGGCGCCACCATCAGGCTCGAGCAGCCCGTCGAGGGCATCGAGTTCGAGGGGCGGCGCGCGACGGGCATCCGGACGCGCGAGGGCGTCGAGCCGTTCGACGCCGTGGTGGTCAATGGCGACTTCGCCCAGGCCATCCCCCGCCTGATCCCAGCGGCCTTGCGCAAGCGGTGGTCCGACGCGAAGATCGAGAAGGCCAGTTACTCCTGCTCGACCTTCATGCTCTACCTCGGGGTCGAGGGGCGCTACGACCAACTCGACCACCACACGATCTTCCTGAGCCGGGCCTATCGGCAGAACGTCGCCGAGATCGAGGCCGCCGAGCGGCCGCCTACCGATCCGTCCATCTATGTGCAGAATCCGTCCCGATCGGACCCGGCTTTCGGCGGCCCGGATCATGCCTCGCTCTACGTTCTCGTACCGGTCGGCCATTGCGGCAAGATCGACTGGGAGGCCGAGAAGGCCCGCTTCCGGGATGTCGTCATCGACCGGCTGGAGAAATTTGGCCTGACCGGGCTGCGGCAACGCATCCGCTACGAGAAGATGGTCACTCCCGACGACTGGCGTGATCAGCTCGGCATCTATCGCGGCGCGACCTTCAATCTCGCGCACACGCTCGATCAGATGCTGCTGTTCCGGCCGAAGAACCGTTTCGAGGGCGTCGACGGGGTCTATCTCGCCGGCGGTGGCACCCATCCGGGGTCCGGCCTGCCGGTGATCTACGAAGGGGCGCGGATCACGGCGGACCTGGTGCTCCGGGATTTTGGCCTGGGGCACCGCGTTCCGGTTTCCGTCATGGGCGAGATGCCGCTTTCGGCGCCGGTCCCCGTCTAGTCTATCAGTTCCTTCGCTTCGTTCCGCACGGGCCGCTTCATGACCAGTCCACAAACCGTAGCGGTGATCGGCAGCGGCCTCGGCGGGCTCGCGGCCGCCGCCGTCCTCGCCGCTCGCGGCCACGCCGTCACGCTGTTCGACAAGAATCCATGGTTCGGGGGCAAGGCCGCCGTCCTGCAGGAGGACGGCTTCCGCTTCGACATGGGCCCGACCATCCTGACGGTGCCCGCCGTGTTGCGCCGCATCTTCGCCGAGGCCGGCGAGACGCTCGAGGACCATCTCGACCTGATCCGCCTCGACCCGCAATGGCGCTGCTTCTTCGAGGACGGCGCGGTGCTGGATCTGCAGGAAGACACGGCCGCTATGGCCGCGGATCTCGATCGTTTCGCGCCGGGGCAGGGCCTCGGCCAGGGCTACAGCAAGTTCCAGGCCTTTGCCGAGAACCTGCACGAGGTCTCGCAGCGCTTCTTCTTCTGGAAGTCCGTCGAGGACCTGCGCGATACGATCGACTTCAAGCGCAACATGACCTCGTCGACCCTGAAGGACGTCATGTCGCTCCGCATGGGCCAGTCGGTGGCGGGCAATGTCCGCCGTCACATGCCGGACGAGCGCGTCGCGCAGATGCTCGACCATTTCACGCAGTATGTCGGGTCCTCGCCCTACGCCTCGCCCGCGGTGCTCTGCGCGATCGCCCATATGCAGGCCAGCGGCGGCATCTGGTACCCGGTGGGCGGCACGCGGGCCGTGGCCGAGGCCCTGGCGAGCCTGGGCAAGCGGCTCGGCGTGACGGTCAGGACCGGCACGGAGGTGACGGGGCTCGATATCCGCAACGGCGCCGTGGCCGGCGTGCAAACGGCCGGGGGCGAGCACCACCCTGCTTCCGCCGTGGTGTCCAACATGGACGCCGTGCGGACTTATGTGGAGCTGGTGGGCGGCCAGCCCGCGACCGACTACGCCAAGCGCTACAAGCCCGCCTGTTCGGGCGTCGTCCTCTATCTCGGCCTGTCCAAGGGCTATGATCACCTGCTGCATCACGACTTCGTGTTCTCGCGCAGCGCCAAGGAGGAGTTCGACTGGATCTACGGTCGCGGCGAGCCCGCGCCGGACCCCACCTGCTACATCGCCGCGCCGGCCCGCTCGGACCCGAGCGTCGCGCCTCCCGGCGGGGAAGCGCTTTACGTGCTGGTCCACACCCCCTATCTGCGCCCCCACCACGACTGGAAGACGATGTTCCCCGCCTACCGGCAGGTGATCCTCGACAAGCTGAAGCGGACGGCGGGCATGCCGGATATCGAGGATCGGATCGTCTTCGAGCGCGCGCTGACGCCGCAGGACATCCACGACCGCTACAAGGTTTTGAACGGCGCGATCTATGGTCTTGCGAGCCATGGCAAGTTCCTCGGCGCGTTCAAACCCGGCAATCGCTCCCGCCAGGTCAAGGGCCTTTATCTCGCGGGCGGCGCCGCCCATCCCGGCCCCGGCATGCCCATGGTCATGATGTCCGGCTGGATCGCCGCGGATGCGCTCGACCAGGACAGCCAGATGCTGCGGACGGCGTCGTAGTGACCGACCCGGGCGAGGGCCGCGAGGCGCGCCTCGACCGTCTCGCGCGGCAGGCGGTGGCCCGCCGCTCGCCGCTCTGGTTCGCCGTCTTCGTGCGGATCTTCACGAGCGCGCTGCGCCGGGACTTCCACGCGGTGCGCGTCTCCAAGAGCGGTGCGCTGCCGCCCGCATCCACGCCGCGGTTGATCCTTTATAGCAACCATCCCTCCTGGTGGGACGCCACGGTCTTCGCCGCCATGCCGGCGAAGCTGTTTCCCGGCCGCTCCGTCTTCGCGCCGATCGACGAGGTCATGATCGGGCGCTACGGCTTCATGGCCCGGATCGGGGCTTTCGGCGTGGCGCAGGACAGCCTTGCCGGTGCGGCCACCTTCCTGCGGACCGCGCAGGTCGTCCTGGAGCAGCCCGACAACCTCCTCATCGTGACGCCGCAGGGCCGCTTCGTGGACGTGCGTGAGCGACCGGTCCGGCTGGCCCCGGGCCTCGCGCATCTCCTGTCCCGGGTGCCGGATGCGACCCTCGTGCCCCTGGCCCTCGATTACCCGTTCTGGGATGAGCGCAAGCCCGAACTGCTCATGCGCTTCGGCGAGCCCGTGCCGGCGCGCAGCCTGCTCGCGCTCGACCGCAGGACCGCGGGGGACGAACTCGCCTGCCGTCTCGAGGCGACGATGGACATCCTGGCCGAGGAGGCCATGACCCGCAACGCCGCCCGCTTCACGACCTTGATCGAGGGGGGCGCAGGGGTCGGCGGCTTCTATGACCTGTGGCGGCGCCTGCGCGCCCTGGCCCGCGGCGAGCGGTTCTCCGCCGCGCACGGCGAACCCTCGTGACAGCCGTGGCGGCGGTCGCCTTCGCGCTGTCGCTGCTCCCCTTTCTCATGACCCTGGTCAACCTGCGCGCGCTGCGCCGGCCGCCGCTCCCGGCCGCCCCGCCCTCCGTCGCGATCCTGATCCCGGCCCGCAACGAGGCACGCTCGATCGCGCGATGCGTAACGGCCGCGCTGGGCAATGTGGGCGCCGACGTCGAAGTCGTCGTGCTCGACGACCATTCGACTGACGGTACCGGCGCGATCGTGGCGGACCTCGCCCGCCGCGATCCACGGCTCCGCGTCCTGACGGCGCCGTCCCTTCCGCCGGGCTGGAACGGCAAGCAGCACGCCTGTTACGTCCTGTCGACCGTGACCAACCGGCCCAATCTGCTCTTCCTCGACGCCGACGTGGTGCTCGAACCCGAGGCGGCGGCCCGCTTGGCGCTCTCTGCCGGGATCGATCTCGTCAGCGGGGTGCCGCGCCAGTCCATGCCGACCGTCGCCGAGCGTCTCACGATCCCGATGATCAACACCCTGATCCTGGGCTATCTGCCCGTGGTCATGATGCGCCGCCACAGCCGGGAAAGCCTTGCGGCCGGCTGCGGCCAGATGATGATGGTGCGGGCAAGCGCCTATCGCGCCGCGGGCGGCCATGGCGCCATCCGCGCCAGCCTGCATGACGGGCTCAAGCTGCCGCGCTCGTTCCGGGCCCATGGCTTCCGCACCGACCTCGTCGACGGGAGCCGCCTTGCGACCTGCCGCATGTACGACAGCGCCCCGGCGATCTGGAACGGCTTTCTCAAGAACGCGACCGAGGGCATGGCGAAGCCCGTGGCGCTGCCGGTGTGGACGCTCCTGCTGGTCGGCGGCCATGTCCTTCCGCTTCTGCTCCTCGCTGTCGCGGCCGTGTTCGGCGCCTCCCTGGCCGTCTGGGCGCTGATCGGGGGCGCCTGCGCCCTGCCGTTTCTGTCGCGGTTGCTCCAGGCGAGGGCCTATGGAGAGCCGGTCGGCGCGGTTCCGCTGCATCCGCTGGCCGTGCTGACGACCCTGGTCATCCAGTGGACCGCGCTGGTGAGGCAGGGGCTCGGGGTGCGGACGGTCTGGCGCGGCCGGGCCTATCTCCCGGAAAACTGACCGCCGGCGGAGACGATGGTCGAGGCTCTCCAGAACGCCTATGAGGTCCTGCGCGCCGCCTTTCGCCAGCACGGCGGCGTGCCGCTTCCCGAGCGGCGCGCGGGACTGCGCCGGCTGCGCGCCGCAGTCCGCTCGCGGGCGGAGGATTTCGCCCGCACGCTCGATGCCGATTTCGGCGGCCGGTCGCGCGGGGAAACCCTGGTCGCGGAGATCGTCACGGTGCTGGGGGCGATCGACCACGCGTTGCCTCGCCTGCGCCGCTGGGCCGCCCCCGAGCGGGTGTTCGTCGGCTGGCGGTTCTGGCCGGCCCGGGCGCGCATCGTCAAGCAGCCGCTCGGGGTCGCCGGCATCCTCGGGCCCTCCAATTTTCCCGTCCAGCTGACCCTGCTTCCCGTGATCGGCGCCGTGGCCGCAGGCTGCCGCGTGCTGGTCAAGCCGTCGGAGCTGACGCCGCGAACCGCCGGTCTGCTCGCGCGCTGCCTCGCCGAGGCCTTCGGCGCCGATCACGTGGCGGTGGTCCAGGGCGGGGCGGATGTCGCGGCGGCGATGACGCACCTGCCGCTCGACACGCTGCTGTTCACCGGCTCGACCGCGAACGGCCGGAAGGTGATGGCCGCCGCGGCCGGCCACCTCACCCCGGTCACGTTGGAACTCGGCGGCAAGTCGCCCTGCGTGATCGATGCCGGGGCCGACATCCCGGCCGCCGCCCGTGCGATCATCGCGGGCAAGTTGATGAATGCCGGACAGACCTGCGTCGCGCCCGATTACGTGCTTGTGCCCCGGGCGCTGCGGGAGGCGTTCGTCGCGGCCGCGCGCGAAGCGGCGCGGACCCTCTATCCCGACCCGGACGGGCCGGGCTACACGGCCGTCCGCGACGAGGGGGCCCGGGCCCGGCTGGCCGAACTGGCGGAGGGGCATGTCCTTGTGCCGCTGTTCGATCGCCCGGTCGGGACGCCGAAGCTCGCCGCCGCCCTCGTTCTCGATCCGCCTCCGTCGAGCCGCATCATGCAGGAGGAGATCTTCGGACCGCTTCTGCCGGTTCTCGCCTATAACGCGCCCGACGAGGCGATCGAGCAGATCAACAGCCTGCCCCGTCCGCTCGCGCTTTACTGGTTCGGCCGCGACCGGGCTCGCCTGGCCGCGCTCCTCGACCGCACGCTGTCCGGAACGGTGGCGGTCAACGAGACGGTGCTGCACGCCGCGGTCGAAGCCCTGCCGTTTGGCGGCGTCGGGGCGTCAGGGCTGGGCGCCTACCACGGACGGGCCGGCTTCGACACCTTCAGCCACCGTCGCCCGGTGTTCACCCAGAGCCGGCTGAGCCTCACGCGGCTGCTCAAGCCGCCCTACGGCCGCAAGGACGAGCGGATCATCGACCTCCTGCTGCGGTAGCGCTTTCGTCCGGCACACTGCCGTCCCGGCGCCTCCTCGCCGCCGGCCGGTCAAGCCTCGTTCTGGCGGCCCGCCAGCCCGGCGGCCAGGGCAAGCGCGCCGAGGGTGACAGCGAGGAGGAGCAGCCACGGCGCCGCTATCTCCGCAAGCCGGGTGTCGCTGCGCAGGGCGCGCTGGAAGGCCTCGATGACCCAGCCGTTGGGCGTGA
Source organism: uncultured Lichenihabitans sp. (assembly GCA_964247575.1). Classification (GTDB taxonomy): domain Bacteria; phylum Pseudomonadota; class Alphaproteobacteria; order Rhizobiales; family Beijerinckiaceae; genus Lichenihabitans. The sequence goes on from CAXTVD010000012.1 coordinate 14,984, forward strand.
GCCCGCTCAGCTGCTGCAGCCAGGGCGGCATCAGGAAACGCGGCACCATGCTGCCGCCGACGGCCGAGACGACGAGCACGCCGAAATTGGCGAAGAGCTGCGCCTGATGCCGGCTGGAACAGGCGGCATTGACCGCGAGGCCCAGCCCCGCGGCCATGGCCGCGGCCAGCAGGGCGGTCGTTCCCCACAGCAGCGGGTTGGCCCGCAGGTCGACCCCGTAGACGGCTGCGGCGACGAGGTAGATCAGCGCCGTCTGCACGAAGCCCTGGGCCGTCAGGAACACGAACTTGCCCACGACCACGGCGCCCAGGCCATGCGGCCCGGCAAGGAGGCGGGCGTGGATGCCGGCCTGGCGTTCGTCGAGCAGGCTTGCGGCCCCCTGCATCGCCGCGAACAGGAGGAACAGGGCGGTCACCGCGCCGGCATAGTAGGCGATCGGCCCACCGGCGAGGGCGCCGCGCGTCGCATTCTGCTGCTCCACGAGCTTCGCGAAGGAAAAGCCTTCGTTGCCGCCCTTCAACTCGTCCGCAAAGGCCCGTTCGAGAAAGGCGCGCTCGTCGGTGTCGATCTTCCCGGCCTGTTCCACGTCGGCGATGATGCGGGACAAGGCGACGTCCGGCAGCTTCTCGTTGATGAGACGCTGGACCTGCCCGATCACGATGGGGGCCGCGACGGCCCGCGACGGGTCGCCCATGATGAGGATCGGCGGAACCGGGGAGGCGCCGTTGTCGCTGCGGAGGTCGGAGCGGATGAGCAGGCCGACATCGACCTCCCCGTCGCGCACCATGGTCCGCAGATGCGCCTCGTCCCCCGTTTCCATCGTCACGCGAAAGGTCGATTGCCCCACCAGCGCCTGCGAGAGCCGCTGCCCCGAGGCACTGGCCGACAGATCGAGAACTCCGACATGCAGCCGCAGTTCGGTGCCCGTGGCCCCGGCGAAGATCGCCGCGAGGATGACGAAGATCAGCGGCGGAAGGGCGAAGGTCAGCACCAGCGCGGCGCGGTCGCGGAGCATCTGCAGGAGCATGACCCGCGCCGCTGCCAGCAGCATCATGCGCTTTGGTCTCGCGACAGCAGCTTGAGGTAGACGTCTTCCAGGCTCGGGCGACGGACGCGCCATTCGCGCAGCCACGGGCGCTCGCTGGTGCCCATGGCCTCCAGCATCGCAAGGGTGCGCTCGGGAGCCGTGGGGACGAGCGCGCGCCAGGTCAGCCCGTCGGGCGCCGGCGTGAAGCCTTGCTTAGAGAGGCGAGCGGCGAGGAGGGGCTCGGCCGGCTCGGCCAGGATGGCCTCGACGTGCCGCGCCGCGACGGGGAAGTGTCGATCGATCAGCGCTTTGGGAGGGCCCGCGCCGACCACGCATCCGGCGTCGATCACCACCGCGAGATCGGCCAGATCCTCCGCTTCCGTCACGTGGTGGGTCGTCAGCAGGATCGCGCATCGGGTTTCGGCGGCCAGCCCGCGCAGGACGGCGGCGATGCCGGCCCGGGCCGTCACGTCAAGGCCGACGGACGGTTCGTCGAGCAGTAGCAGCCTGGGATTGCCGATCAGCGCGCTGGCCAGGTTGGCCCGGCGCTGCAGGCCGCCCGACAGAACGCCGGCGAGCCGATGGCCGGATCCGGACAGGCCCGTGCGCTCGAGCGCCGCGTCGATCTGTCCGCGCCGATCGCCGGCCGTTCGGCCGTTCAGCGCCGCGAAGGTCTCGAGATTCTCCCGCACGGTGAGCTTGCCGTAGAGCGCGATCTCCTGCGGCACGACGCCGATCGCCGCACGAGCCGCCCGGTTCAGGCGCGGATCGTGGCCCGCGACCCGGATCGCACCGCCGCTGAGGGGGACCGCGCCGCAGAACGCCTTGATCAGCGTGGACTTGCCGGCCCCGTTCGGCCCCAGGAGGACGGTGATCGTCCCGGCGCGAAGGGCCAGGGACACGCCGTTGAGGACAGGGCGGCGGCCCCGTTCGACGTGAACGTCCGTGGCCGTCGCGACGAGCTCGGCGGCCGACTCTGGGTCAGGCTGGGCCAAGCCGGCGCGGGCGCCCCATACAGGATCGGCGACGAGCGTCACGCCCGACCGAAACGTGACGGAGCCCCGCGCCTCACGGCTGGTCCGGCCGCCACGCGGCGATCGAGGTCAGGCGGATGCCGAGCGCCACGTCGCCTTCGACCCGCACCGCCGCCCGCTCGAAGCGCGGGCTCGTGGTCCGGCCCGCCCCGTTGGAGAAGCCGTACGGCTCCAAGGGCAGGCCGTTGCGCGATCGGTCGAGTGCGCCGTTGCCGTTCAGGTCCTGGAACGCCGCCACGGCGTAGAAACCAGGCGTGACATCGGCGAAGGTGAACGTCATCCGCGGCCCCGTCGCTGTTTCCGACAAGCCGTTGGAGCAGTTCGCCGGCTCCAGCCCTCCAGTACAGAGGCTCACATAGACCCGGCTTCGCGCCGGCAGCACGCCATCCACCGTCACGAAGACGGTCGCGGCACACACGCCGAGCGTGCCGCCGATCCAGACGACGGAGGCGAGCAGCCCGGCCGCTGCGGCGCGGTGGCGCTGTCCGCGTCGCGCGCGGCGTGACTGACTTGAACGCGTCAACCGTTGCTCCTCAACCCGCCGCATCTCAAGCCAGCAACGGACCCTGCGGTGATCAGGATGAACTTTGTCGCTTTGATGCTGCGGACGCGCCATGGTCCATGGCGCGTCAAAACGCCCGCTTTCGACAGGGCGCGCCGTTGTAGCGTGACGACGGGCACCCGAGCCGGCGGGTACGGAGAACGAAACCATGCGGAACGGGTCGCGGCGGCTGCTCTGGGCAGGCGTCACGCTGCTGGCCAGCCTTGGCGCCGGCGTCCTCGCCCTTCGACGCGGCGACATTCCCTACGAGGATCTCGAACGCCGCTACGGCGGCCGTAGCTCCCGCTACGTCAGGGCGCCCGGCGGGATCCGTGTCCACTATCGCGACGACGGCCCGCGCGACGCACCCGTTCTGGTGCTGCTGCACGGCTTTGCAGCGTCCGCCCTGGACTGGGAGCCGTGGATCCAGCACCTCGTTCCACGCTACCGGGTGATCAGCGTCGACCTGCCGGGGCACGGCCTGACGGCGGCGCCGCCGGGCCTGGATGTCACGATCCGCAGCCTGGTCGATCTGGTCGGTAGCGTCGCCGACCGGCTCGGACTGGGGCGTTTCGTGCTCATCGGCAATTCGCTGGGCGGTCGGATGGCCTGCGCCTATGCCTTGCGCCATCCCGGGCGGCTGGACGGACTGGTGCTGATCAATGCCGTCAGCACCGTCCAGCGGCCGGGCTCGGCGCCCTCGCCGATCTTCCGCCTGCTCGCGTCGGGGTTGGGGCGCATGATCCTGCGTCGCATCGATCTGACGCCGCTCGTGCGTCGCTCCCTCGCGGTTGCCTTCCACGACAAGCGGCTGGTCACGCCCGCCCTCGTGGCCCGCTACGTCGATCTGGCGCGGGCGCCGGGCCACCGCGACATCCTGACGACACTGCAGATGGAGGGGGATGAGGGGCTCCTCGGCCAGATGGCGGCGATCGGCGTGCCGACGCTGGTGATGGTGGGCGAGGCCGATCGCCTGGTCTCGGCGGCCGACAGCCGCCGGGTGGCGCAGGCCATCCCCGGGGCGGACCTGATCGTCTATCCGGACGTCGGCCATGTCCCGATGCAGCAGATCCCTGACCGTTCCGCCGGGGATCTCGACACCTGGATCAGGGCCAACGCCCTCCGGGACTGAGCGCCCGCCCGGCTGCCTTTCCCGTAAGGACGCTCAGGCGGCGACCCGCTCCTGTGCGCCGCCCACGCCGATGGACGCGAGGAGCTCGTAGGAGCGCAGTCGCGCCGCGTGGTCGAACACCGCGGCGGCGACCATGATCTCGTCGGCGCCCGTTTCGCCGATCAGCTTGTCGAGGCCGCGCCTCACCGTCTCGGGGGAGCCGATCACCGAGCAGGCCAGCATGCCGGAGGCCTGCGCCTTCTCGTGCGGGTACCAATAGGTCTCGATGTCGTCGATCGGCGGCGGCAGCTTGCCGCGCGTGCCGCGCACCATGTTGGTGAAGCTCTGCTGCACCGAGGTGAAGAGCCGGCGGGCCTCCGCGTCGGTCTCGGCCACGATGACATTCGCGCCGATCATGGCGTGCGGCCTGGCGAGCTGCTCGGACGGCTCGAACTTAGCGCGGTACATCCGCAGCGCCTCGCCCAGCGCAGCCGGCGCGAAATGGGAGGCGAAGGCGTAGGGCAGGCCGAGCATGCCGGCGAGTTGCGCGCCGAACAGGCTGGATCCGAGAATCCACAGGGGGACGTTCGACCCGCCGCCCGGGACGGCCTGGATCGTCTGACCCGGCTGCACGGGGCCGAGCAGCGCCTGCAGTTCCAGGACATCCTGGGGAAAGCTGTCGGCGGCGGAGGGGTCGCGGCGAAGCGCCCGCAACGTCCGCCCGTCCGTGCCTGGCGCGCGGCCGAGGCCGAGGTCGATCCGGCCGGGATAGAGCGCATCGAGGGTCCCGAACTGCTCGGCGATCACCAGCGGCGAATGGTTCGGCAGCATGATGCCGCCCGAACCCACGCGGATGGTCGTCGTGCCGCCGGCGAGGTAGCCCACGACCACGGCCGTGGCGGCGCTGGCGATGCCGACCATGTTGTGGTGCTCGGCGACCCAAAAGCGGTTGTAGCCCCAGCGCTCGGCATGGCGGGCGAGGTCGAGCGAGCGGGCAAGGGCTTCCCCGGCCGACGCACCCTGTGGGATGGGAGCGAGGTCGAGTACCGACAAGGCAGTCATGGCATCTCCGAACCGGTGCTGTGCGAGGCCGCGGGCCTCAAGCGGACATATGGCGTTGGACCGAAGATCGTCCTGCCGCGGCCTCCGCGCAAGCCCGCCTCCCCGCCGACCGCGGTCGGGCGGCGTGCCGCGGATGGCGCGGCCCGTCCTCATCGAGTCTCAGCCGTCGGCTCCGCACCCGCCGAGCTCCTTGCCGGCTGCCGTCCCTCGCATCGGTCATCGGCTGACGGTGACGGGCGGGACCGCTACGGCTTCCACGGGCCGCCCGGCCCAGAGTCCGGCAAGGAGCGATCCCGACAGATTGTGCCACACGGAAAAGATCGCGCCCGGCAGAGCCGCCAGGGGCGAAAAATACTTGAGCCCCAGGGCGGCGGCCAAGCCGGAGTTTTGCATGCCGACCTCTAGCGCCAGCGTGCGGCAGACGCTCTCATCGAACTTAAGAAGCCGGCCGCCCCAGTAGCCGCCGAGGAGTCCGACCCCGTTGTGGAGCACGACGCCGATCATCACCAGCGGTCCCACGCGGGCGATGGCGGCTTGCGAGTTGCCCACAACGGCCCCGATGATCAGGAGGATCGCGACGATGGAGACGAGGGGCAGCACGGGCTCGAGCCGTCGCACCGCGCCGTGCGCGAGGTGGTTGACGGTCAGGCCCAGCGCGACGGGGAAGGCCACGATCTCGACGATGCTCGTCAGCAGTCCGGTCGTGTCGACCGCGATGTCCGCCGAGACGTAGAGGCGGGTCAGCAGCGGCGTCGCGACGATCCCGACCACGGTCGAGAAGGCGCTGATGGTGACCGACAGGGCGACGTCTCCGCCCGACAGATAGACCATCACGGTGGAGGCGGTGCCGCTGGCGACGCTGCCCACCAGGATCATGCCGTTCGTCAGGTCCGGCGGCATGCCCAGCAGCCGCGCGATCAGGAAGGCGGCGAGCGGCATGATCAGGTAGTGAAGCCCCAGCCCCGCCAGCACCGGGGCCGGCTGGACCAGCACCCGCCGGAAATCGGCGAAGCGAAGCGACACGCCCATCGCGAACATGATCAGCCCGAGCAGCAGCGAGACGTCGGGCAGGACAGGGTGGAACAGGGACGGGGAGACATAGGCCAGCACCGCGACGAGAACCGTCCAGAGCGGAAACAGGCGGACGACGACGGACAAGGGCAGAGTACTCGGGGAGGGCAGCGGGACAGCCGGCTGGCGGGCCGGCGCGGGGGTTCCTCATAGGCGGATCGGCGCCGGGGCACCACGGCAATCTCAAGGGATCAGAACTGACCCTCAGCCGCACCGGCTGTCTCGAGATACTGCAGGACGCCCCGACCGGCGGCAGCCCCCGTCGCAAAGCAGGCCTGCAGAAGATAGCCTCCGGTCGGGGCCTCCCAGTCCAGCATCTCCCCGGCGACGAACACGCCGCGGCGCCGACGCAGCATCAGATCAGCATCGAGTTCCGGCCACTCGACGCCGCCCGCCGTCGAGATCGCCTCGGCCAGGGGGCCCGGCGCGACCAGGGTCACGGGCAGGCTGTTGATCAGCGCCGGCAGGGGTGTGTCCGGATTGGCGCGTCGGGCGTCCCCCACCAGCGCGATGGCAACGGGCGACAGCTTCAACGCCTTGCGCAGTTGCGTGGCGGCGGATTGCTTGGCCGGCTGCCGATCGAGCCGCGCCCGGAGGCCTGCCTCGTCCAGATCGGGCCGCAGCGCGAGGTGCAGGGTTGCGCGACCCCCGCGACCGATCGCGTCGCGCAGGGACGCCGACAGCGCATAAATCGGGCCGCCCTCCAGGCCGGCCCGCGTGACGATGAGGTCGCCGCGCACGCTGTGGGAGCCGAAACGCACGGCCACGCCCTTCAGCGCCTGACCTTCGAAGCGATCCCGGAAAGAGGGCGACCAATCCACCAGGAACGCGCAATTACTGGGCGCCAGGGGAGCGACCGCGACGCCGGCAGCTCCCAGAATCGCCGTCCAGCTGCCATCCGAGCCCAGCCTCGGCCAGCTTGCGCCGCCAAGCGCCAGCACGGTCGCGTCCGCGTGAACGGTCCGCGCGCCGTCGGGGGTGTCGAACGCGATCGCGCCGTCCGCGGTCCAGCCCGTCCAGCGATGACGCGGCGCGAGCTGGACCCCGAGCGTCGCCAGACGCTGGAGCCACGCCCGCAGCAGCGGCGAGGCCTTGAAGCTGCGGGGGAAGACGCGCCCGCTCGTTCCGATGAAGGTCGGCTCGCCGAGGTCCTGCGCCCAGCTCCGCAGCGCGCCGGGCGGAAAAGCCTGGAGTGCCGGCCGCAAGGCAGGCGAAGCTGCCGCATAGCGCTCCATGAAGGTCTCGAACCCTTCGGCGTGCGTCAGGTTGAGGCCGCCGCGCCCGGCCAGGAGGAATTTACGGCCCGGCGAGGGCATCCGGTCATAGACCGTGACGCATGCGCCGCCGCGCGCCGCGACCTCCGCCGCCGCCAGTCCCGCGGGGCCGGCGCCCAGGATGGCGACAGAGGGAGGTTCCGGTGGACCGAGCGACATCGAGACCCACAAAAAAAGCCGCCCGATGGCGGCCTCAGCAAGGTGGATGACCCTCGGCTGCTCTGGCACCCAGGTGTCGTCTGTTTTGCGCTGCTTACTTCTCGGACGTGCTCTGCATCGCGGACTGGGCTACACCTTGCAAGGTGGTGCCAAGCTGCTTGGTCTGCTCCTGAATGGTTGCCATCTGGGCGCGCAGATATTCGGACTGCAGCGACAGAACCTCGTTCATGTCCTTGGCCCGCACGAGGCGCTGGGCATGGTCGAAGGCCGAGCGGATATTCTCCTCGGCGAAGCCGATCGCCTTGCCGCCGACGGCGCGCGCATTCGAATGCACGGAGTTGGCCGTCTCGTCGGCCTGACCGGCTGCCTTCTGCGCCGCACCCACAAAGCCTTCGAAGGCCTTGCGGGCCTGATCGACGCTCTTCTCGGCGAAGTCGCGCATTTCACTGGGAATTTCGTAGGTCGACGACGCCATAACAGGCTCCTTCTCGCAAAGTGCGGTTTCGATCGGGTTCGATCAGACGGACAAGGTGGATCCCTATCTGCCGGTTCTATAGGCCAATCTATGTTGCGCTGCAACATCCTTGTGCGGCGCATCGTTCGGCGATTCACCATGTGCTATGAATTTGCACGAGCCTTGGCCGGGGCGACTTTCGCAAGTGCAGCGGATTTCGTAAGAACTTGTTAAGCTTGGTCGCCTGGGAGTGCTCGCGACGGTTCGGCGACACGCCCGGTCTTCCGGAGGTCTGCATCGGCGCGTGAGCGGGTGAGTTTGATGATGCCAGGAGGCAGCGAGCAGCGTCTTCATGCCGGGGACGTCGAAGCGGTGCTGGCCGCGAGCGGCTTCGGGTCCGACCGTCCTCGCAGCGGCGCCGTGATCCTCGCCCTGCTCGACCCGTTGCATATCGTCTGGGCCAACCGGTCGGCGACGATCCTCTTCGAGACCGATGATCCGGAGGACATGTTCGCGCAGGTCTTCGCCGGGCGTGGGCGCGAGGGATTGGGGGCCAGCGTCGCCCGGCTTTCGCAGGATGGGGCGCCGCGGCTTGAGCGGCTGCGCCTGATCAGGGGGTTCCGCTCGCGTACGCTGGCGGTCTCGATCAGCCTGTCGCATCTGCCGGACGGGCGATCGGTCATCGTTCTGGCCATGCCGGGCCACGACGCCAGTCCGGATCTGGCGACCGATTTCGCGGTGGGCGCGCTGCGGCCGGTTGCAGCGGCGGCCCCGACCGAGGTGTCCCCGGGCACGCCTCCCGAGCCGACGACGCAGCCAGGGCCTGCCATCCTGCCGAGCCGACAGAACGCCGCCAACGAGAACAGGGGCGACCAGCTCTCGGGACTCCGCGACCGGCTGGCGGCCGCGCGCCCGATCCGCCTGCTTTGGCAGACGGATGCGGACGGCCGGCTGGTTCGACTGACGGGCGGCGTGCCCGATCTCGTCGGCGTCGACGACCCCGGCGTGCTGGGACACCGGCTTGCGGATCTGCTGGCGCACGCCAATGCGGGGGTGGACGAGGGCGACGGCCCGCTCCGCATCGCCCTCGATTCGGCTGCGTCCTGGAGCGGCCTGCGGCTGCGCTGGCCGCTGGCGAACGCCCCCGCGAGTGCTGCCCTGACGCTTGGCGCCGTTCCCGTCGTAGGCCACCTTGGTCAATTTGAGGGCTTCCGCGGCTTCGGGATCGCCGATTTGACCGATCTGCTGCCGCTTTCGCCGCCGGCCGAGGCACCGCAAGAAGGGCTGCGCGAAGCGGACCAGCCGATCGGGGACGGCAACCCCGGTGACAGGGAAGCCGAGCCCCGGCAAGTGCCGGACGAGATTGATCGGCCGGCCGAGCCTGCCCGGGCGGTGGCGGATCATTCGGCGCTGCCCGATGCCGATGCGGATGCTGCTGCTAAGACTGTTCTCCAACCCGCCGGTGGCCCCGGTACCGGGGCTGCCGAGGGCGCTGAGGGTGCGACTGCGTCGGAGGAGCGCCCACACGAGGCCGTTCCAATTCCCTCTCAGCCCGACACGGGCGAGGCGCCCGGGTCCGATGACGTCTCGGGCGTTTCGCAGCCCCCGGTCGCCTTTTCCTCCAAGGTCGTCGCCTTGCGGCCCTACCAGACCTTTGCCGCGGCGACGGCTCAGGTGCCGTCCGCGCCGGAGCCCGAAGCGAACGCTTCCCCTCAGCCCCCGGCCAACCCGGTCATGGCGGCGGCCGAGGCTCCCGACTTATCCGCAGCGGAACCGCTCGAAGTGGTGGATCTGACGGTCGACGAACAGTCGAACTTCAATGCGATCGGCCGGGCGCTCCTGGGACAGGGCCCGGATCGCGAGCCGCTCGTGGCCGGCTCCGACGCGGCAAAGGCTCTCGACGTGCTCGCTGTCGGAGTGCTGGTCGAGCGCGAGCAGGCCCTGCTTTACGCCAATCAGAGCTTCTTCGAGGTCACCGGCTATGGCTCTGTGGAGGCGTTCGAGGCCGCAGGTGGTGTGAGCCACCTGCTCGGCGGGCTCGATCAGCCGCTCGACGCAGCCGACCCGCAGGAACGGGCCGTTTCGATCGTGGCCTCGGAGGGCACCGCCTCCGTGCTGCAGGGCAGGCGGCAACCGCTGACCTGGGACGGACTGCCGGCGCATCTTCTCACCGTGCTTCCGGCGGGCAGCCGTGCGAGGCCCGATCCCCTCCCGCGCAAGGGGGACGGCCATCCCGCCTTCGAGACGGACGAGCTGCATGCGATGCTCGAGCGGGTCGCAGAGGGCATCCTCACGGTCGATCGGCACGGCCGCATCCTCACGCTCAATGGTGCCGCCGCGCACCTGTTCGGCTATCCCCGCGACAAGGTGGTGGGCGAGCCCCTGGCCGTGCTGATCGGGCCCGATGCCCAGGTCGCCATCGTCGATCTCGACGGTGGCGCGGAGGAGCGGGAGACGGGGCTCGACGTCTCGGGACGAACGGCGCTGGGCAAGGTCGTGTCTTTGCGCGTGGCCTGGCAGCCCCTCAGCCACGGGCGCATCGGCGTGTTCCTGCGCGACCACCAGGAGCGCTCGTCCCTCCGCCGCGACCTGGTCACCGCGCAGCAGCGGCTGGATCAGGCGCTGGCGGGCAGGCCCGACTTCCTCGCCAAGATCAGCCACGACATCAGGACGCCGCTCAATGCCATCCTCGGCTTTGCCGAGGTCATTCTGGACGAGCGCTTCGGCCCGATCGGCAACGAGCGGTACAAGGCCTATCTCTCCGACATCCACGATTCCGGCACGCAGGTTCTCGATCTCGTCAACAACCTGACCGACCTGTCCCGGGTGGAGACGGGGCGGACCGACCTGCGTCCGGCGCCGCTCGACGTGAACCGCATCGTTGGCGAATGTGTCGCCGAGCTTCAGACCACGGCGCATCGCGAGCGGGTGATCATGCGCCTGTCGCTGCTGCCGCATCTCGCGGCGGCGCTGATGGACGAGCGATCGTTCCGCCAGATCGTGGGGCATGTCCTGTCGAACGCGATCCGGTTCAACGAACCGGGCGGGCAGGTCATCGTGTCGACCGCCATGAACGACGCCGGAGCCGTGGCCGTGCGCGTCAGGGATACGGGGATCGGCATGACGGAAGCCGAGATCGCCTCGGCGATGCAGCCCTTCCGCGTGAGCCGGACGGCTCAGATGGGCGGCAACGGCCTCGGCCTGCCACTGGCGCGGGCGCTGGTCGAGGCCAGTGGCGCCACCATGTCGATCAAGAGCCAGAAGGACGACGGCACCCTCGTCGAGAT
>CAXTVD010000013.1:0-6110 GCA_964247575.1 uncultured Lichenihabitans sp.
GGCCGGGGAGGCGGGGGCGCAGCCGAATGGGCGGCGGGTGCCGGAGCGGCATGCTGAGCGGGGGGCGGCGGCCCCGGTCGGGGCGCTTGCTGTGGGGCGGGCGGATGCTCGCCGCCCCCGCCCTTGGCCGGTGGCTCGGCCTGCTTGTGCTTCGGATCGGCTGGCTGGGCCTGCGCGAGGAACATTCCGCCCGCCGGCAGTGGGGACGCGGGAGCGGCCGACTGGATCAGCAGCATCGGAAGGACGGTGCTGGCCAGCAGCCAGTCGGTTGATCTGGTTGTCCGCAACGTCACGATGGTTTCCTCCGGCGGCCGCTCCGGCCGACTGGGCCGGGCCGGGCGCTTGGCCTTTTGCGGCCGCGATGAAGCAGTGGGCAGGGTGAACAAGTCGTGAATGATGGCCATGGACCGAACCGAGGGCGCCAGCTAGCGGACGACCCAGCGCAGCACCAGGCCGAGACCGACGATCCAGATGCCGACGGTCATCCAGCGGAACCGCCGGGACTGGACCTTGGCCATGATCTCGATCGTGTCCTTCGAAAGGCCGAGTCCCTGTTCGGCGGCGTCCTCCAGCCGCGACACGATCCTCTCGCCGCGGCTGATGATCTCCGGAAGGGCCAGGGCGCCGCGCAGGAACGCCGCCAGACCGGCCCCGGCATCCTGCATCTTGCCGGCCGGCCCCAGATTGTCCTCGATCCACCGGCGCACGACCGGTTCGGACGTGGCCCACATGTCGAGATGCGGATCGAGCTTGCGCGCGACCCCCTCCACCACCACCATCGTCTTCTGCAGCATCACGAGCTCGATCCGCGTGTGCATGTCGAACAGCGCGGTGATCTCGAACAGCAGAGTCAGCAGCTTGGCCATCGAGATCTGGTCGGCCGTGCGGGAATGGATGGGCTCGCCGATCGCGCGGATCGCCTGGGCGAAATCCTCGACGCGATGCCGGTCCGGCACGTAGCCGGCCTGGAAATGCACCTCGGCCACGCGCTGGTAGTCGCGCCGGATGAAGCCGTAGAGGATCTCGGCGAGGAAGCGGCGTTCCTTGACGCCGAGCCGGCCCATGATCCCGAAATCCACCGCGACCAGCAGCCCCTGCGCGTCGACCAGCAGATTGCCCTGGTGCATGTCGGCGTGAAAGAAGCCATCGCGCATGGCGTGCCGCAGGAACGACTGGATCACCACCCTGCCGAGCGCCGGCAGGTCCAGTCCGCGGGCCTGCAGCGCCGGCAGGTCGGTCAGCGAGGTGCCCTCGACCCATTCGAGCGTAAGCACGCCCTTGCCGGTCGCGCTCCAGACGATTCCGGGAACCCTGAAATCGGGGTCGTTCGCGGCATTCTCGCCGAACTCCGACGCCGCAGCGGCTTCGATCCGGAAGTCCATCTCCATGGTCACGGATCGGGCGAGCGTATCGACGACCTGCACGGGCTTGAGCCGTCTCGCGTCGGGCAGCATGCGCTCGGCCAGGCGGGCCGCGAAATACATGTCGGACAGGTCGCGCCGGAACAGGCGTTCGACCCCGGGCCTGAGGACCTTGACGGCGACGTCCCGCTCCCCCTCGGGGAGCCTCAGCCGGGCGCGATGCACCTGGGCGATGGAGGCGGCCGCCAGGGGCTCGCTGAAGGTCGAGAACACGGCATCGAGCGGTTGCCCGAGGGACTCTTCGACGATGCCGACCGCAACTTCGCGCGGAAAAGGGGCCACCCGGTCCTGCAGTTGTTCGAGCGCCTGCACCGCCGCGGCGCCGACCACGTCCGGGCGCGTCGCGAGGAACTGCCCGAGCTTGACGTAGGACGGCCCGAGCCGCTGCATCGCGCCCGCCAGACGGCTGACGCCCGTGACGGTGCGGGGGCGCGCGACCAGCTTGGCCAGAGCGAGGGGAAGCCGGACCTCGAAGGGCACGAGCCGGGGGTCGATCCCCGAGAACACCCCCTCGCGCGCCAGGACAAATCCGGCCCGTCCGAGGCGCGCGACGTGACCGACGGCGGCGAACATGCCTCGTCAGAGCTTCCAGGCGGAATGGATCGTGACCACGCCGCCGGTCAGCCGCGTGGCCTCGACGCGGCGGAAGCCGGCCTCCTCGATCATGCCAGCGAAGCGCTCCGGGCTTGGGAAGCGCCGGATCGACTCCACGAGGTAGCGGTAGGGCTCGGCATCGCCCGCCACCATCTGGCCCATCGCCGGGATCGCCTTGAACGAGAAGGCGTCATAGAGCCGGTCGAGGCCAGGCACGTCGACCGCGGAGAATTCGAGGCAGAGGAAATGCCCTCCGCGCTTGAGCACGCGGTAGGCTTCGGCCAGACCGGCGGGAATGCGCGGCACGTTGCGGATGCCGAACGCGATCGTGTTGGCGTCGCAGCTGGCGTCCGGCAGGGGAAGGGCTGCCGCGTTGCCGGTCACGGTTTCGATCCGGCCTTCGTATGCGCGCTTGGCCGCCCTGTCCCGTCCGACGCCCAGCATGGCGGGATTGATGTCGACGACGGTCACCTCCGTGAGACGATGACCCGCCGCCGCGACGCGGAACGCGATGTCGCCGGTCCCGCCCGCGACATCGAGATGCCTGAAGGCGCGCTGGCGACCCGGCTTGACCTGCGCCGCGAAGACGTTCTTCCAGGCCCGGTGCAGTCCGCCCGACATGAGATCGTTCATGACGTCGTAGCGCTGAGCCACGGTGTCGAAGACGTCGTCGACCATGCGCTGCTTGTCGGCGAGCGCAACCTCCGCATAGCCGAAGTGGGTGGAAGCCCCCGCGTCGGGAAGGTTCGCGGGCGAACGTTCAGCCATGGTCGATCCTTATGAACGGCACACCTCTAGCCGATCGCTCGTAGAATGAGAAACAGCGGGTCAGACAGGCGGTCCGCTAACACGGCGTGCTGTCGTCGGCCGCGGCGCTGCTGGCCTATCTTCCGGCCGAAGCCTGGGGCTGAAGCAGAGCTTCTGAGGTGCCATCACCGTCGTCCAGACGGAGTATGCGGCGACCCGGACGACGGCCCAGGATCACTTCACAGGAGCGGCGATCCGCGGCGTGATCGGGGTGGGCGTCGTCGCAAGCACCGGCAGCACGTGCCGATTTACGCCGTCGCGGTCGCCGTCTCGGTGCTGGCGTGCTGGCTTTTGAACGTGCCGCGCGCCGCGCGCCTGTCCGGGGAAATCAAAAGAATCGGCCCCCAACGGCCGAAGCTCGCCGGTATCGTCGTCGCGCACCGGCCGGGCCTGAACCGAAAGAAGGCCTGCAGTTCTGCATAGCTGCCTTGCGAAGAGGACTGGACTGTTCTATGAACAACCAACAAAAAGACCGCCCCGAGGCGGCCTTAGTCTAGGGAGGAAACGCCCAAGGTGGGCATTCAGCGCCGAAGCGCTGAGCCCTTACTACGGCACCGCACCCTGATAAGTTGCAAGTGATGTGTGGCCATTCTACCTCGCCAGTCGCTGCTTCCCGGCCCGTGTGACAGATTTGCACAGGCTGGCTCCGCTTCGGAGGGTCACCTCCTCCGTTGTGCCACATGGTGTCCATCCCCTCGACATTGGTCCCTAAAGGTTGCCCGACGGAGCCGTTTCGGAGGGCGCCTGCCGTTCGGGAGTGCGCATGCCTGTTTATGCTCTTGATGAATGGGAGCCGATTCTCCCTGATGCTGCGACAATCTGGATCGCCCCCGATGCTCACGTGATCGGCCAGGTCCGGCTCGGCGCAGGGGTGGGGCTGTGGTTCGGGGCCGTACTGCGTGGCGACCGCGAACCGATTGCGGTGGGGGAGAACACCAACATCCAGGAAGGGGCGGTGCTGCACACCGATATGGGGTTCCCGCTCGTGGTGGGCGCGGGATGCACTATCGGTCACGGCGCGATCGTTCACGGATGCACCCTCGGCGACAACGTCCTGGTCGGCATGGGTGCAACCATCATGAACGGCGCCACGATCGGTCCGGACTCGCTGGTTGGAGCCGGGGCGGTCGTCACCGAAGGGAAGATTTTTCCACCCCGCTCGCTGATCGTCGGTGCACCGGCCAGGCTGATGCGAGCGCTGGACGATCAGGCCGTCGAGCGCCTGCGGGAGTCGGCCCGCAGTTATGTCGCGAACTGGCAGCGTTTCGCTGCCGGCCTCAGACGCCTCGACTGAGCGTCAGCGCGGCGCGCGCTTGGCGAGGATCCGCTGCAGCGTGCGCCGGTGCATGTTCAGGCGCCGGGCCGTTTCAGACACGTTGCGTCCGCACAATTCGTAGATCCGCTGGATGTGCTCCCAGCGCACCCGATCGGCTGACATCGGATTTTCCGGCAGTTCCGCCTTGTCGTGACGGGTCGCCATCAGGGCGCTGTAGATCTCGTCGGCGTCGGCCGGCTTGGCGAGATAGTCGAAGGCGCCGAGCTTCACGGCGGTCACGGCCGTGACGATGTTGCCATAGCCCGTGAGAATGATGCCGCGCGCATCCGGGCGCTTGATCTTGAGCTGCTGCATGACATCGAGGCCGTTGCCATCGGCCAAGCGCATGTCGATCACCGCGAAAGCGGGGGGCTTGGCCGCGATTGCGCTGATGCCGTCCGCCACCGAGTCGGCCGAGGTCACCTGAAAGCCTCGCATCTCCATGGCGCGGACGAGGCGCGACAGGAAAGGCTTGTCGTCATCGACGATCAGCAGCGTTCGATCCTGATCGACCAACGGGAGCGGGGCGGGGGAGGTGACTTCCTGAACGAGCGTCATGACGGACCACTTCTGAAAGCTGGAACCATTCTACGGCAAAGCTGCTAGTGCAGAAGATAGGCTTGTGGTCTCGACTTTTCGAGTCTCCCGGCTCCGTTCGAACGTCGACCGCGGCCAGATGACCGTGAGGATCGCGCCCGTCTGCGGTACGGTTGCGTTCCGCATGATCAGGTCGGCCCCGGATCGCTCGAGCAGGGTCTTGGCGATGAACAGCCCGAGGCCGAGCCCCGCGCCCTCCTCGGACTTGGACCGCCGGTCCGGCCCCCGCGTCGTCACGTAGGGCTCACCCAGCTTGGCGAGAATGTCGGCGGGAAAGCCGGGGCCGTCGTCCTGGACCGTCACCGAGACCCGGTCGTTCGTCCAGGCGAGGTTCACCTGCACATGCGACTGGGCGAAATCGATCGCATTTTCGACGAGATTGCCAAGCCCGTAGAGGATACCGGGGTTACGCAGGCAGTGCGGCGCCGGCTCCTCACCGCGTGAGGAGACCGTCACCGCAACGCCAAAATGCCGCAGCGGCTCGATGACGTCCTCGACGAGGTGGGCCAGGGAGATGATCTCCAGCGGGTTCGCTTCACCGTTGAGCGACGACAGTTTGGCCAGGATGGTCCGGCACCGCTTGAGCTCCGAGTCGAGCAGCGCAAGATCGTCGTCGAATTGCGCCTTGCTCGTCTCGAAGGCGGGATCGTTTACGCGCTGGATCAGTTCGCGCACGACGAGGGTGATGGTCGCGAGCGGCGTGCCGAGCTCGTGGGCGGCGGCCGCCGCAAGCCCGTCGAGCTGCGACAGGTGCTGCTCCCGGGCGAGCACCAGTTCGGTGGCGGCCAGGGCATCGGAGAGCTGCCGCGCCTCTTCCGCCACGCGCGAGGCATAGACCCCCGTGAAGGCGGTGCCCGACACGATGGCCGTCCAGATCCCGAGGGCGAAGGCGAAGGGCAGCTGCAGCTCTTGTCCCGGTATCCAGGGGAGGGGTAAGTGGAAGAAGACCAGGATCGTGGCGCTGGCGCCTGTGCAAAGGCCAAGCGACAGGGTGCGATAGGGTGACAACGACGCGGCCGAGATCATGACCGGGGCGAGGAACAGCATCGAAAAGGGGTTCTCGAGCCCGCCCGTCAGGAACAGCAGAACGGACAGCTGAAGCACGTCGTAGACCAGGATCGCGAAGGCCGGCCTGTCCTCGAAGCGGTGACTGCTGCCGAACCGGACGCGCAGGTAGATGTTGAGCACCCCGGATGCGGCAATGACGAGAAGGCACCAGACGAACGGCAGGGGGAACGCCAGAACGACGTGGACGACTACGAGCGCGCCGAGCTGCCCCGTGACGGCCAGCCAGCGCAGCCGGACCAGCGTCTGGACACGCAGCCGTCGCGCCGACCGGCCGAGATCGATCCGGTTCATGTCAGGCATGGAGATAT
>CAXTVD010000013.1:6120-8282 GCA_964247575.1 uncultured Lichenihabitans sp.
GTATGTCACGAAGGCTTATGGCGCGACCGTCGCCGTCCGCGAGGTGTCCTTCGGCATCCGGACCGGCAGCGTGACCGGCCTGCTCGGCGGCAACGGCGCCGGCAAGACGACGACGATCGGGATGATCATGGGCCTCGTGCTTCCCACCACGGGTCGCATCCGCGTCCTTGGGGTCGATATCGGCCGCGATCGCCATCGTGTCCTTCACCGCATGAATTTCGAGAGTCCCTACACCGACCTGCCGCATCGGCTCACCGTGCGGCAGAACCTCCGCGTCTTCGCCAAGCTCTACGGGGTGGTGGACCCCGAGAGCCGGGTCGCGCAACTCGCCGAGGAGCTGTCGCTGGGCGAGTTCATCGATCGCCAGGCGGGCCTGCTCTCGGCGGGCCAGAAGACGCGGGTGGCCCTCGCCAAGGCGCTCGTCAACGAGCCCGAGGTTCTATTGCTGGACGAGCCGACCGCCTCGCTTGATCCGGACACCGCGGACTGGATCCGCGCGCGGCTTGCGGCCTTCCGGGACCGGCGGGGTGCGACTGTCCTGCTGGCTTCGCACAACATGGCGGAGGTCGAGCGCTTATGCGATCGCATCATCATCATGCGTCGGGGCGAGATCGTAGCCGATGACGACCTGCCGACCCTGCTCGCGCAGGTCAGGCGCAACAGCCTGGAGGACGTCTTCCTCGATGTCGCCCGGGGGCGCGGCCACGGCGCCGAACTGGTACGGGAGGAGCGGGCGTGACGGCCGTTCTCGTGAGACCGCGGCGCTACTCGCCCGCCCGCGTCGCCGCGATGGTGACGCGCTACCTCTACCTGCTGCGCTCATCCTGGCCCCGGGTCCTCGACCTTCTCTACTGGCCCACGGTGCAGATGATCACCTGGGGCTTCATCCAGACCTATGTGTCGCATGCGGCGCAGGGCGGCGCGCCGGACCGGACGACCATCGCCGCCGGTACGCTGATCGGCGCCATGCTGCTCTGGGATATGCTGTTCCGCGGCCAGCTCGGCTTTTCCGCTTCCTTCCTCGAGGAGATGTGGTCGCATAACGTCGGCAACCTGATGATGAGCCCGCTACGGCCGCTGGAGTTCGTCGCCTCGCTCATGATCATGAGCCTCGTCCGTCTCGCGCTCGGGATCATCCCGGTGACGGGGCTCGCGATCTGGTTTTTCGGCTTCAACCTGTGGGGACTTGGCCTCGCGTTGGGCGCCTTCTTCGGCAACCTGATCCTCACGAGCTGGAGCGTCGGGCTGCTCGTGGCGGGCCTGCTGCTTCGCTATGGGCTGGGGGCGGAGAACCTGGCCTGGACGTTCATGTTCCTGATGCTGCCGCTGGCCTGCGTGTACTACCCCGTCGCGATCCTGCCTGGATGGCTGCAGCCCTTGGCTTGGGTGCTGCCGCCGACCTACGTCTTCGAAGGGCTGCGCGCGCTGCTGGCCGATCACCTGTTCCGGGCTGACCTGATGATGGAGGCCGCCGCGATCAACATCGTTCTGATGGCGCTCGGCGCGGCCGCCTTTCTGATCCTGCTCAATAGCGCCCGTCGGGCGGGCTCGCTGCTGCAGATGGGGGAGTGACCCAGAAGTCCGGAGCCGATTGCCTGATCGGCACGCATCTGTTTTGGTGTATGAAGCAATGTTTCGCAGCGGTGGCGGGGCGTGTCCTCGACTGAGCGCTTCATCCGTTCCTGACCTGCAAGGCCCATGAAGATCTCCTATCCGCTCTACGAGATGACCCACCTTGCCATGGCGCCGGCGCGGGCCTTCTCGGACGCCACGCGGTTCTGGCTCAAGAGCCCGTTCAACCTGTTCGCCGACACGGAGATGGGGCGCAACATCGCGGCCTCCGCCGAGCTGTTCGAGCGCCTCACCCGTCGCTACGGCAAGCCGCATTTCAACCTCGATACGGTGACGGTCGAGGGGCGGGCGGTGCCGGTGACGGAGGAGGTCGTCTGGGAGAAGCCCTTCTGCAAGCTGCTGCACTTCCGGCGCGGCGAGGACCCGGCCATCGGGCGGCAGTCCAAGCTGCTCATCGTGGCCCCCATGTCCGGGCATTACGCGACCCTGCTGCGCGGCACCGTGGAGGCGTTCCTGCCCCGCTTCGACGTCTACATCACCGACTGGGCCGATGCCCGCATGGTCCCGGCCGCGACGACGTCCTTCGATCT
>CAXTVD010000013.1:8292-15792 GCA_964247575.1 uncultured Lichenihabitans sp.
CGCGATGTACCGGTTCCTCGGCGAGGCGTCTCCGGAGGTGAAGGTCCACACGATCGCGGTGTGCCAGCCCGCCGTGCCCGTAATTGCGGCGGTGGCCCTCATGGAGGCCGATGGCGACCCCATGGCACCCGCGTCCATGACGCTGATGGGTGGCCCGATCGACACGCGCAGGAGCCCGACCGCGGTCAACAAGCTCGCCGAGGAGCGCGGGACCGAATGGTTCCGGCAGAACTGCCTCGAGACCGTTCCCTTCCCGTATCCGGGCGCCGGCCGCTCGGTCTATCCGGGGTTCCTGCAGCTCTCCGGCTTCATGGCCATGAACATGGACCGGCACGTCAACGCCCACCAGGACATGTTCCGTCACCTCGTGCGGGGGGACGGGGACGCCGCCAAGAAGCATCGTGACTTCTACGACGAGTACATGTCCGTCATGGACCTAACGGCCGAGTTCTACATGCAGACGATCGAGACCGTCTTCGTGCGGCACGCGCTGCCCAAGGGCGAGATGATCCATCGCAACCGTCGCATCGACCTCTCGAAGATCGTCCGGACCGGCCTCATGACGGTGGAAGGCGAGAAGGACGACATCTCGGGCGTCGGCCAGACGCCGGCGGCCCATGATCTCTGCAGCGGCCTGTCGGACGACCTCAAGCTTCACTACCTGCAGACCGGTGTCGGTCATTACGGCGTCTTCAACGGGTCGCGCTTCAGGTCCGAGATCGTGCCGCGGATCGTCGACTTCGCCCATCGCGTCGAGCAGCGCCAGGCCGCCCTCGCCGACACCTGATGCGTTAACCTTGAATTAACTTGTGCAGGGTCGCCCGGCGCGAAATGATGGAAGCTCGAGAGGCGCCGGCGAGTGGCGTGATCCGAGAGCAGAGTCGCGGTCATGCTTCGGTTGTTCCGGTCCCAGCCCCAGCCCCGGTCTGACGCGCAGACGGTCATCGACGTCGCGCATGGGGGCGAGCGCTACAGGGTTGCCGTCAAACGCGTAGGGCGCGCGCGACGGTTCACGCTCCGTGTGCGGGCGGCGACGCTCGATGCCGTGCTGACCATGCCGCCATCCGGCTCGCTCCGGGCGGCACGGACCTTTGCCGAGCGGCATGCGGCCTGGATCGGCGACCGCATCCAGCGGCTTCCCCAGAAGGTGCGTCTCGAGAGCGGGGCAAATATTCCGTTTCGCGGGGTCGAGACCCCGATCGTGTGTCGTCAGACCCTGCGGGCTGCGGCGTGGCTGGAGGAGAGGCCCGCGCCGGAATGCGGGCCCTCGGCGATCGTCGTTGCGGGGACACCCGACCAGCAGCACCGGCGCGTGCTCGATTTCCTGCGGCGGGAGGCGCGTCGCGACCTCGATGCGGCCGTCCGGCGCCATGCGGCCGCCGTCGGCCGGCCCGTGCTGCGCATCACCTTGCGCGATACGCGGAGCCGGTGGGGGTCGTGCACCGCGCGCGGCGCGCTGAACTTCTCGTGGCGGCTGATCATGGCGCCGCCTTACGTGCTCGACTACCTTGCCGCCCACGAGGTCGCCCATCTCGTGCAGATGGACCATTCCGATGCGTTCTGGGCTGTCTGCGCGCGCCTGTCGCCGGACCTCGCCCGGGCGGAGGCGTGGCTCAAGGCGCATGGATCGTCACTGCACCGGTTCGGCTGACCAGGGCAAGGCGTGGTCGCGATCGAGCCGGCCCGCGACCAGAAGCGAGCCTTCCTTCGTCAGGTGCCCGCTGTCGAACTGGAGCGGTACGGTCGGGGTGGCATCGTGCTCGCAGCGGCCGTTTCGGCACAGCAGGTGCATCAACGAGACATAGGTGACGTGCTCGCGGGCCGCGAGGTCCTGCATCCGCGTGTCGAGTTCGTCCAGGCCTTTCATGAGGTGGGCGTCGGGATAGGTCGGGTCCTTGTAGCGGATCGCGTCCGCCAGCAGACGTGGCAGCGCGTAGTCGTATTGCGGGATGGGGCCGACGAGGATCGGGGTCACGCCGTCCTCCTGGAGACGCTTCACCGTCACGGCGATCTTGGGCACGTCGTCTTCGTTCCACTGCGCGGCCAGGATCACGGCCGCAACGTGGTTGTGCGTGAGGAAACGGTCGAACATGTCGGTCATCACCGCCCGACAGACGCTCGATTCCAGAAGACGGGGCACGATCACCGGCTTGCAACCCGACGCCGTCGCCTGCAGGACGTTGACGTTCGTGAAGGTCCTCGACAGGCCCCACCAGAGGTGGGCCGCGTGACTGTCGCCCAGGAGCAGCACGTTGGGGCGCTCGGCGTCGAGGTGCAGGCAGGTCGCCGGGTCAAACTCGCCCGGGCCGTGCACGAAGCATCGGCCCTGCCGGAACGACGGCACGGGATCATAGGCGAGGTAGGCGGCGACGCGCACGGCCTCCGGCGGGAAGCGGAAGGCGCCTCCGTCGATGGCCAGCGAGGCGATCCCAAGTCCCACGAGGACAGCCGCGGCCGTCGCAGCCCATCGAAAGGTCCGCGCTGCAGGGAAGCGCGCCCCCGAGCGCCCCCGGAACGGCTGTTCGATGACCCGCCAGGACAGGGCTGCCACCCCGATCGCGATCGCAATGAGGGTGAGCTTGGTCCGGGGACTGCCGGGATCGTGGAGGAAGACGGCGTCGGCATTCTGGAAGACGATGATCGGCCAGTGCCAGAGGTAGAGCGAATAGGAGATCAGCCCGAGAAACACCACGGGTGGCAGGGACAGGCCCCAGCCGGCGAGCGAGGAGCCGCGCTCCCCGGCGAGTATCACGAGCAGTGCACCGAGGCACGGAATGAGCGTCGCTACCGCGAAGGGTGTCGTGTCCGAGACGAGGAACACCGCCCCGGCAATCATCGCGAGGCCGGCGGCCGCAGCCCCGTTGCGGGCCAGCGTCGTCGACAGGCCCGGGAAGGCGCCGAGAGCAGCCAGCGCGCCCAGCGCCAACTCCCAGAACCGGAACGGCATCTCGTAGAAGACGGTCACGGGCCGGCTCGCGCCGAGCAGAGCCGCTGCGGCCAGCGACAGGGCCGCGAGCACCGCGAGCACGGTCCGGCGCCGGTTCGGCAACCATCGCTCGAGCAGGATCAAGAGGAAGGGGAAGACGAGGTAGAACTGTTCCTCGACGCCGAGCGACCAGGTGTGCAGGAGCGGCTTGGCGAGCGCGGGCGCATCGAAATAGCCCGATTGCTGGGCGAAGAAGATGTTCGAGGACGACAGTGTGGCCGCGATCAGGCTGCGGGCGAAGTCCTCGAGTTCGGTCGGCAGGAGGAAGGCATAGGCCAGCGCCACGCAGGCCAGCAGGACCGCGACGAAGGCGGGCGCGATGCGCAGGATGCGTCGCCGGTAGAACTGGGCCGCGCTGAAGCGCTTCTCCCGCACCTCCCGGTCGACGAGACCGCAGATGAGGTAGCCCGAGATCACGAAGAACACGTCGACCCCGACGAAGCCACCCGGCACCGCCCGGAACCCCGAATGAAATGCGACCACCGCGAGGACCGCTACGGCGCGGAGCCCATCGATGTCGGGACGGTAGCGTGGCATGACGGTCTCATTCCGGAACGGTCCGGTCCCGAACGGGTCAGCCGGCCGCTGCTGCCGTTCAAGGTGCACCTCGCGTGCCGCGATTCCGGAACGCCGGGGAGGTGGCTCAGCGCGCAACGCCGTCCGTCGCCTCCCAGCACCGCCGCCTCACTCAGCAGCGCGGCCGGACCGCTCGTCTAGCGTCGGGTGAAGGAGAGATAGACGGGCGGGCGACCTTCGCGCTCCGCCTTGGCTTCATAGCGGGTCTTCACCCAGTCGGGCCAGGGCACCCGCCAGTCCGCAGCGGTGAGGGGGGACCAGCTGAAATCCGGCGATTTCAAAACGCGGCTGAGCGTCCAGCCGGCATAGTCGTCGATGTCCGTCGCGAAGCGGAAGGTGCCGCCCGGGCGCAGGACACGCGCCAGCCGTGACAGCATGGTGTCCGAGACGAAGCGCCGCTTGCGCTGGCGGCGTTTGGGCCAGGGGTCGGGATAGAGCAGGTCCACGCGAGCCAGCGCCGCGTCGGCAAGGCGATCGATCACCTCGCCGGCATCCCCGCCGTGCAGGCGGACGTTGCGGCACGAAGTCGGTTCGATCTGGTGCAGGAGGGTTGCGACGCCGTTGCGGAACGGCTCGCAGCCGATGAAGCCGATCTCCGGATGGCGCACCGCCTGCGCGATGAGGTGCTCGCCGCCGCCGAAGCCGATCTCGAGCCGTACCTCGGTGAGAGGTCGACCGAAGAGGGCTGCGGTCTCGATCGGCTGGCTGACATCGACCGCCAGCGCCGGCAGCAGCTGCTCCAGCAGGGACGACTGCCCGGCGCGCAGGCGGCGGCCCTGCTGGCGGCCGTGCAGGACGCCGGAACGCCGGTTGATCGAGGACGCAAGGCCGGTGGCCGTTCCGTCCTCATGCTCTGACACGAGGGTCTCAGGCGAAGTGCGTCGCAAGCTCCGCGGCCAGGGAGGTCGCCTCCCACGAGAAGCTGCCATCCGCCGCGGGTTCGCGACCGAAATGGCCATAGGCCGAGGTCTTGGCGTAGATGGGCCGGTTCAGCTTGAGATGCTCGCGGATGCCGCGCGGCGAAAGGCGCATGGCGCCCATCAGAACGTCTTCGAGCTTGCCCGGGTCGACCTTCCCGGTGCCGTGCAGGTCCGCATAGATCGACAGCGGCTCGGCGACGCCGATCGCATAGGAGAGCTGCAGCGTGCAGCGGTCGGCCAGGCCGGCCTTGACGACGTTCTTGGCGAGGTAGCGAGCGGCATAGGCGGCCGAGCGGTCGACCTTGGTGGGATCCTTGCCCGAGAAGGCGCCCCCGCCATGCGGCGCAGCGCCGCCGTAGGTGTCGACGATGATCTTGCGGCCGGTCAGCCCGCAGTCGCCGTCCGGCCCGCCGATAAAGAACTTGCCGGTCGGATTGATGTGCCAGACCGTCTTGTCGCTCAGCCAGCCCTCGGGCAGCGCCTTGCGAACATAGGGCTCGATGAGGGCGCGCATGTCCTCGGACGTGAGGCTCTCGTCGACGTGCTGGTGCGAGACCACGATCTGCGTCGCACCGACCGGCACGCCGTTCTCGTAGCGGACGGTGACCTGGCTCTTGGCGTCGGGACCCAGAGCCTTTTCGGCGCCCGAGCGGCGTGCATCCGAGAGCAGGTGCAGGATCTTGTGCGCGTAATAGATGGGGGCCGGCATCAGTTCGGGGGTCTCCCGGCAGGCATAGCCGAACATGATGCCCTGGTCGCCCGCGCCCTCGTCCTTGTTGGCCAGGGCGTCGACGCCCTGCGCGATATCCGCCGACTGGGCGTGCAGGAGGACTTCAATCTTGGCGTTCTGCCAGTGAAAGCCATCCTGCTCGTAGCCGATGTCCCGGACGGCGTGGCGGATGGTGTCTTCGATCCTGCTGCTGATGTCGGGTCCGCGGACTTCCCCGGCGACGACGATGCGGTTGGTGGTGGCCAGCGTCTCGCAGGCGACGCGGATCTGGTAGGGATCGATCCCCGCCTTTTCGCCCTCGCGGAAGTAGAGGTCGACGATCTCGTCGGAGATCCTGTCGCAAACCTTGTCGGGGTGGCCCTCGGACACGGATTCGCTGGTGAAGAGATAGCTGGCTCTGGTCACAGAAGGCCCTCACGCATGGCAACACCGGCTCACGTGTCGGCGGCCCATCCCGCGACTTCCGGCTGCTCTTAAATTGCGGCCGGTTTGGCAGGCTGCGTTCGTTTGGTCAAGCCAATACGGGCATTTCGTTCGTTATGAAGAACGCTGTGCCTTGAAGGTCACGGCTCCGCCGTTTCGTCGTCCTCGTTTTCACCGCCCTGCGGCATGGTCTCCAGCGCTTCGGCTTCGGCCAGCACGGACACGAGTTCGATGACCTTCCGCCGGACTTTCACGTCCTTGATCCGCACGAAGCCCTTGGTGAGAAGCAGCCCTTCGGCGGTGGACAGGAACTCCAGAAGAGAGCCCGAATCGTCCTCGGCGAAGCCGAGCTGCGGGTGACCCGGCGGCTGAGCATCCGGCATGTTCTCGAAGAAGAAGGCGGGCGCGACGCCCAGAATGGAGGCGATCTGCTGCAACCGGCTCGCCCCGATGCGATTGGTCCCCTTCTCGTATTTCTGCACCTGCTGAAACGTCAGGCCGATGGCTTCGGCGAGCTTCTCCTGGCTCATGGAAATCGACATGCGCCGAAGTCGCAGGCGAGCTCCGACATGCCTGTCGATGTTATTAGGACTCTTCTTCAAAGAAAATCGCTCCGATCCAAAATCAATCCCGACGTCGCGACGGGTCGAAACGACACCGCCCAAGATCATGCGAGCCGGTTTCGTCCGGCGAAGCGCGGCACAATCTGTCGCGCCTTCCGGAAGTGACGTTAGGGAACCCGACGCAACGCCAGGGTGCAAGCAAAAAGAGCAAGGAGGATCGAGAGCGGGATGAGATTCCCGTGGCGGGCGAAAACCGTCGGAGGCAGCGCCCCGGGCAGGGCCCCATCCAGCACGGTTTCCGCTCCGAGAGGCAGAAAGGCGCGGATGCGGCCCCGCGCATCGACAATGGCGGACAGGCCGGTCGTCGCCACTCGGATCAGCGGCAGGCCTTCCTCGATGGCCCGCAACCGGGCCTGGGCGAAGTGCTGGTAGGGTCCCGGCGTGAAGCCGAACCAACTGTCGTTGGTGAGATTGAGCAGCAGGCCAGGCCGCTCTGCCTGCCCGTCCGGGAGAGCCGGCACCACCTGGCCGGAAAAGATCGCCTCGTAGCAGACGATGGCGGCCACGGGCGGCAGCCCCGGCACCGCGAGCAGGCGACGGCTCGATCCAGCCTCGAAACCGCCGGGCACATCGACGAAACGCGGCACACCGAGAGCCTCCAGAAAGGTCTCCAGCGGCAGGAACTCGCCGAACGGCACGAGATGCACCTTGTCGTAGCTGTCGAGGATCGACCCGCCGCTGCCGATCACCTGGACCGCGTTGAAGTAGAGCGGCCTGGGCGTCCCGTCGGGCCTCGTCGGCCCGCGCTCCAGGCGGGCCGCGCCCGTAATCAGGGTCGTCTTGGCGGGGAGCGCCGAGCCGATCGCACTGAGCGCGTCGGCGTCGCGCGCCAGGATGAAGGGAAAGGCCGATTCCGGCCAGACGAGGTGGGTGACGTCGGCAAGGCCCGTGGTCGTCGGCGAGGTCGCCCGATCCGAGAGATCGAGGTAACGACGGACGATCGCATCCCTGTTCGCGTAGCTGAAATCGTCGTCGATCGTGAGGTTGGGCTGCATCAGCCGCAGGCGGACCCCGGACACGTCCGGCGGGTCGACCCGGCCGAGCCGGGCAAACCCGAACACGGCGATGCCGGCCAGGGCCACGAGGGCTGCGAGCGAGGGCAGGGCGCCGGCCCAGCGCCGTCTTCCGCCATCGGCGAGGATCGCCGGCGCCGCAGCGAGGGCCACGGTCAGCACCGTCAGGCCATGCAGCCCCACGACGCTGCCGAGCTGCGCCAGCGGGAGCACGTCGCCCAGCGCCATG
>CAXTVD010000013.1:15802-20514 GCA_964247575.1 uncultured Lichenihabitans sp.
GGAAAGCCGGTCAGCAGCGTGCCCCGAAGCCATTCGGCGACCGTGAGGCTGAGAGCCAGAGCGAGGATGCGGGACGGGCCGCTCGACCACATGAGGCGCGCCAGGGCGAAACCGAAAGCGCTGTAGAAAGCGAGATAGGCGGGCAGGCCCAGGACCCCGAACGGCAGAAGCCAGATGAACCGTCCGGCCTCGGCGAGGAAGGCCGAGCCGAGCCACCAGAGCCCGGCGACGAAGTAGCCGAAGCCCCACCACCATCCCGTCTCCGCCGCGGACCAGAGCGAAGCGAGCCGGTCGCGACCAGACGATCGGCCATCGACATCTGCATGCGCGCAGCCGTCGATGAGCCACACCGCCATCGTCATCGGGATGATCATGGCCGGAACGATGTCGAAGGGCGCCATCGCCAGCGCGCCGCACGCGCCGGCCACCAGCGCCAGCATGCGGCGGGGCCATCCCGATGTCAGGATCGTGGCTCGTGCCAGGCCGCCAAGCCCGAACCGGGGGCGGGAAACCGCGAGCTTGTTCATGATACGCGGTCCGAACGACGGGGTCCCGGCAGGATGGCTCTCCCTTCAAGCAACCACGCATGCATGGCCGGCCCGCAGCGCCGAGCGGGCGCGTGGCAGTGCCTCATCTGCCTGAATGCGCCCGAAGGCTCAAGCGGCCGATGTGGCGTCCGGCGTCTCCGCAGCCAAAGGGGAAGGCCGTTCGGCAGCCGCGGCGGAGCCGTCCGTGCGCGCGTCCGGGGCAGGGGTCGCGGCCGGGACCGCCTCGATGCGGACGATGCGGACGCGCTTCACTCGGCGAGGGTCGGCATCGAGAACCTCGAACTCCACCGGTGCCAGCCCGCGGATGACCTCGCCGCGACCCGGCACATGGCCGGCGAGCGTCCCGATCAGCCCGCCCAGCGTCTCGACCTCCTCGGCATTCTCCTCGGCCAGGAGGTCGACCCCGATCGCGGTCGAGACCTCGTCCAGACTGGCGCGGGCATCGGCAATGAAGGACCCGTCCAGCGCCGCGAGGATCTTGGGGCTTTCGCTCTCGTCGTGCTCGTCCTCGATGTCGCCGACGATCATCTCGACGATGTCCTCGATCGAGACGAGCCCGTCGGTGCCGCCATACTCGTCGATGACCAGGGCCATGTGGGTCCGGAAGGCCTGCATGCGCACAAGCAGATCGAGCGCCTGCATGGACGGGGGAACGAACAGGACCGGCCGGACGAGCCCGCACTCCTGCAGCGTCTTGCCGAGCGCGGCCGCACTCACGTCCATGCTGGAGGGCAGGACCGTCGAGGTCCGCGGCAGGTTTTCGGGTGCCCCGTTTTCCGGCACTCGCTCTTCCCGCGGCGCCACGGTGAGGTAGGCCACGAAGTCGCGGATATGCACCATGCCCCGGGCGTCGTCGAGCGTGTCGCCGTAGACGGGGAGGCGGGAATGGCCGGCCTTGTGGAACGTGGTCAGGACCTGGCCCAGTGTCATGGCCAGTTCGATGGCGATGATGTCGGCCCGGGGGACCATGACGTCGGCGACGCGCAGTTCATGCAAATCGAGGACGTTGCGGAGCATCACGCGCTCCTGCGGAGAGAAGGCATCGGGGTCCTCGCCCTCCTCGAGCGCGTCCTCGATGTCCTCGCGGACCGAGCCGTGCCCCATCCCGAACAGCGAGCGCAGCCGCTCGATCATGCTGGCTGGACGTCTCTCCGGCCGGTCGCCGGGTTGCTGGCGGTCGCTCACGCTCATGGTCGGGTCGGCTGCTCGGGTTCGGAGCCGGCATAGGGGTCTGCCAGACCGAGCCGGCTCATGATGCGCGTTTCCAGCGCTTCCATCGCCTCGGCCTCGGCCTCGGCCTTGTGGTCATGATCGAGCAGGTGGAGGAAGCCATGCACGACGAGGTGGGCGAGGTGGGCCTCGACCGGCTTGCCTTCGGCCTCGGCTTCAAGGGTCATGGTCTCGAAGGCCACCGCGATGTCCCCCAGCAGACGCGGGCCGCCAGGAGACCCGCCGGTCACCGCCGGAAAGGACAGGACATTGGTCGGCTTGTCGCGATCCCGCCAGTCGCGGTTGAGGACGCGGATGGCCTCGTCGTCGCACAGCAGAACGGAGACCTCCGTATCGCCGCCCTGCTCCAGCCCGGTCGCCGCCGCTGCGGCCCGGATGCCCCGCGTGATCCAGTCTTCGGCGTCGGGCAGGCGTGTCCAGACCTCGGCTTCGACCGCGATGTCGATCACCAGCGTCATCGCGGCCCCTGGCCGGCCGCCGCGGCCCGGGCCCCGGCCTCGTAGGCCGCCACGATGCGCCGGACGAGGTCGTGCCGCACGACGTCGCCCTCCCGGAAGGTGACGTGGCCGATGCCTTCCACGCCGGACAGCAGCCGGATCGCTTCGCTGAGGCCGGATTTCTGCCCGGCCGGCAGGTCGGTCTGGCTCGGGTCGCCGTTGATGATCATGCGCGACCCTTCGCCCAGGCGGGTCAGGAACATCTTCATCTGCATGGACGTCGTGTTCTGCGCTTCGTCCAGCAGCACGACGGCGTTGGTCAGCGTTCGGCCGCGCATGAAGGCGAGCGGGGCGATCTCGATCATGCCGGTCTGCAGGCCGCGCTCGACCATGCGGGCATCCATGAAGTCGTGCAGCGCATCGTAGACCGGACGCAGATAGGGGTCGATCTTCTCCCGCATGTCGCCCGGCAGAAAGCCGAGCCGCTCGCCCGCCTCGACGGCGGGCCGGGACAGGATCAGGCGCTCCACCGCGCCCCGTTCCAGCAGGGCGATCGCGTGCCCCACGGCAAGCCAGGTCTTGCCCGTGCCGGCCGGCCCCTCCGCAAAGACGAGCTCGTGCGCCTTCAGCGCGCGCAGGTAGGTGTCCTGCGCCGCCGTGCGCGCCCGCACGGGGCCGCGCTTGCGGGTGCGGATCTCCTCGAAGGCCTGGCGTTCGAGATCGGCCTCCTTGGGAAACAGCACGCCCTGAAACGCGGTCTCCTCGATGGTGCCGTCGACGTCGCCGAGGTCGATGCGGCGACCCTGCTTGACCTGGCCATACAAGGCTTCCAGCACGCGCCGCGCGTGATCGCAGGCCTCCGGCGGCCCCTTTATGACGACGTGATTGCCGTTGGCGGTGGTCACGACGCCGAGCCGACGCTCCATCTTGGCAATGTTCTGGTCGTACTGGCCGAAGACCAGCGAGGTCAGGCGATTGTCCTCGAAGGTCAGGGCGACCTCGGCCAGCGCCGCGTCCGCGCCGCCGGGGGCCGCGACGAACGCCGGGGTGGCTGGCGGGGCGTCGCGGTTCTGGCGACGAAGGCTCGACATCGGACGATCGGGTGCTCTCATGCAGGGTCCTTCAGGGGCGCGAGCCGGGAGGGATAGCCGGAAGGCGTCCGAACAGCGAGTTCGGGCCCACGGCGGTGACCTGCACGTCGCGCACCGACCCGATCAGGGCCGGATCGGCATCGATCTGCACAGGCTGCAGGTAGGGCGACTTGCCGACGACCTGCCCCGCATGGCGGCCCGTCCGCTCGAACAGCACGGGCAGGGCCAGGCCGACACAGGCCGCATTGAAGGCTTGCCGCTGCGGCTCGGCAACCGCCTGGAGCCGCGCCAGGCGCTCGCGACGGATTGCCTCGTCGACCTGCGGTTCCATCTTGGCCGCCGGCGTGCCGGGACGGGGCGAGTACTTGAACGAGAAGGTCGACGCGAAGCCGACGGCGGCAATCATATCCAGCGTCGCCTCGATGTCGGCCTCGGTCTCGCCGGGAAAGCCGACGATGAAGTCGGAGGAGAGGGCGATATCCGGCCGCGCCGCCCGGACCTTGTCGACCAGCCGGCGGTAGTCGTCGACCCGGTGCTTCCGATTCATCGCTGCCAGCAGGCGGTCCGATCCGGATTGCACGGGGAGGTGCAGGAAGGGCATCAGCGCCGGAATGTCGCGATGCGCTGCGATCAGCGCATCGTCCATGTCGTTGGGATGGCTGGTCGTGTAGCGGATGCGCGCGATGCCGGGGATCGACGCCACCGCCTCGATCAGGCGCGCCAGCGTCCAGGCCGTGTCGCCCCCGTCGAGCCCGTGATAGCCGTTGACGTTTTGACCGAGCAGGGTGACCTCGCGGACGCCCGCCTCGGCGAGGCGCCGCACCTCGTCCAGGATCTGCCCCGGCGCGCGCGAGAACTCCGCGCCGCGCGTATATGGTACGACGCAGAAGGTGCAGAACTTGTCGCAGCCTTCCTGCACGGTGACGAAGGCCGACACGCCCCGCGCCCGCGTCCGCTCCGGTTCGGGCGGCACGAGGTGGTCGAACTTGTCCTCGGCGGGAAAGGCCGTGTCGATCACGACACCCCGCCGGGCCGCCGTCCGCACGAGGGACGGGAGGCGGTGGTAGCTTTGCGGTCCGACGACCAGGTCCACCGCGGGCTGGCGGCGGATGATCTCGGCGCCCTCGGCCTGGGCGACGCAACCCGCGACGGCCAGCATCATGGGACGACCGGACGCCGCCCGCTCCGTCTTCAGCTTGCGGATCTTCCCGAGTTCGGAAAACACCTTCTCGGCCGCCCGCTCGCGGATATGGCAGGTGTTGAGGATCACGAGGTCCGCGTCGTCGATCGTGGCCGTTTCGCCGTATCCGTCGGGCGCCAAGCTGTCGGCCATACGACGCGCGTCATAGGCATTCATCTGGCAGCCGAAGCTCTTGATGAACAGCTTGCGGGGCTTGGCGGAAACC
>CAXTVD010000013.1:20524-25514 GCA_964247575.1 uncultured Lichenihabitans sp.
CGTCAGATCGGGTCGCGAACGGGTCGCCTGTCTCGAAAGTGTGATCGGTCATGCGAGAGGTCGAGCCTTCCCATGCCTGCCGCGACTCCAACAGGCCGCTCGCCTTTGGGGGTGCCGCACGCCAGTGCCGGATGACGATCCCGCAATCGCGCGAGCTTGAAACAGGGCTTTCCGGAGTAGGGCTCGGATTTAAGGCTCCTCAGCGGCGCTGCAATCCGGGTCGGGCAGGACCGCCGTGATCCCACCCGCCAGCGCGGTGATACGCTTTTTTCGATCCGATGAGAACGGGGAATGTGGGCCGGCCGGTGCTCAGCGGATCGAGCGCCGCAGCACGAGGGCGGCGACCGGGGACCCCCCGCCCCGAGGGCGGTAGTAGGCCTCACGGCGGCCGACCTCGCCAAAACCCGTGCCGGCATAGAGCGAGCGTGCCGCGGGATTGTCCTCGGACACCTCGAGGAACAGCGCGTCCATGCCGCCGCGGGCGAGCTGGCCGACATGCCGCTCGATGAGCTCGCGCCCGATCCCACGTCGCTGCCACGCCCGGTCCACGACGACGGTCAGGATCTCGGCTTCGTCGGCGGCCGCGCGCGAGAGGAGAAAACCCACCAGGGATCCGGTCCGTCCATCAAGGGCGGCATCGGACCAGCTGCTCCGCGCCGCGATGAGCCGCTCGAAGTCGAGGGCCGACCAGCCCTGAGCGAAAGCCTCCGCGTGCAAGATCGCGCAGGCCTCGGCGTGGCGCGGGCTGAGGGTCGTGTAGCGCGGTGCAACGGGGGGGCGACCGAAAAGACGCATCAGGGGACCCGCGCGATCCGGCCGCTGGTCGGCGGCGTGGCGTCGGGTGGTTTGAGGTAGAGCGGCGTGGGCGGGGCCCGCCGCGGATCGGCCAGGAGGCCCAGGCGCGCCACGAACAGGATGTCCGGCAGGAAGCTCTTCTCGTCGACCTCGACGTCCAGGCCGAGCGACCAGGCCTCGATCGCCATCATGGAGGCGCCCGAGCCGACAAGCCGGAACCGTCCCGGCCCCAGGGCCCTCACGGCCTCCCTGACCGGCAAGGCGACGGGGCCGAGCGCCGCCTCGCCTGCTGCCGGGAAGCTCTGGACGTAGACGTTCCCATGGCGGGCATCCACGGCCGCCACGACGGTCGCGCGCGGGTCCGCGGCCATCGCCGGCGCCGCCAGCACGGACAAGGTCGAGATGCCGACGACCGGAACCTCGCAGGCGAGGCCGAGGGCCCGCGCCGCGGCGACGCCCACCCGTATCCCGGTGAACGAGCCCGGACCCACCGTGACCGCGATCCGGAACACGGCGCCGAACCCGCCGGGCGCACGGGACACGACGCGGTCGATCATGGGAACCAGGGCTTCGGCGTGGCCCCGCTCCATCGGCATGGTCTCAAAGGCGGCCGGCTCGGCCCTATCCCGCTCCAGGAGGCAGGCGGACGTTGCCGACAGCGCGGTGTCGATCGCAAGGATCAGGGACGGCATCGTTCCGGAAGCCACGCCGTCCATCCCTTCCGAAAGTTCTTCTGCCCGCCCGCGTTCAGACCTGTTCGACGGCCTGGACGGCCGGAACGAAGTGCTTCAGCAGGTTCTGAATGCCATGCTTGAGCGTCGCGGTCGAGGACGGGCAGCCCGCACAGGCTCCTCGCATGGAGAGATAGACGATGCCGCCGCGATAGCCCTTGAAGGTGATGTCGCCGCCGTCACCGGCAACGGCCGGGCGGACCCGCGTCTCGATCAGTTCCTTGATGGTATCGACCGTCTCGAGATCGCCCTCGTCGAAGAACTCGGCGCCGTCGTCGTGGTCGCCCGCAGCGGATGCGCCCGACCCCTCGAGCAGCGGCGCCCCGGAGGTGAAGTGCTCCATGATCGCCCCCAGGATCGCGGGCTTCAGATGGGGCCACTCGCCGGCAGACTTGGTGACCGAAACGAAGTCGCTCCCGAAGAAGACACCGGACACGCCGTCCACGGTGAACAGGGCGCGGGCGAGTCCCGATTGCTCGGCGGCCTTGGCGTCCCGGATGTCGAGCGTGCCTTCGGGCATGACGGGACGACCCGGCAGGAATTTCAGGGTGGCGGGATTCGGCGTGACTTCGGTTTCGATGAACATGATGCTCCTCCAGCCGGTTCAAAGCCGGCCTTCAGGTTGGTGGTGAACCGATCGCAGATATGACCAGTGCGTTCCGGTAAATCAATCGAAGCGCTTCCCGATCCGGGCCGACCGCCTGCGGGCTCCGGTCGCCGGTGCCGATGGGGGGTTCGCCGGGGACCTCCTCGGCTTGCCCGACCGCCATAAAAATCGTCGGCGGCCCACGATTCCGGGGTGTGCGGGATCGCCGAGTCTGGTTGAGTGCGCTGGCAGCGATCAGTCTGGAGAACAGGTCCCGGTGACACAAGCGCGTCCGCCCGTTGCGGTGATCATGGGAAGCCAGTCCGACTGGTCGACGCTGCGGGCCACGGCGGAAACCCTGGATGCGCTCGGGGTCCGCTACGAGGCGCTGGTCATCTCGGCCCATCGCACTCCCGACCGGCTGGCGTCCTTCGCCCGGGGCGCCAAGGATGCCGGCTATCAGATCATCATCGCGGGAGCAGGCGGGGCGGCCCACCTTCCCGGGATGACCGCGGCCTGGACGATGCTGCCGGTGTTCGGCGTGCCGGTCGAATCCAAGGCGCTGTCGGGGCAGGACAGCCTTCTGTCCATCGTTCAGATGCCGGCCGGCATCCCGGTGGGAACCCTCGCGATCGGCCGGGCCGGTGCGGTCAACGCGGCGCTGCTGGCGACCGCCGTCCTCGCCCTCGCCGACGAGGACCTTGCAAACCGGCTCGCCGCCTGGCGGGCCGCGCAGACGGCCAGCGTTCCCGAGCGTCCACAAGACGAGGTGCTGGCGTGACGCCCCTTGCGCCGGGGCAGACGGTCGGCATCCTCGGCGGGGGGCAGCTCGGCCGGATGCTGGCGATGGCCGCCGCCCAGCTCGGGCTCAAGACACACATTTATGCGCCCGAGGCGGACAGCCCGGCTTTCGCCGTGTCGGCCGCCCACACCGTTGGTCACTATGGGGACGCGGCGGCCCTCAGCCGATTCGCGTCCGCGGTCGACGTCGTCACCTTTGAATTCGAGAACGTGCCGGCCGAAGCGCTCGGGGTGCTTGCGCCGCTCCGGCCGGTTCGGCCCGGCCGTCTCACGCTCGAACTGACCCAGGATCGCGTGCAGGAGAAGGAGTTCGTGCGCGGTCTCGGGATTCTCACGGCGCCCTTCGCCGCGGTTGACGATGCCGCCGGGCTGGCGCGGGCCGTCGGCCTGCTCGGCCGCCCCGCCATTCTGAAGACGCGGCGCTTCGGCTACGACGGCAAGGGGCAGGCGATCGTGCGGGACGACTCCGATCTCCCCTCATTGTTCGACAGCCTGGGGCGACCGGCGGTCCTGGAGGGCCTCGTTCCCTTCAGCCGGGAGCTGTCGGTCGTGGCGGCCCGGGGGCTCGACGGCGACTTCCGGGCCTACGACCCGTGCGAGAACGTTCATGAGCACGGAATCCTGAGCGCCACGACCCTGCCTGCCTCTGTCCGGCCCGCGACGGCGGAGGCAGCGGTCGGCATGGCGCGCGCCATTGCGGACGCGCTCGATCACGTCGGCGTGCTGACCGTCGAGCTCTTCGTCGTGCCCGACCCGGAGACCCCTGGCGGGGAGCGCCTCGTCGTCAACGAGATCGCGCCGCGGGTGCACAATTCCGGCCACTGGACGCTCGGCGGCGCAGTCACCTCGCAATTCGAGCAGCATATCCGCGCCGTGTGCGGCTGGCCGCTGGGCTCGACGCTGCGGCTCGGCCCCATTGTCATGCGCAACCTGATCGGTGCGGCCGCCGACGACTGGCGCGCGATCCTGGCCGAGGAGGGCGCCAGTCTGCACCTCTACGGCAAGGCCGAAGCGAGGCCCGGGCGCAAGATGGGCCACGTGACCCGCATCGGGCCGGAGGACGGCGCGGCCCCGCGCGTCATGCCCGCCAGCCATGCCGACAGCTGAGGACCGCCACCATGTCGATGACCGTCATCAGGCCGCAGCCGCTCTCGCCTTTCACCATCGAAGCGATCGGTGGGGCCTTGCCGCTCGTCAAGCTCTGGGAGGCCGCCGATCCCGAACGCCTCCTGGACGAGGTGGCGCCGACGGTCCGGGCGATCGCCGCCGGTGGTCATGCGTCGGTCAACGCGGCGCTCATGCAGCGCTTTCCCAAGCTCGAGATCGTCTCGAATTTCGGGGTCGGCTACGACGCGGTCGATGTCGGCTGGGCCTCCCGCCACGGAATCGTGGTGACCAACACGCCCGACGTGCTGAACGAGGAGGTGGCCGACACCACCCTGGCCCTCATCCTCAATACGGTGCGGCAGCTCCCGGCCGCCGAGCGGCATGTGCGGGCCGGGCGATGGCTCGCGGGCGCCTTCCCGCTGAGCGCCAGCCTGCGCGGGCGCACGATCGGCATCCTGGGCCTGGGCCGCATCGGCCGCGCCATCGCGAGGCGCTGCGAGGCCTTCGGACTGACGGTGGTCTACCACGGTCGCCGCCCGCAGGAGGCGATGCCGTATCTCTACTTTCCGACGCTGGTCGGCATGGCGGAGGCCTGCGACATCCTGGTCGTGATCGCCCCGGGCGGGGAAGGAACGCGGCACCTCATCAACGCCCCGGTACTGCGCGCGCTCGGTCCGGACGGCATCCTCATCAACGTCGCCCGGGGATCCCTGGTGGACGAGGAGGCGCTGATCGAAGCCTTGCGCGACCGGACGATCCTCGGCGCCGGCCTCGACGTCTTCAGCGATGAACCGCGCGTGCCGCAGGCCTTGCTGGACATGGACCATGTCGTGCTGTTGCCCCATGTCGGCTCGGCGTCCCACCACACAAGGCAGGCCATGGGCCAACTCGTGGCGGACAACCTGATTTCCTGGGCGGCCGGCAAGGGCCCGATCACGCCGGTGCCGGAGACGCCGTGGCCGCCGCGCTG
>CAXTVD010000014.1:0-9772 GCA_964247575.1 uncultured Lichenihabitans sp.
CCGCCTCCGGCAGCCAGTACAGCCTGCTCATCCCAACCCTTCCCCCTCGCCCACGGCTGCGACGAAAGCCGGACCGTCAACCGCCAAGCCGAAACTAGACCAGCGGCATGACCTTAGGGAAGGGCGGGCTGGAGGGATCAGGACCGCCAGGATCGCGGGTCGCCAAACCCCGCGCGTGTTCGAACGTCAGGCCGGCAAGGCGGGAGGGGTGCATGGTCGCGCGCGAAAAGGCCGGTCGCGTCCGCAACCAGCCTTGCGCCTCGCCTGCGTCCCGCGTTTGCCGGAGACGCGGTACCCATCGCCATCGTCGATCCCGGCCGTTCAGCACCCGCCGGACGACCGAACCAGCCCGTGCTCCGGGCGACCCAGGATCAATAGTCGAAATAGTCCGGATGCGACCGGCGCCACTCGGCGACATGCTCCTTGTGCTCGCCGATGAGGATGCCGAACTGGATGCAGGCGCCGCGATTGCCGTTGTCGCAGCCGGCATGCAGATGCGACAGCCGATCGCCATAGGGGTCGGGGGCCGCCTGGACGTAGATCGGCTGCGGCGGCGCAGCGACATAGACCGGCTGCGGGGGCGCGTAGACGGGCCGGGGCTGGGCCAGGGCCGAGCCGATGATGGCGCCCCCCACGGCGCCGACGGCAAGGCCGCCAAGCAGCGCTCCGGTGCGGTCGCCCGCCTGGGCCGTGCCACAGGCCGCCATCGAGACGACCAGTCCGGCCGCAATCAGTTTTTTCAACATGGTTCCGCTCTCCTCGCTCCGCTGTGGAGACGATGGCGAAAGGTGGTTGCCGAACGATTAAGGTTACGGGCTTATCGAAGCCGAGGGCCGCGCTGCCGCAGACCTTCGATGACGCGGCCTGACACGGCCGGTCGAGACGGCCTCTCGACGCCGCAAGGAACCCGGATGACCCTCACGCCCTCGTCTGCCCCGTCGATCTCCCTCCTGCGCTCGATGCTAGGCCCTTTCGCGTCCCGGCCCCGTCTGACCAGCGGGATCGGTCTGGGCCTGCTGGCCTTCGTCGTCTCCAGCCTCGTGCCGATGGAGGTCGCCTGGAGCACGCGGGCGATCCTGTGCTGGGATCTTGCCTGCCTGTGGTTCGTCGCCCTCACGCTCACCCATATGCGCGACCAGAAGCAGGCGGATCTCAAGGCTCACGTCGCCGCGCAGGACGAGGCCCAGGGCATCATCGTGACCGTGGTCATGATCGCGGCCTCCGCGAGCCTGTGGGCGGTCGGCCTGGAGCTGTCGCTCGCCAAGGATGCGCAGGGCATCGCCAAGGAACTCCGGGTGGTTCTGGCGCTGATCACCGTCGCCCTGTCCTGGTTCACCGTGCATCTGGTCTTCGCACTGCACTACGCGCACGAATACTACGCCCCCGACAAGACAACGCCCGAGGAGGACGACGTGATCGGCGGCCTGCAGTTCCCCGGCGGCCAGGAGCCCGACAACTGGGACTTCGTGCACTTCGCCGTGGTGATCGGCGTCGCCTCGCAGACCGCCGACATCGCCTTCACCAACAAGCGCCTGCGCCGCATCGGCACGGTGCACGGGATCATCTCCTTCGTGTTCAACACCGCCGTGCTGGCCTTGACGATCAATCTCCTCGCCGGGCTGTTCTGACGCTCGCGCGTCGCTAGTCGTCGTTGCCACTGGGACCGCACCAGCCCGGCAGGTACTTGGCCTCCGGGCTCCTGGCGAACTGGAGCGCCTGCACCAGCATTCCTGCGAACGAGGCCTCGACGTCCTTGCTGCTGAGACGCCGGCGCAGGGCGTCGGCCCACATGAATTCGGTGAAGGGGACGGTTTCCTTCGCGTAACCGCCGGCTCGCCGCAGCGCGCCCGCGAGACTCCGGAACGGATCGTCGGCGAGGTCGGTGACGCTTCTCGGGATCTGGTCGAAGCCGACCCGTTGACCCGCTCCGTCGTAGGGATGGCACCAGCTCCGGTTGTCGGCGAAGACCCAGAAGGCGTCCTTGTCCAGAGTGCCGAGATTGGCCACCACGGTGACCTGGACGGTCTCGCATCCCTCGTCGTGCAGGGCGCGGGCGAGGTGATGGTGGTCGATCACGTAGAAGCGCTTCTTGGGGCCGAGCAGCACCGGGATCATATGCCGGGCAAGGAAGGCCGGTCGCTCGCCGTCCGGCATGCTGCTCCATTCCCGCCGCTTCTCCGCGACCTCCCGGAAACCGACGGTGATCTGGGTGGGACGGAGCTCCGCGATCGCCACGGTATTGAGCAGAGGGTCTCGGGTCGGCATGACGGCGCTCCTGACGGGGGGATCGACGGTCTTTGGACGACGCGTTCGTGCCCTGGCAAGCTCGGGAAGCCGGAGGCAAGGGCCCCCAGCGACCGATCCAGGCAATCGCTCCGCTGCCGCAAAAAGGTCCGTCCGGCTTCACCCAACTTCACATGGCGGGCGCATGCGGGAAAACCGGGACGGCTATGGTGCGAGTGACGGTACGATGAGGGATGACGATCATGCAGGACCGGACATGCCGACGTTTGGTCACATCTCAGGTGCGCCTGTGAGGGCCGGGCTAGAGGACCTCGTCTTCTGTCTCGCCATGTGGGTCATCCCGCTGGCCGTCCTGGGCTTGAGCAGCCTGGTCGAGACGCGCCGCATCGGGCGGCTTCGCCACCCCAGGCGGTAGATCTCGGGGCGGGCGAGCTGGGACCGGTCGAGGACGCTATCTTCGCCCGGCCGCTCAGGCCGTTCCGCCCTCCACGATCTCGAACCCGGTGTCGATCGTCTGTCCCTCGGGCGAGCGCTCGGGCTGCGACAGGATCCGGTCGACCGCAATCTTGCCGATCAGGAACCGATTGGAGCGGATCGTGGAGAGCGGGGTCGGCAGGGCCTGGCCGATGTCGAGGCCGTTGAAGCCGAACAGTGACAGGTCCTGTTTCGGCACAAGCCCCTCGGCCATGCAGTGGAACACCCCGCCCACGGCCATGTCGTCGTTCGAGAAGATCACGACATCGAGGTCGCAGGTCCGCCCGAGCAGGCGCGCCAGCATCGCGCGTCCGGCCTGGGTCGAACTCGCCCCCTCGTAGAGTTCCTGGTCGACGATGGTCAGACCGGTTTCGCCGAGCGCCTGCGTCACGCCTTCCCAGCGCAGACGGGCGCGCCGGTCGGTGTGCCAGTCGTGGCCGACATAGCCGAAACGCCGATAGCCGCGGCCCACGAGGTAGCGCCCGCTCTCGTAACCCGCCGCCCGATGCGACAGGCCGACCGCCAGGTCGATCGGCGCCGAGTCGATATCCATGAGTTCGGCCACCCGGACGCGGCTCTGCTGGAGCCGGCGGCGCGTCGTCTCCGTATGGTCGAAGCCGACGATGATCATCGCCGCCGGCTTCCAGGCCAGGAGGGAGCCGACGAGTTTCTCTTCCACCGCTGCGTCGTAGCCCGTGATGCCGATGACCGGCCGGAAGCCGGACGGCTCCAGCCCGGCGTCGATGCCGCGGAGCACGTCGGCGAAGACGATGTTGGACAGGGAAGGAACCACGACGCCCATCAGGTTCGACGTGGCCGAGGCCAGCGTGCCGGCGACCCGGTTGGGCAGGTAGCCGGTATCCTCGACCACGGCCAGCACGCGGCGTCGCGTGCCTTCGGACACGGGCCCCACATCCCGCAGAATGCGCGACACCGTGATCTCGCTGACCTGGGCGAGCCGGGCGACATCGGCGAGCGTCACTGTCGGGCGGGTTCCGGTGGCTGACCGCCGCTTCGGTCGGTCTGCGGTCATGGGCCTCTTTCCTCGGTCATGCCGCGGGCAGGGACGTCACGGACAGGGTGGCGTCCGCCCCTGCATGGGCGCTGTCTTTTCGGCCCTGGTCAAGCGGGCTGACCCTCCTTCCTGCGGGAACCCGATGCTCGACCGGCGGGACCGGGTCCGTTACTGCATCGAGCCGTCGATCCGCCTCGCCATGGACCCCTCCCAATGTCGCCTGCCCCAAAGCCCCTGAGTGGTCGCACCATCCTCGTAACCGGGGCATCCGGGGCGATCGGGGCAGCGATCGTGGAGGCCGTGGTCGCGGACGGAGCCTATCCGATCATTCACTACGACCGGAACAGACGCGGGGCGGAGGAGGTCCTGGCGCGGATCGACGGAGCGGGCTTCATCGTCCAGGCTGATCTGTCCGATCCCGAGGGTGCCGCGCGACTATGGGACGACGCCCTGGCCGCGGCCGGTCGCGTGCACGGCCTGGTCAACAATGCCGGCATCCGCACGACGATCGGCATCGAGGCCGATCTTCACGCCTGGCATGCCGCATGGCGGCGCGAGTTCCAGGTCAACGTCCAGGCCGCCGTCGACCTGTGCCGGTCCGCGATCCTGCATTTCCGCGCCCACGGCGGGGGCCGCATCGTCAACATGGCCAGCCGGGCCGGGCAGCGCGGCTACGTGGCGGACGCCATCCCCTACGGCGCCGCCAAAGCCGCGCTCAACAACGTGACCAAATCGATCGCCCGGAGCTTTGGGGCCGAGAACATCATCGCCGTGGCCATCGCGCCGGGATGGGTGGCGAGCGACATGGCAGCCAGCTACGTGGCCCAGTCGGGTCTGGCGGCCGCCGTCGGCGACGTGCCGATCGGCGCGATGGCCGAGCCGGCGGAGGTGGCCGAACTCGTCGCCTTCGCGCTGCGCGACTCGCAACGCTCCCTGAATGGCGCCACCCTCGATGTGAACGGGGGCAGCTACGTCCGCTGACGCGCTCGGCCGAGCGGTTCGCGGTGGGGCGGCTAGCGGACGCGGACCCGCGCGACGACCTGCATGCCGGGCCCGATCTCGACATCGGGGCGCTGATCGAAGGTGATCTTCACGGGGATGCGCTGGACGACCTTCACATAATTCTCGGTCGCATCCTCGGCCGGCAACAGGCTGTAGGCCGTGCCGCTGCCGGCCTGGATCGAGTCGATCCGTCCGGCGAAAGTCCGGCCATAGGCCTCCACGGTGACGTCGACGGGCTGGCCGACCCGGAGCGCCCGGAGCTGTGTCTCCTCGAAGTAGGCGGTCACCCACACGTCCCGGGGTACGAGGATCAGCAGGACCTCGCCCGCGCTCGCGATCATGCCCTGGGCCGCGACCAGCCGTGTGACGCGTCCGTCCACCGTCGCATGGATCACCGTGCGGGTGAGGTCGGCACTGGCCATCAGCTTCTGCGCGACGCCCTGTTCGATCTGCGCCGCATCCTCCCGACGCCGCGCCTGGAAAGCCTCTCCCTGCTCGTTCGCGGCCTGGCGGCTGGCGACGGAGGCGCTGAGCGCGGCCTCCTTCTGCTTGAGGTCGGAGGCGGCCTGCTGCGCGGTCTGGGCGGTGCCGGAGCCGGTCGCGACCAGCTGCTGGGCGCGGATGTCCTGGTCCTGGGAAAAGGTCAGGGCCGCCGCCGCCTGGGCGACCTGCTGCGCCGACGACCCGACCTGAAAGCGCTGGACGTCGATCTGCGCGGCGGCGCCTTCGAGGGCGGCCTGCGCCGCATCGATCTGCGCTTCGGCCTGGGCAAAGGCGGCGGTGTAGTTGCGCTGGTCGATCCGGATCAGCTCGTCTCCCGCATGGACCAGCTGATTGTCGGTGACCGGCACGTCGGTGATCGCGCCCGAAACCTCGGCGATCACCGAGACGGGCCGCGCGTCGATATAGGCGTCGGTCGTCCTTTCGAAGTGCCGCGCATGCAGCCAATAGGGAAGGCCGGCGAGGCCCGCGACGAGGATCGCCGCGCAGATGAGAAGGCCTACCGTGTGACGGCGCCAGAATGCGGTCGGACGGCGTCCTTTGGCGGGCCCCCCGCGGCTCGGCCGGGCCATTCGATCACCGGGCGACCCGCCGTCCGGGCCCTCGCGGCCGGCCGAGTCGATGCGAAGGACATCATGTCCTCGGCCTCCGCCTTTCGGTCTCTCGATGGCCAAGACAGGTCTTCCCGCGGATGACGGCGCCCCTCGGATATGGCGGAGGGGGCCTACCGGAGCAAGGGCCGGTGCAGGTCCAGAGCCACGCGATCGAGCCA
The DNA here is from genome assembly GCA_964247575.1 of uncultured Lichenihabitans sp. Lineage (GTDB taxonomy): Bacteria > Pseudomonadota > Alphaproteobacteria > Rhizobiales > Beijerinckiaceae > Lichenihabitans. The sequence continues at coordinate 6,009 of CAXTVD010000014.1, forward strand.
GGTCCGGCCGTTGTCGTGACACGGCTCCGTCGCACGAGGCCGGAGGAAGCGGTCGGAGCGCGGACAGCAGCCCTCGCCGCCGCTGAGGCGAAACGCTGGCCGGCTCTGTCCCAGGATCAAGGGCCGCGCTGCATCGTGGGAAACCTTAGTTCGTGAAAGCCGCACGCCGCCCCGCCCGATCAGCTAAAGTGGTGCTGGCACGGTTCAGACGGTGGCGGAGAGCGGCAAGTGTTCAATCGGAAGACGATCGCGTGGGCGGGAGCGCTGCTTCTCTTCCTGTCCACACCGGAGATCGGGCTGGCCAAGGGCCTGAGCCTCAAGCAGGTGAAAAGCCTGCTGACCGACCTCGGTTACGAGCCGACCGACCGGGACGCCAGCCGCATCTCCGTCGACGATCAGGGCCGTTTCAAGCGCGACATCAACTTCGCGCTGAACGACGACACGACCGTCCTCAACATCTACGCCCCTCTCAGCGAAATTCCTGAGGAGAAAAGGGTCGCGGTCCCCATGGAGGACCTCCTCAAGGCCAACGACTCCACCACCCCCTTCGCCTATGCGATCGTCACGGTCGAGGGCAAGGAGCGGCTCGACATGGAGGCCACCTTCGACACCGGAACGGTCAACAAGCAGATGCTCCGCCGGACGATCGATGCGCTCGTCGCAGCCATGGATGCCGGCGAGCCGCTATGGGGCGAGGACCACTGGACCGTTCCGGCCGCGGCAATCGCCGCCGCCGCGCCCAAGACCGCCGAACCGCCGAAGACCCTGGAAGCGGCCAAGGCCGACTTCTTCGCAGCCTGGGAGAAGGCCCCACTCCGCATCCAGCACGGCATGTTCGTCGCGGAAAGCGCGACGTCCTACGGCACCTACACCCGGCGGCCGGACAACGTCTTCAAGCCCGGCGAGACCATCACCGCCTACATGGAGCCCGAAGGCTATGTCTGGAAGGCGCTCGACGACGACGTCAAATCGACCGATATCAGCTTCGACATGCTCCTCTCGGACAAGGATGGCACCGTCATTGCCGACAAGACGCAGTTCCTGTCGAAGAGCTTCAAGGCTCACGGCAACATCCTGGGCCTTTTCCTGAACATCGACCTCAACGCCAACGGCCTTCCGGTCGGCGAGTACCAGGTCCGCTACACCATGCACGATCTCAACGGCGATAAGAGCGCCGAGATCACGCTGCCGTTCAAGGTGGCGGGATAGGCCCGACGGTCCAGTCTCGCCCGGGAACGCGGTCGAGCACACCTTGCCGAACGGAGCGACGGTCAGGCGGCGGCCAGGCCCTCGAACAGGCGCAGGCCGTCGGTGCCGCCGACGAGCGGATCGATCAGGTTCTCCGGGTGCGGCATCAGCCCGAGCACGTTGAGCCGCTCGGAGAAGATCCCCGCGATGTTGCGCTCGGATCCGTTGGGGTTGGCCTGCCCGCCGATCGCGCCGGTCGCGTCGCAGTAGCGGAAGGCGACGCGCCCTTCGCCTTCGAGGCGCTCCAGCGTGGCGGGATCGGCGGTGTAGTTGCCCTCGCCGTGCGCGACGCAGAACTTGGCGGCCTCGCCCGCCGCAAAGTGGCTGGTGAAGGCGGTGTCCGTCCGCTCCACCGTGACGTGCTGGAAATGGCAGAGGAAGCGCAGGTTGACGTTGCGAACGAGCACGCCCGGCAGCAGACCGGCCTCGCAGGCGATCTGGAAGCCGTTGCAGATGGCGAGCACATGCCCGCCGCGCTCCGCGTGCCGGCGCACCGCCGCCATGATCGGGGCCCGCGCGGCGATGGCGCCGCAGCGCAGGTAGTCGCCGTAGGAGAAGCCGCCCGGCAGCAGCACGAGGTCGGTGCCGTCCGGCAGCGCCGTCTCGGTGTGCCAGACCAGGGCGGGCTCTTTCCCCGAGGCCTTGCGGAGGGCGCGGGCGGCGTCGCGCTCGCGGTTGATGCCGGGAAAGACGAGGATCGCCGCCTTCATGCGGAGGCGCTGTCCAGCGTGATGGCGTAGTTCTCGATGACGGTGTTAGCCAGCAGCTGCTCGCAGGCCGCCTTGACCAGGGCCTCGGCCCGGGCCGGGTCGGCCTCGCCGACCTCGATCTCGAACAGCTTGCCCTGCCGGACGCTCGCGATGCCGTCCACCCCCAGCGCATGCAGGGCGCCTTCGATCGCCTTGCCTTGCGGATCGAGGACTCCGGTCTTGAGGGTGACGGCGACGCGGGCCAGCATGGCAGGTCTCGTTTGCAGGGTTGGCTCTTCCCCGCGTGCTTAAAGCAGGAGCGGCCGGGATGAAACGGGCAAAGCGCGGCCGCGTTTGACGGACGTGCCGAAGCCCGTCACAAGCCACGGCGCCCTTCGGCCGCCCCGCCCTGCCGTCGAGCCACGCTCCTCGTGCCCGAAAGCCTGCTCATGAGCCTGCTCTCCGACTGCGATCTCCTCATCTTCGACTGCGACGGCGTGCTCGTCGACAGCGAAGTGCTGGCGGTCGAAGCCTTCGTGCAGGTGCTGAACGAGGCGGGCGTGCCGGTCACGACAGCCATGGTGGAGCAGTGCTTCGGCATGAAGCAGACCGACCTCCTGCTGCGCATGGCCGAAGAGACCGGCCACGACATCCCCGACAGCGTCGCGCACGACCTTTGGCCGGCGACCCGCGCGGCGTTCGAGCAGCGACTCGGCCCCATGCCGGGGGTGGAACGCTTCCTCCAGGCGGTCGGCCCCGTCCGGCGCTGCGTCGCCTCCTCGTCCAACCCGGAGCGGATCGAGGCGAGCCTGGCTCTCACGGGACTGAAGCCGCTGTTCGGCGACGCGGTCTTCAGCTCCCATCAGGTCGCGCGGGGCAAGCCGGCCCCGGACCTGTTCCTCTTCGCCGCCACCTCGATGGACGCCGATCCTGGCCGCTGCGTCGTCATCGAGGATTCGAAGTTCGGAATCGAAGGCGCCCGCGCCGCCGGCATGACCGCGTTCGGCTTCACGGGCGGCAGTCACATCGCGCCCGGTCATGACGCGGAGCTCACGACCGCCGGGGCGAGTGCCGTGGAGTCCACCTGGGACGCGCTGCTCAGGCGCTTGACCGCCTGACGAGCGGACTGGGCGATGTCGCTGCCGCTTCTCCTCGCCCGCTGACGTTCGTCCCGAGGCTCGGCACACGCCAGCCGCCCCACTCGGCCCGCAGATCAGGCCGCGCGCCAGGGACATCGGTCGGCGGGACAGCGCCATGACACGCCCCTGCCACTACTCCAGCGTCGGCGCCAGGTCCTTGACGCCCTGGACCTCCTCGCCGAGCCAGTCGGCGTTCTTGGCCGTGCCGTCGAAGGTGGAGCTCGTCTTGAACAGCTCGTACTTGCCCTTGGTCGCGTAAGGCTCGCTGCGCGCCAGCAGTTCGGCGACAGCGGGCTTGTCCATCGGCTGGAACGTCCGGACGGCCTCGAAGGCCTGGTCGAGGTCGGACTGGTTTTCCATGCCGGTGATGACCACCGAGGTCGGCAGGTTCATCGAGTAGTGCAGGTACTCGATCGGCTTGATCGGGGCGTCGCTCTTGAGGATCACGCCGTCCCCGAAGGTCTTCATCCCGAGCACGCCGATGCCATGCTCCACGAGATAGGGCAGCACGAGGTGGGCGAAGGAGCGGAAATGCGCGTCCATCACGTTGAGCGGCATCTGCACCGTGTCGAAGTGGAAGCCGCGCTCGGCCGCCACATCCAGCATCTGCAGGTGGATGCGCGGGTCCTTGTGACCGGTAAAGCCGATATAGCGGAGCTTGCCCGCCTGCTTGGCCTCGACGAAGGCC
>CAXTVD010000014.1:9782-24301 GCA_964247575.1 uncultured Lichenihabitans sp.
GTGCTGGACGATGTCGATGCAGTCGACCCGCATGCGCTTGAGCGACGTGTCGATCTGGTCGGCCGCCTCCTCTTTGGTGCGCCCGTCCATTTTGGACATCAGGAGCACCTTGTCGCGGTAGTTGCCCTGGCTCAGCGCGACACCCATGCGCAACTCGCTGCGGCCCTCGTTGTAGTCCCAGCAGTTGTCGAGGAAATTGATGCCGCGCTCGACCGCCTGGTGGATCAGCTTGACCGCGTCGTCATCGGTCAGCTTGCTCTTGCCGATATGGAACCCCCCGAGGCCGATGGCCGACACGGTCTCGCCGGTCCGACCGAGCTTGCGATAGAGCATGTCGCCCCGCCGCTCGCCCGCGTCGGTCACGAAAGGCAGGGCGGCGGGATCGGCCGGACGGTTCAGTCCGGGGGACAAGGCGGGCGGGAGTTGGGAGGGGGCCATGGCGGATCCTGAGATGTCGAGGCGCAGGGGAGGGTCGGTCCTTTTATGGCGCGCGCGGGCTCCGTGTCGACGGGCCGGGCCGCTCCTCGGCCACCTCGTGCAACGACACCCCGAGAACGGGGCGCGCCGACGCAGACGACCGGCGGCGCCCTGCGCTTGTCCGTCCCGACCGCCGAAAGGGAGCCCGGGCGCGTGGTCGCCCGCTGCGATGGGCCGTGCACGGGAGCCGCGGGTGCTCGCACCAGACTGCCGACCGACCCCTCAGGCGCGACCTGCCGCGACCGCCCCGCCGCGCGACGACTGAAGGTAGGCCGCCCGTGCCGGCTTCAGCACGACGAGCGCCAGCACGGCGGTGAGCAGGTCCGCGGCGATCGCGACGGCGAAGACGCTAGTCCAGGTGCCGGTGGCGCCATGCAGCAGAGACGCCATCGGCCCGCCCAGAATGGAGCCGACGCCCTGGGCGATATAGAGGCACCCGTAGTTCTGGGTTGCGTGCCGCGTCCCGAACGTGTCGGTCAGGATCGAGGGAAACAGCGAGAAGATCTCGCCCCATCCAAAAAAGACCACGCCCGACAGCAGCACAAAGAGGACCGGGTCGTTGCGGGCCGCGAGCCACGCCGCCATGGCGACCCCCTCCAGGGCAAAGGCGAGGAACATGGTGTTCTCGCGGCCGATCCTGTCCGACACCCAGCCGAAGAACGGGCGGGTCAGCCCGTTGGTGAAGCGGTCGATGGTCAGGGCCAGCGGCACGGCCGCCAGGCCCCACACCAGCATGGGGGTGATGCCGAAGTCGCCCGCGAAGGTGGCGAGCTGGGAGGTGACCATCAGTCCCGTGGTCGACATCATGGCCATCATGACGAAGAGAAGCCAGAAGAGCGGGGTGCGAAGCATGGTCCCCGTCCCGGTCTGGCGCTCAGCCAGGGCCTGGCGTGCGGGAGCGACCCCGATCTCCGGGGGGCGGCGCAGGCCAAGCGCGGCGAGCAGGCCGACCACGCCGAGGATGCAGCCATAGGTGAACAGCGTGTCCTGGTAGCCATGCGCCGCGATGCTGGCCGAGATCGGAAAGGTCGTGAGAATGGCGCCCATGCCGTAGCCCGCCGCCACGACGCCGGCCGCGAAGCCCCGCCGGTCGGGAAACCAGGCCACCATGAGGCCGACGACCCCGACATAGACGATGCCCGTGCCGATGCCCCCGATCAGGCCGTAGCTGAGATACAGCGTCGTCAGGGAGGTCGCCTGCGAGCTGAGCACCCAGCACAGGCCTGTCAGGGCCGCCCCAAGACCGATCAGCAACCGCGGCCCGAACCGCTCGATCAGGTAGCCCTGGAAGGGCGAGAAGAAGGTCTGCAACACGATCAGCAGGGAGAACGTGACCTGGATGGCAGCGGGCGTGGCGCCGAGCGCCGCGCCAAGCGGCTTGGTGAACAGCGTCCAGACATATTGGGGACTGGAAATGGACATCATGCAGACCAGTCCCAGCCCGAGCTGGATCCAGCGCGTCGATGTCGCCTGGAGCGGCGCAGTCCGAGCCGTATCGGTAATCGTCGACATGCCTTGCCCTATGCGAGAGTTGAGGGCCGGGGATGCAAGCGTCGCACCAGAGCGGCGAACACCGCCAACTCTTGCCGAGCGTCCGGGCAGGTCCATCTATCGGCACAGCCCGCTGAGCGCGACGGAGGCAGGCTGCAACCCGCGGAGTAGGCGTGCAGATCCATCTCGATCCGCTGGGCGGCTGGTCAGGCGACATGTTCGCGGCGGCCTGCCTCGACGCCTTTCCCGAGCACTGGCCGGCGGTGGAGGCGGCGATCGCGGCGCTCGGCCTCGGGCCGGCCTCGGTCTGCAGGCTCGTCGCCCATCGCGACCATACCCTGACCGGGCGCCGGTTCCTCGTCGCGGCGGACCACCCGGCGGATCACCACGACCACAGTCATGACCATGACCATGACCATGACCACCACGGCTCCCACGAACCGCATGGGCACAGCCACGATCACCCCCATCGCGCCTGGGCGGAGATCCGCGCGGCGCTCCGCGATGGGCTCCTCGCCCCGCCGGTCAGGGACCACGCCATCGGCATCTTCACACTGCTTGCCCGCGCCGAAGCGGAGGTGCATGGCGTCACCGAGGACGCGGTCGCCTTCCACGAGGTCGGCGCTGTCGACTCCATCGTCGATATCGTGGCCGCGGCGCAGCTCATCGCCACCATCGGGGCGGAGCGCTGGACCGCCTCGGCCCTGCCGCTCGGCTCCGGCCGGGTGCGGACGGCCCATGGCCTGCTTCCCGTCCCGACGCCCGCGACGGCCCTCCTGATGCGCGGCTTCCCCACCATCGACGACGGCATCCCCGGCGAGCGCGTGACGCCGACGGGCGCGGCGATCGCCCGCTACCTTCTGGCGGGCGAGGCTTCGGCATCGCCCCGCCCGCGCCGGCTGCTCGCCTCCGGAACGGGGTTCGGGACGCGCACGATGCCCGGCCTCAGCAACTGCCTCCGGCTTCTCGCCTTCGACGAGGTCGACGCGCCCGGCGCGGCATCGGCGGCCATCTCGTCCGTGACATCCGCCTTCGCGCACCGCGAACTCGGCGTCATCACCTTCGAAGTGGACGACCAGTCGGCGGAGGACCTCGCGCACGGCCTTGAGCACATCCGGGCTCTGCCGGGCGTGCACGATGCCCTCCAGAGCGTGGCGTTCGGCAAGAAGGGGCGGATCGCGACGCATGTCCAGGTGCTGGTCGCACCGGCCGAACTCGACGCTGTCATCGCCGCCTGTTTCACGGAAACCACCACCATCGGCCTGCGTTTCCACCTCGTGCAGGGCGCGGCGCTGCCCCGGCGCGCCAACGAGGTCGAGGTCGGCGGGCATCGGCTGCGGGTCAAGTCGGTGACCCGTCCGGACGGCGCCCGCACGGGCAAGACGGAGGCCGCCGACGTCGCGGGGCTGCGTGGCCATGCGGCCCGGGTCGCGCTTCGACGAGCCGGCGAGGCGGCGGCGCTCACGGACGAGGAGCGGGACAACAGGTGGTGATGACAGTGGATTTTCAGGGCGACGGCGCTGAGCGCCTCGGCAGCGTGCTTGCGGGCCTCGACGGGCCACTGGCGGTCGCGGTCAGCGGCGGCATCGACAGCCTCACCCTGGCAACGGCGGCGCACCGGCAGAAGCCGGCCGCCGTCACGATGTTCCACGCCGTCTCGCCGGCCGTGCCGGGGGACGCGACGGCAAGGGTCGAGCGCGTCGCGGCACAACAGGGCTGGTCCTTGCGCGTCATCGATGCCGGCGAGTTCGGCGACGCCGACTACCGGGCCAACCCCGTCAACCGCTGCTTCTTCTGCAAGACCAACCTCTACGGCGCTATCGCCCGCCACACGGACGCGCAGATGCTGTCGGGCGCGAATTGCAGCGATCTCGGAGAATATCGTCCCGGGCTCGATGCCGCGGCCAACCACGCCGTGCGGCACCCCTTCGTCGAGGCGGGCATCGACAAGCCGGCCGTGCGGGCCCTCGCGCGAGGGCTGGGCCTGGCGGACCTCGCCGAACTGCCGGCCGCGCCCTGCCTGTCCAGCCGGGTCGAGACCGGCATCGCCATCCGCGCCGACGTTCTGACCGCCATCCACGCGGTCGAGCGCAGCCTTGCGCAGGATTTTCCCTCGGGAACGATCCGCTGCCGCGTGCGTGCGAGCGGCATCGTGGTCGAACTCGACCCCGGTACGCTGGAGGCGGTCCGGGACGGGCGCGAAGGGACGGTGCAGGCGGAGGTGGCCCGGCGGTTCGCCGGGCTCGTCGTCAACACCGCCGTCGCGCTCGCGCCCTACCGCAACGGCAGCGCCTTCCTGCACGGGCTGACCTGATGGCCGAGTACAAGTTCGACCTCGACCGCCGCGAGCGGATCGGCCTCGACGAATCCGTGTTCTGCGCCGGCAAGAACGCGGACCAGATCGCCGCCATCATCGCCGGCGTGCGGGACAGGCTGACCGGCCTGCTGCTCACCCGGCTCGAGCCCGCCAAATTCGCCGAGCTTCCCGCCACCGATCGCGCCGCGCTCGACTATGACCCCGTCTCGCGGACGGCCGTCCTCGGCGAGCCTCGGCCCCTCCACACCGGCCCGGCTGTCGCGCTCGTCCTGGCCGGGACGTCCGATGTGCCGATGGGGCGCGAGGCGGAACGCGTGCTGCATTTCAACGGGCAGCCGAGCCGGACCTACACGGATATCGGCGTCGCCGGCCTGTGGCGCCTGATGGAGCGCATCGAGGAGATCCGCGAGGCCCCTGCCGTGATCGTGGCAGCCGGCATGGATGCGGCCCTCGTCAGCGTGGTGGGCGGGCTCGTCGCGGGCGCAGTGATCGCGCTGCCCACCTCCGTCGGCTACGGGGTCGCGGCGGGCGGGATGCCGGCCCTGCACGCCAGCCTCGCGAGCTGCGCGCCGGGCGTCACGGTGGTCAACATCGACAACGGCTATGGCGCGGCCTGCGCGGCCCTGCGGGTCATGCGTGCCATCCGCGCGGCGGTCTGACGCGCCAGCGACGGAGCGGCTGCGGCGTTGAACGGGACACACCGGGGAGGCTCGAGATGGAACGACGCACATTCATGACCGGCGCGGTCGCCGCGGGTCTGGCCGTGGCCGGCGGCGAGGCGAAGGCCGCGGGCTCGGGTGCCGAACAGCCGACCGTGGCGGCGCCCGAGCCGGCGCCCCAGGCCGCGGCGGCGCTGCCCCGGCTCGCCAGCCCCGGCGAACTCCGGGGCGAGATGCTCTACCGCAAGCTCGGCACCACGGGGGAGACCGTCTCCGCCATCGGGCTCGGCGGCTCGCATATCGGCAAGCCGGCGCTCACCGATGACGAGAGCATCCGGCTGATGCACGAGGCCATCGACCGCGGCATCACCTTCATGGACAACTCCTGGGACTACAACGAGGGCCAGAGCGAGCTGCGCATGGGCAAGGCGCTCGCGCAGGGCGGGTACCGCAGCAAGGTCATCCTGATGACCAAGCTCGACGGCCGTACCAAGGAGGCCGCCAACGCCCAGCTCGACGCCTCGCTCACCCGGCTGCAGACCGACCACATCGACCTCGTCCAGTTCCACGAGATCCTGCGCTTCGACGATCCGGACCGGGTGTTCGCGGAAGGCGGCGCGCTCGAAGCCGTGATGGCGGCAAGGAAGGCCGGCAAGATCCGCTATATCGGCTTCACCGGACACAAGGACCCGCGCGTCCACCTCTACATGATGGATGTCGCCAAGCAGCACGGCTTCCACTTCGACACCGTCCAGATGCCGATCAACGTCATGGACGCGCACTTCCGATCCTTCGGCCAGCTGGTCGTGCCCCGGGCGCTCGAGGAGGGCACCGGCGTGCTCGGCATGAAGTCGCTAGGGGACGGCGTGATTCTCAAGAGCAAGACGGCGACGCCGGTGGAGTGCCTGACCTTCTCGCTGAGCCTGCCCGTCTCGGTGCTGATCACCGGCATCGACGACCGGCGCTCGATGGACCAGGCCTTCGCGGTCGCCAAGTCTTTCAGGCCGCTGAGCGAGGCGGAGATGACGACGCTGCTCGCCAAGACGGCCGAGGCGGCCAGCCAGGGCAAGTACGAGCTGTTCAAGACCACGTCGTACTTCGACACAACGGCCAAGCACCCCGACTTTCTCGGCGGCGACACCACACAGGTTCGCGACCTCGCCCCGATCGGTAACGGCTAGCGGCGAACGCTTTCGGGCGCCCAGACCTGAAGCGGCTCGCCGTCTAGAGCCGCTTCAAGCTTACCCTGCCCACCCCTGAAATGCCGACCGCGCGGGCCGCCGAATGGGACAGGTCGATGACCCGGCCACGGACGAAGGGCCCTCGGTCGTTGATCTTGACCACCACCGACCGTCCGGTCTGGCTGTTGGTGACGAGGACGCGCGTTCCAAAGGGATAACTGCGATGGGCTGCGGTGAACCGTCCTGCACCCGCCGTTCGCCGCCCGCCGTACCACGATGCGAGCCCGGAGCCGCCCCCGGAGCGCCGCTTAAGCCTGAAGCCGTGCGCCCGATGCGACCGGGCCGGCCGCGCGACGTGTCGATGTCGCGCACCGTGCCAGGCCGATCGCCGCGCGGCACGGTCGAAGGAGCGTCCGTCGTGCCGCGCTCTATGAGGCCGGAACCGGAACCGGGCGTGGTGCCGGTGGACGTGGGTCCGGGCCCGATGGTGATGCGACCACCGTCCGTGGCGGTGCAACGAACGACCGTGACCCCAGCGATAGCGATGGCGGCCTGCGGCATGCCGGCGGTGGCGTGGAGCGAAACGATGGCTTCGCCTGTGCCGATGGTGACCAAAGGAGTGGTGCCTATGCGTCATGCGGTGATGGCCATGACGAGGATGGCCGCGCGCTTCCGCAGAGGAGCCGAAGGCAAAGACGCCGAGCAGGCAGAACAAGACCAGTAATCGTCGTCGCAGCGCAGCATCCCCCCTCGGACTTGCCGATCGGACCTAACGAGTCTGGAGCGCGGAGTCAAAGCAACGAGACCGGCGGCGTCCGGCGAGACGCGGCTGGATGCGGGATATTTTGGCCAAGGCCTAAACGCATCGGAGCGGCTGATCGGCCGTATGAAGCCGCCAACAACGCCTTTCGGCTCCGCGTCTCCTCAAAAAGAAGCGAGGTCGATGCAAGCGCCCGATCTACAAACACCTGGAAACCGAGCAGCGCTCGCTTCCGGCGTTCTTCCTGGCATCGGCTTCGTTCGCGACACTCGACTGAGCGATCTATGAAATGACGTCGGCCACCGTCGCAATCTGCACCCATAATCGCCTGAGCGATGTCCGCATCTGCCTGGAGGCCGTTGCCCCGCAGGCGCGCGAGGCCGACCTTCCGGTCATTCTTGTCGACAGCGCGTCCGACCCCGGGACGGCGGTCGCGCTCCGCGAACTGGCACGCGCTCACGGCGTCAGGCACGTGCGCCTTGATCTGGCAGGCGTCTCCCTGGCCCGCAACGCGGCGCACGAGCACGCTTCATCCGATTGGATCGTCTACCTGGACGACGATGCCATTCCTCACGCAAGCTGGGCCCGGTCTCTCCTCGTGAGCCTGGGCGAGGTGCCGGAGAACGTCGGAATCGTCGGTTGCCGGATCGTTCCGAAGTGGCCGGAGAGGTCAAAGGTCGACCACGTCACCGCGACGTGGAAGCTCTTCCTCTCCTGCGTCGAACACGACGGGGAGGGTCTCGTTTCAGAAGGTTACGACATCTGCGGCGCGAACTTCGCAGTGCGACGAGCGGCGCTCGTCAGGGCAGGACTGTTCCCCGCATCGTTGGGTCGCAACGGAGAGTGCCTGATCAGCGGGATCGACAGCTATCTGATCGATCGGTTCGACCAGCTTGGCTACGACGCGGTTTATCGCAGGGCCTTCGCAGTCCACCATCGCATTCCGCCTGAGCGGCTCGGGACCGAATGGCTTGGCCGCCGCTCGTATTGGGAAGGCGTCTCGCGCATCCGTCTCCTGGAGGCGCTCGGCAAGCAGACACCGGCCCATCTTTACAGATCGAAGCTGGTCTTGTCGCTGCTCGCCTACCGATTGCTCTACAGCCTGCGTCCGGATCCAGACTACCTGATCCGTCTGAATCTCGCACGAGGGTCCCTGTCGCAGCAGGGGGTGATGCGTCCTCTCGGGAGCGGCGCCCGGCACCCCCCGTCTGCATCTATCAGCGGCCAGCTGGCATCCCGTCCCGAGATCCATGCCGAGCCCTTACGCAAGGGCTAGGATGCCGTGCGCCCTGAAAGCGCGGACGCAGGCTCCCGGCCCATCGTCTAGGCGTCAGTTCACCGCGCGGTCTTCCGACCCTCCTGGTCCAACTGCTTGCGCCGGTACTCCCCTTGCCGCTCGATCATCCAGCCGGGATATTCGGGCGGCAGCGCGCTGGCCTTGTCGAGGATCGCCAGTTCCTCGCTGCTGAGCTCGATCGCGGTGGCTGCAATATTGTCCTCCAGCTGGTCCAGCCGCTTGGCGCCAACGATCACGCTGGTGACGACGGTCTGGTGCAACAGCCACGCCAAGGCGATCTGCGCGACCGATACGCCGCGCTTCTCCGCGATCGGCTGCATGGCGTCGATGCAGTCGTAGGCGCGGTCCTTGTTGACGGGCGGAAAATCGAAACTGATGCGGCGGCTTCCCTGCTCGCCCTGCCTGTCGCGCCCGTACTTGCCCGACAGCAGCCCGCCGGCCAGCGGGCTCCAGACCATGAGCCCCACGCCTTCGGCCTTCATCATCGGCACGAGTTCGCGCTCGAGATCCCGCCCGGCGATCGTGTAGTAGGCCTGGAGGGTCTCGAAGCGCGCGAGGCCGTGCCGCTCGGACAGGCCCAAGGCCTTGGCGATCTGCCAGGCGGCCCAGTTCGAGACGCCGATGTAGCGGACGTGACCGTGCTGGACCAGCGTATCGAGCGCCCGCAGCGTTTCCTCAATAGGCGTCGCCGCGTCGAAGCCGTGGATCTGGTAGAGGTCGATGTAGTCGGTGCCGAGCCGCTTGAGGCTCGCCTTGACCCCCTCGAGGATGTGGACGCGGGAGGCGCCGCGCACGTTGGGACCGTCCCCCATCGGCCCGAACACCTTCGTGGCGAGAACGAGGTCATGGCGAGCCAGGCCGACGTTTTTGAAGGCCTGCCCGGTGATTTCTTCGGCCAGACCGCCGGAATAGACATCCGCCGTGTCGATAAAGTTGATGCCGTTGTCGACCGCGGTGCGGACGAGCGCATCCGCCTCGCCCTGCTGCAGGCCGCCGATCTTGCTCCAGACCTCGCCGGTGCCGCCGAAAGTCATCGTACCGAGGCAGAGTTCCGAGACGAAGAGCCCGGTGCGGCCGAGTTTGTTGGTGCGCATGCGTGATGTTCCTGCAGTAAGCCGGCCGTTCCGGGCGCGGCTAATGGCAACACCTGGGTCGCCGGCCGCCGATGGCCAGCCCCGCCGTGCAACCGCGGGGGCGACCCGGCATTGAGTCAGTCGCGCCTGAGGAGGACTTTTGCCCGATAACGCACCACCCGCCGACCCGAACCGACCGACGACGAACGCCCTGCGGCCCGGCTCGTTCGGCACGGTGCTGGACCGCAACATCGACGCCTTGCAGCACCGGCGCAAGGACCACGACAGAAAGGCCGGTCTGCAGACCCGCATCGCCGCCGGGATCACCCGCTTCGCCGGCAGCATGGTCTTCGTCTACATCCATCTCGTGGCGGTGACGGCGTGGGTTTTCGTCAATCAGGGCGTCGTTTCGATCATCCCGCGCTTCGACCAGAGCTATGTCATCCTGGCGACGGTCGCCTCGGTCGAGGCCCTGTTCCTGTCGACCTTCGTCCTCATCAGCCAGAACAGGGCGGCGGCGGCCGCCGATCGCCGCGCCGAGCTCGACGTCCAGATCAATCTCCTGTCCGAGCACGAGATCACGCGGCTGCTGCAACTGACGATCGCCATCGCCGAGCGCCTGGACGTCAGCGAGGCCTCGGACCCGAGCCTGTCCGAGCTCAAGGAGCACGTCGCCCCCGAGAAGGTCATGGAAAAGATCGAGCAGGAAGATGGCCCCGTCGATTGAGGACGGCTTCTTCGCCCGGCCTGCCCCGGTGGTGGCCGGCGACCTCCTCGGCTGCAGGCTGCTGCTGGCGGACACGGGCGGCCTCATCGTCGAGACGGAGGCCTACGACCGGGATGATCCGGCCTCGCACAGCGTCCGTGGCCCGACCCTGCGGAATGCCGCGATGTTCGGCCCGGTCGGACACCTCTACGTGTATCGCTCCTACGGCATGCACTGGTGCCTGAACATCGTCTGCGGCGAGGCGCCGGGCAGCGCCGTGCTGATCCGCGCGCTGCAGCCAACGGCCGGCCTTCTCGCCATGCAGGAGCGACGCGGCATCGAAGTGCCCCGTCTCCTTGCCAGCGGCCCCGGCCGCGTGTGTCAGGCCCTGGGCGTGGCCGGCCACCACAACGGCGCGAGTGTGACGTCGCCGCCTTTCACCTTGCAGCCGCGAGCGGTGCCGGTCGACGTCGCGACCGGTCCCCGCATCGGGATCACCAGGGCAGCCGAGCGTCCCTGGCGTTTCGGTCTGCGCGGCTCGCCGTTCCTGAGCCGGCGATTTGCGCCGGATCCGGCCGTCAGCGCGGCTGGGGCACCACCCGAAGGTAGGGCGTCACCGCGTTGAAGCCGTCCGGATATTTCAGCCGGGCCTCGTCGTCCGAGACCGAGCCCGCGATGATGACGTCGTCGCCGTACTGCCAGTCGGCGGGCGTGGCCACCTTGTGATCGGCCGTCAGCTGCATGGAATCGAGCGCCCGGAGGATCTCCGTGAAGTTGCGCCCGGTGGTCATGGGATAGGCGAGCGCGAGCTTGATCCGCTTGTCCGGGCCGATCACGAAGACGGTGCGAACCGTGGCATTTGCGGCGGCTGTGCGGCCCTCCGAGGTGCCGGCCTCATCGGCCGGCAGCATGCCGTAGAGCTTGGAGACCTTCAGGTCGGCATCGCCGATCATCGGAAAGCCGGGCCGCGCGCCCTGCGTGCGTTCGATATCGCCTGACCAGCGCTCGTGCGCCTCGACGGGATCGACTGACAGGCCGAGCACCTTGCAGTGCCGCTTGGCGAACTCCGGCTGCAGGCGCGCCAGCGCGCCGAGTTCGGTGGTGCAGACGGGGGTGAAGGTCTTGGGATGGGAGAACAGGATGGCCCAGCCGTCGCCGATCCATTGGTGGAAGTGGAGCGGGCCGTCTGTGGTCTCCGCCGTGAAATCCGGGGCAATCGATCCGATGGGCAGCATGGCGGTCCTTGCGGCCTGGAGGGGCCGACCTTGTGAGGAGTTGGCGCGATACCAGCATGCAGGCGCACGAATGCCAAGTCCGGCCTGCGGCACCCCTCGGTCATCGGCCGACCGGCACACAAAGCTTAACGAGTGCCGGGCATGGTGGAGCGGCCCGCCCGCTGGACCGCCCACCCCGTGTCGCAAGCCACCCTGTCGACCGCCGCTCGAAGCCGCCGCTCAGCCCCGAGCCTCGGGAGCGCCCAGGCCACTGGTCTCGTAGGGCTCGCGCTCCTTGTCGGCCTTCTCTGCATGGCCGGCAGCCTGCTCAACGATCCCGACACGCAATGGCACGTCGCCACCGGGCGGCTGATCTGGGAGACCGGCCGGGTCCCGCTGACGGATCCCTTCTCACACACCTTCGGCGGGTCGCCCTGGATCGCCAAGGAGTGGCTGTCCCAGCTCATCCTCTTCGCGGCCTTTGCCGGCGGGGACTGGTGGGGCGTCGGAGTCCTCACGGCGCTGGTGATCGCCGCGACCTTTGCGGGCCTGTATGCCTTTCTTCTGGCTCGCGTACATCCCACAGCCGCCCTGGCCATGGTGTTGCTCGCCCTGACGCTCGCGCTGCCCGAATGCGTGGCCCGTCCCCATATTCTCGTCCTGCCGCTCGTCGCAGGTTGGACGATGGGGCTCACGGCGGCGCTCGATCGGGGGGCCGCGCCGCCGCTATGGCTGGCAGGCCTGATGCCGCTTTGGGCGAACATGCACGCCTCATACCCGCTCGCCTTCGTTCTCGCCGCCGCGCTCGGGGGCGAAGCGATCCGCCAGGCGGCACCGGACCGGCAAGGCCCGCTGCTGAGGCGGTGGGGCCTGTTCCTCGGCGTCACCGCGGTGGCGGCTTGCGTCTCTCCCTATGGACCCCGCACGATCCTGGTCGTCGCGAACCTGCTCGAGACCCCGGAGGCCACGCGCTACATCAGGGAGTGGCAGCCCCTCGGCCTGGGGCTGCAAGGCGTCACCATGGCCGCCGCGGTCATCCTGGCAGGCTGGGCCCTGCTGCCGCGCTGGCGAAACACGCTCTTCCGGATCGGGATGGTCCTTCTATTGGGCTATGCGACCGTCCGGCATGTCCGCTTCGCCCTCATCTTCGCGGTGGTCGTCCCGGTCCTGATCGCGGGCCCGCTCTCGTCGACCTTCGGGAGACTGCGAGCCGCCGCCGCGCCCGATGAGGGCGCCCGCCGCCGCCCCCTTCTTGTCGCCGCGGCGCTGGTCGCGGCGCTCCTCGCGGCCGCGACCAGGCCACAGCCTGATCCGTCCGTCGCGCCTGCCGACGCCCTCGCCTTCGCCGCGCGCCGCGGCCTGAGCGGCCCGGTCTACAATGACTACGATTTCGGCGGCTATCTCGTCCGCATGGGCGTGCGAACCTTCATTGACGGCCGCAGCGACCAGCTCTTCTCCGGCGGCTTCACGACCCGGCTGAACGAGGCCCTGGAGGCGCCGTCGAACGAGCTCTTCGCGGCGATCCTGGCCCGGCAGCACGTGACGTGGGCCCTCGTCCGGCCCGGATCGAGCGAGGACCGACACCTCTCGACGATGCCGGGATGGGTCTCCGTCTACGGGGATCCCTACGCCACCGTCTATGCGGTGCGGCCCGGCGCCCCGCTGAAGTGAGGAGCGGCTCCGCCGGTTTCTGCCGGCGAGGGCTACCCAACCGCGCCGATATGGCGGACAGGAGCGGGATGCACGCCGCTCCCGCCCCGCCACCCTCTGCCATCCCCCCGCTGCTCCGCAACCGGGCGAATGGCGAGCTGCGGGCCAGCTTCGCGCGGGTCGGGTCGCGCACCGTTCCCCTCAAGTTCTACGAGGCGGGGGGCCTGCGGCTGCGTTTTCCCAAGGGGCCGCCCGGCCTGGAGCCGGGTTGCGAGGCGGTCACCATCAATACAGGGGGCGGGCTGGCGGGCGGCGACCGGTCGGCGCTCGCTTTCGAGGCCGGACCGGACAGCGCCGTGACGATCACGACCCAGTCGGCGGAAAAGGTCTACCGCGCGGCCGGGGGGCTGACCGCCGTCGAGGTGCGGCTGGCGGCGGCCTCCGGATCCCGGCTGGAATGGCTGCCACAGGAGACCATCCTGTTCGACGAGGCGCGCCTGACCCGCAGCCTGCAGGCCGACGTCGCGAGCTCGGCCAGCCTGCTGATGGTCGAGAGCGTCGTCTTCGGCCGTCTGGCGCGTGGCGAGACGGTGCGCAACGGCCTGTTTCGCGACAGCTGGCGCGTGCGGCGGGACGGCAGGCTGATCGTCGCCGAGGCCGTGGCGCTGGAGGGGCCGGTGGCGGCGCTTCTCGACCGGGCCGCCCTGGGCGGCGGCGCCCGGTGTCTCGCCACGCTGCTGCTTGTCTCGCCCCATGCAGAGGGTCTGCTCGAGCCGGTCCGGGCGGCGCTCGGCACGGAAGTCCCGGTGGGTGCGGCGAGCGCCTGGAACGGCCTTCTCGTCGCCCGGCTGCTTGCACCCTCGCCAGCCCCGGTCCGTGCCGCTATCATCCGGGTTCTCGAAGCCTTGCGTGGACGCGCCGCACCCCGCGTCTGGCAGTAAGACCCCGCCGGAGTGGCCGCGCCATGAACCTGACGCCGCGTGAGAAGGACAAGCTGCTGATCGCCATGGCCGCCACCGTCGCCCGTCGGCGGCTGGAGCGGGGCGTCAAGCTCAACCATCCCGAGGCCGTCGCCCTCATCACGGATACCGTGGTCGAGGGCGCGCGCGACGGCCGGACGGTCGCCGACCTGATGGAGGCCGGCGCGCAGGTGCTCGCGCCGAGCCAGGTGATGGACGGGGTGGCCGCCATGATCCACGACGTGCAGGTCGAGGCGACCTTTCCCGACGGGACCAAGCTCGTGACGGTGCACAATCCGATCCGCGGCGCCGAGGACGGCCTCGTGCCGGGCGAGATGCTGCCGATGGCCGGGGACCTCGTCCTGAACGAGGGCCGCGACACGCTCACCGTGACGGTGGCCAATACGGGGGACCGGCCGATCCAGGTCGGCTCGCACTACCACTTCTTCGAGACCAATCCCGCCTTGCGGTTCGAACGCGACAAGACCCGAGGCTTCCGCCTCGACATTCCGGCGGGAACGGCCGTGCGCTTCGAGCCCGGCCAGACGCGTGACGTGGCCCTGGTGGCGCTCGCGGGCCAGCGGGAGGTGTATGGCTTCCGGCAGCAGGTGATGGGCAAGCTCTGACGGCGGCCGGCTTGGTTTTTGCCACGTCATGCTCCTGGTCTAGTTGTTGGCGGGCGTGGGCGAGGGGGAAGGGTTGGGATGAGCAGGCTGTACTGGCTGCCGGAGGCGG
>CAXTVD010000015.1:0-12652 GCA_964247575.1 uncultured Lichenihabitans sp.
TCGCTCGCGCGGAGCCGCCGACGGGCAATCCGCTGATCGAGGGCCCCCCCTTCCTGGCGATCCTGTCCGGCACCATCGTCGGCGGGCTGTCGATGCGCGAGGGCGTGCATCCCGTCTTCCTGCTGGGCGGGATGGTCGTCGTGGCCGTGCTGTGCTGGATCACCAGCCTGTTCATCCCACCGACGGTGGCGGCGGCGCCGGGATCCCGCCTCGACCCCAACATCGCCCGGTCCACGGGCCAGCTCCTTGTCGAACTGTGGCGGCATGGGCGGCTGTGGCGCTGCGGCGTGGTCACCAGCCTGTTCTGGCTTATCGGCGCCCTCATGCTGTCGTTGCTGGCCCCGCTGGTCAAGGACGTGCTGCACGGGTCCGAGCCGGTCGTGACGATCGACTTGGCCGTGTTCGCGGTCGCCATCGCCCTGGGCTCGGGCCTGGCGGCCTGGCTGTCGGGGGGCCGCATCATCCTGCTGCCGACGGTGCTCGGGGCGGCCCTGATCGGCCTCGCCTCGGCCCATATCGGCATCATGCTGCTCGGGGCCGCGCCGCCGGTCGGGCCGGAGAACCTGCTGGCCCCGGCTGCCTTCTTCGCCCAACCCGCCGCCTGGCGCAGCTCGGTCGACCTCGCGCTCGTCGCGGTGGGAGGCGGCCTCATGATCGTGCCGTCCTTCGCGGCGGTGCAGGCCTGGGCCGATGCGGCCCGGCGGGCCCGGATCGTCGCCGCCGTCAACGTGCTCAACGCCGCCTTCATGGTGGCGGGCGCGCTGATCCTGGCCGGGCTTCAGGCGGCCGGCGTCGGCCTCCCCGTGCTGTTCATCGGCATCGGCGTCTTCGCCCTGGGCTGCGCGGTCTGGATCGCGGCGACACTTCCGACCAACGCCTTCCGCGACGGGCTCGGCCTTCTGTTCAAGGTGCTGTTCCGGCTGGAGGTCCGCGGGCTCGAGCACCTCGAGGAGGCCGGTCCGACCGCGATCATCGCGATCAACCATGTGAGCTTCCTCGACGCCCCGGTGGCCCTTGCCGTCCTGCCGCGCGACCCCGTCTTCGCCATCGACCACGACATCGCGCTCCGCTGGTGGGTCAGGCCCTTCCTGCGCTTCACCCGCGCGATGCCCCTCGATCCCACGCGTCCGCTGGCGACGCGCAGCCTCATCAACGCCGTGCGGGGCGGCGACTCGCTCGTCATCTTTCCCGAGGGGCGCCTGACGGTCACCGGCAGCCTGATGAAGGTCTATGACGGCGCGGGGCTGATCGCGGACAGGTCCGAAGCGCCGGTCGTGCCGGTCCGCATCGAAGGGCTCGAAGGCACCGTCTTCTCCCGCCTTCGGCCGGACCAGGTTCGCCGCCGATGGTTCCCCAAGGTGACGGTGACGCTGCTCAAGCCGGTGCGGCTGCATGTCGACGACGCCCTCAAGGGCAAGGCCCGCCGGCAGGCCGCCGGGGCTGCACTCTACGACATCATGTCGGACCTCATCTTCCACACGCAGCCGACGGGCCGGACGCTGCTGGAGGCCGTGATCGACGCGGGCCGGCTGCACGGCTGGACGCGGGTCGCGGTGGAGGACCCGGTGACCGGCAAGCTGACTTTTCGCAAGCTGCTGCTCGCCACCCGGCTGTTCGCGCCGCTGATCGAGCGCATGGCGGGTCCGGGCGAGGCGATCGGGCTCATGCTGCCGAGCTCGAACGCGGCCGCCGTGTCCCTGCTGGCGACGATGTCGGCGGGGCGGGTCCCGGCCATGATCAACTTCACCGCCGGGGCCAAGGCGGTCCTCAGCGCCTGCACCAACGCCTCCGTCCGCACGATCGTGACGTCCCGCGCCTTCATCGAGAAGGGCCGGCTCGACAAGCTGATGGCGGCGCTCGGCCCGGCCTTGACGATCGTCTATCTGGAGGACCTTCGGGCCACCTTGTCGACCCGCGACAAGCTGCGCGCGCTGCTCGGCCATCGCCGCCCGCTCCACGCGCGGCAAGCCGCCGACGCGGCCGTCATCCTGTTCACCTCCGGCTCGGAAGGCTCCCCCAAGGGGGTCGTCCTCAGCCATCAGAACATGCTCAGCAACGCCGCCCAGGTCGCCGCCCGCATCGATTTCGGGCCGGCGGACAAGGTGTTCAACGTGCTGCCGGTGTTCCACTCCTTCGGCCTGACGGGCGGTCTGATGCTGCCCCTGATCTCGGGCGTGCCCGTGATCCTCTATCCCTCGCCCCTGCATTACCGGATCATCCCGGAGCTGGTCTATGCGAACAACGCGACCATCCTGTTCGGGACGGACACCTTCCTGGCCGGCTATGCCCGCGTCGCCAACGCCTACGACTTCCGCTCGCTGCGCTATGTCCTGGCCGGCGCGGAGCCGGTCCGGGAGGCGACCCGGCGCGTCTGGGACGAGAAGTTCGGGCTGCGCATCCTGGAGGGCTACGGCATCACCGAGACCTCGCCGGTGATCGCCCTGAACACGCCGATGTTCAACCGCTTCGGCACCGTCGGCCGCCTCCTGCCGGGCATCGAGTGGCGGCTCGAACACGTGCCCGGCCTGCCGGAGGGCGGCCGGCTCCAGCTGCGGGGACCGAACGTCATGCTGGGCTATCTCAAGGACGACCAGCCCGGCGTCCTGCAGCCGGTCGTGGACGGCTGGTACGACACGGGCGATGTCATCACCGTCGACGCGCAGGGGTTCGTCGCCATCAAGGGGCGGGCCAAGCGCTTTGCCAAGATCGGCGGCGAAATGGTGTCGCTGGCGGCCGTCGAGGTCCTGGTGGCCGAACTGTGGCCCGCGGCGACCTCCGCGGTCGTCGCGGAGGACGACCCGCGCAAGGGCGAGCGCCTCGTTCTCGTGACCACGCAGCCGAAGGCGGCCCGGGGCGATGTGCAGACCTTTGCCAAGTCGAAGGGCGCCGCCGACATCATGATCCCGGCCGAAGTGCTGGTCGTGGACGACCTGCCCCTGCTCGGATCGGGCAAGGTCGACCATGTCACGCTGAGCCGTACCGTGAAGGAGCGGCACGCCTCCCCGGCTGCCGCCTGACCGGCGAGGCGGCTGCGGGAGCGGCACGGGCTGCGGCACCGACAGCCACGATCGGCCCCGCTTTTGAGCGCGTGCGGCATCCCTGGACCACGTCGCCGCTCGAGAGGTCTGGCGCGGCGTTGCGCCGCTGGCGGCGGTCGGCCGGGCGAACCCCTGAGCTGTCGCCACGGCAGCCCGAGGATGTGTGTACTTCGGTCGCATATCCGGCGCCGGCAGGCCGGGGCAACGGTCGTTAACCATCACTTGCTGACTTTGCCGAATGGCTTGCGTCGGACCAGAGGACGCCAGGCATGCTCGTCACCTTCCCCAGCGCCCCGCTGTGCGGCACCTCCGACCCGGGGACGCCGGTGATCGTCGGCCTGCATTTCCTCGGGGGCAGCGCCATCGCATGGCATCCCGTGATCCGGCTCCTGGAGGGACGCTTCCGCTGGGTCCTCGTCGACCTGCCGGGGTTCGGCTTGGCCGCGGGACGGGGCGGCTACTCCGTTGCGGAAATGGCGGACACCGTCGTGCGGATCATCGCCGAATGTGCGCCCCGCCGGTGGGTCCTGGCGGGGCACAGCATGGGGGCCAAGGTTGCACTCGCCGTGGCGCGACGTGCGGAGGATGGCGACCCGGCGCTCGCCGGTCTCGAAGGGCTCATCCTGCTCGCCGGCTCGCCGCCCTCGCCGGAGCCGATGACCCAGGAGAAGCGCTCCGCCATGCTCGGCTGGTTCGCGGGCGACGCCGCGGCCAGCCAAATCGAGGCGAAGGGCTACATCGCTGGCAATGTGGGCGTGGCGCTGCCTTCGACGCTGGAGGAGCTGGCCGTGGCCGACGTGCTTCGCACCGAACGCGCCGCCTGGACGGCGTGGCTGACGAGCGGCAGTCGCGAGGACTGGTCGGATCAGGTCGGCGTGCTGCGTACGCCGGCCTTGATCGTCGCGGGCGAGAAGGACGACGCGCTCGGCCCCAAGGCGCAGGCCGCCCTCATGGCACCGCACTTCAAGCAGGCGAGCCTCCGGACGCTTCCCGGAACGGGCCATCTGCTGCCGCTCGAGCAGCCGGATCTGCTCGCCGCTCTCTTCACGAGCTTCGTCGGGCAGGCGGCGCGCACGGAACCGGGGATCGGGTCCGCCTACCTCGCCTTGATCGGGTCCGATCGCGTCAGCGCACGAACGCGGTCCGTGCTGCTCCGGCGCGCCGAACCGGTGGAGGACTCAGCTGCCATGCTGTCGGTGGAGGAGTGGCGTACCCTTCGTGCCGTCGTCGACCGGGTGGTTCCCCAGGACGGGGACGCCCCCATCGACATTCCGGCCCGGATGGTCGCGTCCGTGAAAGAGGGCAGAGGCGACGGCTGGCGCTTCGCTGACTTGCCCCCCGACACCGTCGCGCTCGCGGCCGGGCTGCGCACGCTGGCCGCGGTGGCGACACGCGAGGACGGCAGCGCGTTCGGGCAGCTCGGCGCCGAACGGCAGGACGCGCTGCTCCGCCGCATTGCGTCCGGCGCCTGGCCCGCGCTTCCCGACACGGCCGGCGCGGCTCTGTCGCCCGCGCAGATGGGGCGATGGTTTGAAGACATGCGATCGGCGGCGACGCAGGCCTACGTCGCCCATCCCGCGACGCAGGCCCGGCTCGGCTACAGCGGCATCGCCAACCGCGGCGAGGGAGCCGGGCCGCAGGGTTTCATCCGCGTCGGCATCGCCGAGCGGGAGCCCTGGGAGCCGGTCGCGGCAGCAAAGGCGATGCGATGAACCTCGAGGGGATGAAGCGGCACGGGCTGAACGAGGCCGTGGATGTCGTCGTGGTCGGCACCGGCGCGGGCGGCGCACCCCTCCTGGCCCGGCTGGCCGAGGCCGGGCTCCGCGTGGTGGCTCTCGAGGCGGGGAGCAACCGCGATCCCGAGCAGTTCACGCCCGACGAGACGGCCTCCATCGATCTCTACTGGACGGGCGAGCGGCTGAGCGGCGGCGGGACCCCCGAGGCCTTCGGCGGCAACAACAGCGGCATCGGAGTTGGCGGCTCGACCCTGCATTGGGGCGCCTTCGTGCCGCGCGCCGACAGCCGCGACCTGGCCTTGCGGACCGAGGCCGGCGTGGGGGAGGACTGGCCTCTCACCTACGACGACCTGCGCGCCTATTACGAGCGGGTCGAAGCCTTCATCGGCGTGTCGGGCGCGCGCCCCTATCCCTGGGACCCCGACCGGCGCTATCCGCTGCCGCCGGTGGCGCGCAACGCGTCCGCGGCGGTGATGGAGCGGGGATGCGCGGCGCTCGGCTATCGGACGGCCGATGCGCCGGCGGCCGTGGTGTCACGCGATTTCCACGCGCCGGGCGCGGCCGCCCGGCATGCCTGCGTCAACTGCGGCGCCTGCCACCAGGGCTGCTTCAACGGCGCCAAGACGAGCATGGACGTGACCTATCTTCCCCGAGCGGTCGCCGCCGGGGCGGAGATCCGGCCGGACTGCTTCGTCCACACGATCGAGCGCGACGCGGCGGGACGGGTCGTCGCGGTCGTCTATCGAACGGGGCAGAAGGATCATCGCCAGCGCTGCGCGGCGGTGGTCCTGGCCGCCGGCGCCATCGAGACGCCCCGCCTGCTGCTGCATCTCGGCCTCGCCAACTCGTCGGGCCAGATCGGGCGCAACTACATGGCGCATGTCGGCACCCAGGTCTGGGGCACGTTCGATGACGAGATGCGGCCCAACAAGGGCTATCCCTCCTCGCTGATCACCGAGGATCTCGTGCGGCCGCCGGAAGCTGGCTTCGTGGGCGGCTATCTCGTGCAGAGCCTCGGCATCCTGCCGCTCACCTGGGCCAATCTCCTGGCGCGCGGGCGCGGCCTGTGGGGCCGGGAGCTGGTCGACACGATCGACCGCTACAATAATGTCGCCGGCATCGGCATCAACGGCGAGTGCCTGCCCCAGGACGGCAACCGCCTCGATCTGTCGGATGAACTCGACGATCTCGGCGTCCCCAAGGCGCGGATCACCTTCGGCTATGGCGAGAACGAGAAGGCGGTCGACCGGCATGCGATCGCGATGATGACCGCGGTGTGGGAGGCCGCCGGGGCGCGGGACATCTTCTCGATCCAACGCTCCGCGCACACGATCGGGACCTGCCGCATGGGACGGAGCGGCAACACGGCGGTCGTCGATCCCTTCGGCCGCAGCTACGACGTGCCGAACCTCTGGATCTGCGACAATTCGGTTTTTCCGAGTTCGCTCGCGGCGAACCCCGCGCTCACCATCATGGCGTTGAGCCTGCGGACCGCCGATGCCATCCTCGGGCGAGGCCGCTTGGCCTGACGGCCTATAAGTCCAGGAGCTCGCCCGTCGGTGCCGTCGATCCTTTGTCCCCCGGGCAGCACGACCAATCCGGTAACCATAGTGGCGTGCGATCCGGCTCTCCCGCCTCCCCACGGGCAGGATTAACTCGACTCTAGGCCACCGCGAGCAGGGTTGACTTAACGGCAACCCGTTTCGGATCTTTGCACATGAGCTGCAACCTGGACCGCTTCCGACGGCTTGGCCCCGCTGCCATGCCGGGGGGGACAGGCGCGAGCCGGCACCAATCTTCAGCGGCCCAACGCCTGCCCTATCGCGTCGGCGTCCGCGTTCGATGATCCGACCAGGACGCAACCTGTTGTCCCTGCGGTTCATGCGCTGGTCGATCAGGGGCCGCATCGTTCTGGCTTTCCTGTCGATCGGCGTCATCATCGTGGTGCTCGGCATCTTCGCTGTCGAGGGTGCCGGACGGTCCGAGCGCTTCGTCCGCAACACCTATGATCAGACGGTGATCGCTACGAGCTACGCCCGGGCGGCAACGGCCGATTTCGCCAATATGCGGGCAGGCTTCGCCTACCAGGTCATGTCACCGAATAGCCGCCGTGAGATCGAGCGGCAGTTGTCGGCTGCGCTGGAGGGGTCGTTCCAAGCCGATCTCGCGACAGCGATCGAGAAGTCTTCAGCCGACACCCAGCAGATCGGCAGCGATCTGCGTGCGGCCGTTGCGGACTGGGTTCAGGCCAGCGGACGCCTCGGCAGCAAGCCGAGCGGGGCCAGCTGGGACGACCTGGAGAGCCATGCGCGCCGGGTCGAAGATCTGCTGGAGACCTTGGTCTCCCGCGTCTCGGATCGGGGCTATGCCTATCGCCAGGAGGCGCAGGCGACGATGGGTCGGGACATCGAGCTGACGACCGCCGGGGTCGTCGTCGCCCTGGCCATCTCGGGCTTTGTCGCCCTGATGCTCTATCTGCGGATCAGCGCTCCCCTGAGCGCGACCGCGCGTTTTGCGAACGACATCGCCTCCGGCACGCTCGACGGCCGCACCCCGGAGGCAGGCACGGACGAGATCGGCGACCTCGTCCGTGCGATGGTGTCGATGCGCACGGACATCGGCGCCATGATGAAGGAGCAAGTCGTGCTCCGCGAGCGATCGCAGGCCCGGTTGGCGGAAGCGCTCGAAGGCTCCCGCGACGGCGTGATCATCGCCGATGCACAGGGCATCATCCACATCGCCAATCTCCGTGCGCTCGACTTTCTGGGTGTGAGACGCGACGACCTTGCCCCCGACACGTCGCTCGAAACCCTGGTTCGCCGCATGGTCGAGTCGGGCGACGATCGGTCCGCCCTTCTCATCATGAGAGGCGACAGCCCCGAATCGGTCGAGACGCTGCTGCCTGACGGGCGTTGGATCCAGAACAGCCGCAACCGGACCACAGAGGGGGGCCTCGTGGCTCTCTATGCCGACATCACGGCCATCCGGGATCAGGCGGATCGGCTGGCGGAGGCCAATGCCACCCTGGATGCGGCACTGGGCAACATGTCCCAGGGCCTGTGCCTCTTCGACGGCGAGGACCGCTTGAAGCTGGCCAACACCCGCTTCCGGTTCCTGTTCGGCCTGAGCGAGCACGACCTGCCGCAGGGGACGCCTTACCGGGACATGGTGGCCTGGGCGTTGCGCCAGGGGCCCGAACCCGGACCAGATCTCGATCGCATCATGCGGCACGAGGCGGCCTTGATCCGGCAGAGGCACAGCCTGACGCGCTCCGTGTCCATCGGAAGGCGGATCTTCGCCGTGACCCAGGAACGATTGGCCGATGGCGGGTGGATCGCGACCTACGAGGACGTGACGGAACGCCGGCGCGTGGAGAACCAGATCGCCTTCCTCGCCAGCCACGATGCCTTGACCCACCTGCCCAACCGGGCCGTGTTCTCCGATCGTGTGGAGGAGGCCGTCCTGCGCATGCGCCGCGGCTCCGGCTTCGCCGTCCACTGCATCAACCTCGACCACTTCAAGCAGGTGAACGATGCCTTCGGCCACGCGATCGGCGACCAGCTGCTGCGCAGCGTCGCCGGACGTCTGCAATCCTGCATCCGCCAGACCGATGTCGTGGCCCGGCTGGGGGGCGACGAATTCGCGATCTTGCAGTCGGACGTGTCGTCGGCCGCCCTCGCGATGCAGCTCGCGCAGCGGATCCAGGTGGCGGTCGCCGCGCCTCATCTGCTGGACGGCCAGAAGCTGCTGGTCGGCGTCAGCGTGGGCATCGCGCTATGCCCCGGCGACGGCCTGTCGCAAGGCTATCTGCTGAAGGCCGCCGACGCAGCGCTTCACAAAGCCAAGGAAGACGGGCGCGGCACGTGGCGCTTCTTCGAGCGCGCCATGAACGAGAAGCAGCAGCTTCGGCGAGCCCTGGACACTGATCTTCGGCGTGCGCTGGAGCAGAACGAGTTCGAAGTCCACTACCAGCCGCTCTTCGATGTCGGCAGCGCGCGCATCGGGGGCTTCGAGGCGCTCGTCCGGTGGCGGCATCCCCTCCGCGGGATGATCGCGCCGGACGCCTTCATCCCGATGGCGGAGGAAACGGGGCTGATCAGGGAGATCGGGCGATGGGTCCTGCAGGCCGCCTGCCTCGAGGCGACCCGCTGGCCGGAGCACCGGTCGGTCGCCGTGAACGTGTCGGGCATCCAGCTGCAGGATCCGGGTTTCGTCCAGCTTGTCACCGAGACGCTGGCGCAGACCGGCCTGCCGGCGGACCGTCTCGAGCTGGAGGTCACCGAGACGATCCTGATGGCCAATCACGAGAGGGTCCTGCCCATCCTCACGGGCCTGCGCGCGATCGGCGTCCGCTTCGCCATGGACGATTTCGGGACCGGCTACTCCTCCCTGAGCGCACTTCGGGCCTTTCCCTTCGACAAGATCAAGATCGACCGGTCCTTCGTTCGCGACCTCGGCCTCGATGCGGCGGCGGAGCAGATCATCCGCACGATCCTTGCCCTCGGGCACAGCCTCAAGATGCGCGTGACCGCCGAAGGCGTGGAGACCGCGCCGCAGATGGAGGCGCTGACCGGCATGGGGTGCGAGGAGATCCAGGGATATTTCATCGGCCGCCCGACCCCCGCGGACCTGCTTCCCGCGCTGCTGGCCGGCGAGGTCGACCCGCCCGCCGCCATCACGAAGGCGGCCTGATGTAGACGGATTAGACGTGACGTTCGCGCGCGGTCCGGCAAGGCCGCGTCCGGTGCCAGCGATGCGGGGGCGGACGGCCGCGGGTCATTGTTGTGGGAGGGCGGGCCTTTGCGAGTGCCGCTGATTGGACGGATGGCGTGGCTGACCGGCGGGGTCATGCTCCTCGCTTTGGGTGGGGGGGCGGCGGTCTTCGCCGTTGGCCTGGATCCGCAGACATTGGAAACGGCGCATGCCGGGCATCTGCACGGCAGCGACTTCGGAGCGCTACGCCGGGATGCCCTCGATCTGTTCCCGCGCGGTTCGCCCATTGCCGCCGCTGCGGAAGGCCTGAAGGCGCTTGGCTTTCAGTGCGCCCCGGCACGACACCCGCTGGCCAACATCAATGCCCCGTCCGTGCAATGCGACTCGGCTGGGAGCGGCTACCCGCAATGGTCCCGCCTGCAGGTGACCGTGATGGCCCGTAACGGGACGGTGTCCGATATCGCGGTCGGCAACGGGTTCGCCACCGCCATCGCCGACGCCCGCACGCCTGACCCGGTCCGCGACGCGCCCGAGGCCACCCTCGATGGAGACCAAGCCGCGCGGTAACCCATCGCGCGGCGCTCCGGAGCCAGGCCGAAAGGGTGTGGCAGCGTTCTCGACGGCGCAAGCCCGACTGGTTATCACGGAGGAACATCTGTCCTGCGGCCGGCCCGAGCCTGTCCGCAGCGGACTGGCCAGAGGTGATCGATCGGCATGCCGGACTTGGCAACACAGGTCAAAGCGATCGAGCGCGCCGGCCTGTTCGATGCTGCCTTCTACCTCCGCTTCAACAGCCTCGACCAGCTGTCGCCTGACGAGGCCCTCCTGCACTATTGCGAGGTCGGCGAGGATCTCGGCTACCGGCCGAACTTCATCTTCGATCCGCAATGGTACCGCGCTATGCACCCCGTTCCGGATGGAGAGCGGGCGCTGTACGCCTACGCCACGCAAGGCGAGCAGGCGGGACACGCTCCCTCCGTCCTGTTCGACGCAGCCTGGTATCGTCAGCAATACGGCCCGGAGGCGCCGTTGGCGCACTACCTCGCCAATCGGCCGTCCGGAACCGTGTCTCCCAACCCGTTCTTCGATGCGGCTTATTTTGCCGAGCAGAACGGCGACATCGCGGCGGCGGAGGTCGACCCCTTCGAACATTTCGTCCAATGGGGCGTGTTCGAGGGGCGGCGGCCCTCCCCGCTCTTCGATCCCGGCTATGTCTGGCAGCGCTATCTCCACGGCGACCGGTCGAAGAACGCCTATCTTCTGTTCCTGCAATTCCACGCTGTCCTGGGCTGGACCGGGGTGCCCGATGCCAACGAGGCATCGGTTGCCGGCGAGATCATCAGGGCGACGAGCCGGGGCGCCGGCTTCGAGGAGCGGCCGCCGATGGCGAGCGGGCTGCGCCGGGTCAAGGCGCTGGCCTTCTATCTCCCCCAGTTCCACGCCATTCCGGAGAACGACCGGTGGTGGGGCACGGGCTTCACCGAGTGGCGGAACGTGCCGCGCGGTGTCCCCCGCTTCAAGGGCCATTTCCAGCCGCGCGTGCCGCGCGACCTCGGCTATTACGAGCTCACCGGCACGAGCGTGGTCAAGACGCAGATCGAACTCGCCCGCAACGCCGGGCTGCACGGCTTCTGCTACTACTATTACAATTTCAACGGCCACCGCCTGCTGGAAAAGCCGCTCGACGCCTATCTCGCGGACCCGGACATCACCTTTCCGTTCTGCCTCATGTGGGCCAACGAGAACTGGACGCGGCGCTGGGACGGGCTCGACCAGGACGTCCTGATCAGCCAGGACTACCGCCGCGAGGAAGCGCCGGCGCTGGTGGCGGACCTCGCGCGCTACATGAACGACCCCCGCTACATTCGCATCGCGGGACGGCCTCTCCTTTTCGTCTACAGGGCCGATGTGATCCCCGAGGCGACCCGGACCGTGGCGCGCTGGCGCGCCCTGTTCGCCAAGGAGCACGGGCTCGAGCCCCTGCTCGTCATGGCCCAGACCTTCGGCAACAACGATCCGCGCCCCTTCGGCTTCGATGCCGCGGTCGAATTCCCCCCTCACAAGTTCGGCAGCTTCGTGCCGCGCATCAACGGGACGGTGCAAGTCCTGGAAGCGGGTTTCGCCGGCGACGTGCGCAGCTACGACGACGTGGTCGCGGCCTCGCTGGCCGACGTACCGAAGGACTATCCGCTGATCAAGACCGTCATTCCGAGCTGGGACAACGAGGCCCGCAAGCCCGGCAGGGGCATGGTGATCCACGGCTCGACACCGGCGAAGTTCCAGGCCTGGGTCGAGAAGCTCGTGGCCCGGATGGACGGCGCGACGGTCTTCGGCGAGCGCCTTCTGTGCGTCAATGCCTGGAACGAGTGGGGCGAGGGCGCCTATCTCGAGCCCGACGTCCACTACGGTTACGCCTACCTGAACGCCCTCGCGCGGGGCCTGGCCAATGCCCGGCAAGGCAGCGTCCGCAAAGTGCTCCTGGTGGGCCACGATGCCTATCAGGCCGGCGCCCAGCAGCTGCTCTACCATCTCGGCCTCGTTCTGCGCTTCCGGTTCGGGGTGCAGATCGCCTTCGTGCTGATGGGTGGGGGCACGCTCGCGGGGAAATATGCCGATGTCGCGCCGACCTATGTCGTGGACGCCCGGCGGGACTTCTGGCCGGCGCTCGCGGCTCACCTGCACGGCCTGCGCCAGGACGGCTTCGGCGCTGCGATCACCAACAGCGCCTTCTCCGGGCACATCGTCCCCGCCCTCGCCGACCTTGGCTTCGTCACCTGCTCGCTCGTGCATGAGCTGGGCACGCTGATCACCCGCAACGAGGGGAGCGAACACCTCGATCTGATCCTTCGGCGCAGCGACCACGTGGTCTTTCCCAATCGCTTCGTGCGGGACGCCATCGCCGAACGGTTCGGCGCGCCGGCCCATGCCTCCTCTCTCTTTCCGCAGGGTCTCTACAAGGAGATCGGGGCCTTCGACCCTGCCGAGGACCGGCGGATCCGGGCCGAACTCGCAATCCCGCCGCAGAGCCAGATCGTGCTGAATGCGGGTTTTGCGGACCTGCGCAAGGGTGTCGACCTCTTCGTGGCGATCGCCAACTTCGTGGCGCTCGTGTCGAGCCAGATCGTCTTCATCTGGGTGGGAGACGCCGACGCGGCCGTCGACACC
>CAXTVD010000015.1:12662-24118 GCA_964247575.1 uncultured Lichenihabitans sp.
ACCTCGAACATCCGCCTCGTGCCGTTCACCGACGATGTCGCCCCCTACCTCAATGCGGCCGACCTGTTTCTCCTGACCTCGCGGGAGGATCCGTTTCCGTCCGTGGTGCTCGAAGCGCTCAGCGCGGGGTTGCCGGTCGCGGCGTTCCGGACGAGCGGCGGCTTCATCGATCTCCTCAGCGACCCGCGGCTCGGCTTTCTGCTCCCCTCGGACAACCTCGCCGAGGCGGCCAACGCCATCGTCCGGCAGGTCGTCAGCCGCAAGGGCAAGGCCGACGACCTCGTCGCCTACCGGCGCGACCACATCGCTCAACACTACGACTTCGGCCGCTACTGCTTCGAGATCCTGCGACGGGTCACGCCGGCCCGGACGATCTCGGTGATCGTGCCCAACTACAACTACGCGCCCTACCTCGAAGGACGGCTGGCCTCGATCCTGAACCAGACGCACCCCATCTTCGAACTCATCGTGCTGGACGACGCCTCGACCGACGGCAGCGTCGCCGAGATCGAGCGGGTCGCCAGCCTGTTCAGACGCGACCTCGAGCTCGTCGAGAATCCCCGGAACGCCGGCCACGTATCGGCTCAGTGGCTGAAGGGGGTCACACGCGCCAAAGGAGAGCTCGTCTGGATCGCCGAAGCCGACGACCTGGCCGAACCGGGCTTCCTCGACGGGCTGGCCCTGTTCTTCGATCGGCCTGAAACGGCGTTCGCCTTCTCCGATTCGAGCGTGGTCGACGGAGCCGGGGCCACACGCGGCCGCAGCTACAAGCCCTATTATGAAACGCTGTTTCCCGGTGCGCTCGCCACGTCGGGCTACTTCGAGGGACCGGACTTCCTCGAGCGCTACATGGCGGTGAAGAATGTCATCCTGAACGCAAGCGCGGTGCTCTGGCGACGCGACGTCCTGGCCAGTGCCCTCGCCTCCTGCGGCAGCGACCTCGCGCGCCTTCGGGTCGCCGGCGACTGGCTTCTCTATGCCCAGGCCTGCGGCATGGGGCGGATCGGCTACAACGCCGAGCCGCTCAACATCCACCGGCGGCACGAGGCCAGCGTCACGCAGACGATGCGGAAGGAAGCGCACCTCAACGAGATCGCCTTCGTGCACGACCGCCTCCGCGGCCGCACGACAACATCAGGCCTTGCGGCCCGGCAGTCGGCCTATCGGGAGGAGATCAGGGGGCAGTTCGGTCTGGCGCCCGCCCGTGCGGCCGGTCCGCCGCCGGAAGCCGCCCCTGAGCGCGTCGTCGCCGGGTCGGCCTCGCCACCCCGGTCGCGGGCCTGACCGGCCAGACGCCGCTCAGGCCTTTTTAGGTCGGATCGCGGCGACAGCCGGCGGAGCGCCGGTGCCTGTCAGGCCGCGTGGCCGTAGACTTCGAGATAGGCAAGGCGGCGCATCTCGAGGGGGTCGGCGCGCATGTCGGCCAGGTCGAGAGCGGAAAGAGCATCGATCTCGGCGACAGCGGCCAGGTAGCGGCGACGATCGGCGATCTGCTTCTGCATGGTGGCGATCAAAGACTTGATCATGAGTTGGGACCTTCTGATCTTCTGAGCCGCCTCGCATCGTCCAGGCAGCGACGCTGGAGATGTTCGGTCGACCCGCGGCAGGAAGCGGACGCGGCCTGCGCCGGTCACCTCCCGTGTCCGTTTCGGACAAGGAGAGGATAGCCCCTCCATGTTGCAGCGCAACATCCATCGGCGCATCGCTGGGCCGTGCCATCGGCATGGCGGGTAAACGGTCGTTAACGCATCGGGTAAACGCCTCCGGGGAGGCTGCGTGACGCAGATCGGCCCGGGCATCGTTGGTCGACAAGTGAGCCTCGAGCCGTCAAGGGTTCCGCCCGATCGATGATGGAACACACCCATGACAGCAGGTTTGTCCGCCCCGGACCGCAGGCGCGGGACGGCTCTCGTCGTGGTCGTGGTCGGTGCGGGTGCCGCCGGGCTGGCCGCCGCGCATACGCTGCGCGCTGCAGGGCTCGACACGCTCCTCCTCGAAGCCCGGGCGCGGATCGGCGGACGCGCGCTCACCCTGCCCCACGGGCCGGTGCCGCTCGACCATGGCTGCGGGTGGCTTCATTCGGGCGACCGCAACGACTGGCGCGCGATCGCGGAGGGCCTCGGCCTGACGGTCTCCCGGTCGCCCTCGCCCTGGGGCAGGCAATCCGGCGGCATCGGGTTCAGCGCCGACGAGCAGGCGGCGTTCCATGCCGCATCGGATGCCTTCTACGACCGGCTGGAAGTGCAGGCCCGCACGGGCGAGGACGTGGCCGCCGCGACCCTCCTCGAGCCCGGCCAGCGCTGGAACCCGCTGATGGAAGCGGTGGGCACCTACATCAACGGGGTGGAGTTCGACCGGCTGTCCACGACCGACTACGACCGTTACGCCGATACCGGCGTCAACTGGCGCGTCGAGGAGGGATATGGCACGGCGGTCGCGACCTACGGCGCGGGCCTGCCGGTGAGGCTGAATTGCCCCGTGACGGTGATCGATCATGCGGGCCCGCGCCTGCTGCTGGAGACCCCCCAGGGAACCGTTGAGGCCGACCGGGTGATCGTCACCGTGCCGCCCACGCTGCTCGCACGCGAAGCGCTGCGCTTCCGGCCCGCTTTGCCCGCCAAGAGCGCCGCCGCCGCGGGGCTGCCGCTGGGGATCGCCAACAAGCTCTTCCTGTCCATCGACAATCCGGAGGTGGTGCCGCGCGAAGGACATCTGTTCGGCCGCACGGACCGGGTCGGCACCGGCAGCTACCATCTTCGGTCGCTCGGTCGCCCTGTAATCGAAGGCTTTTTCGGGGGCGCGCTCGCCGCCGCTCTGGAGCGCGGCGGACCGGGCGCCTTCGCCGGCTTCGCCCTGGACGAACTGGCCGGCCTGCTCGGCGCCGACATCCGGCGCCACCTCACTCCGATCGCGTCGAGCGCCTGGGCCGATGACCCCTGGAGCCTCGGCTCCTACTCGCATGCCTTGCCGGGCCATGCGGACGACCGGGCCGCCCTGGCCGCGCCGGTCGACGGACGGCTGTTCTTCGCGGGCGAAGCCTGCTCGCGCCATGACTATTCCACCGCGCATGGCGCCTATCGCACCGGGGTCGCCGCCGCGCAGGCGCTGCTGGCCACAGGCTGAGGGCGCACCGGACGGGCCGGCCCCGCGACTATCCGGCCGGCCTGTTTCGGTCTACCAACGAAGCCGAGGGCGACGCGAAGAGACCGGCATGAGACCTGTCCTGGAGGACTTGCAGCGGCGGACGGAGCAGGCGGAAGCGGGCGGCGGGAGCCGCCGTGTGGCCGCCCAGCACGCCAAGGGCAAGCTGACCGCCCGCGAGCGGATCGAGCTGCTGCTCGACGCAGGCTCCTTCGAGGAGTTCGACCGCTTCGTCGAGCACCGCTCGACTGATTTCGGCATGGACGCCACCCGGATCCCCGGCGACGGCGTCGTCACCGGCTGGGGTACCGTCAACGGCCGCGCGGTCTTCGTCTTCTCCAAGGACTTCACCGTGTTCGGGGGCTCGCTGAGCGAGACCCATGCGGGCAAGATCACCAAGGTGCAGGACATGGCGCTGCGCATGCGCGCGCCGATCGTGGGCCTGTTCGATGCGGGGGGCGCCCGCATCCAGGAGGGCGTCGCCGCGCTGGGCGGCTACGGCGAGGTGTTCCGGCGCAATGTCGAGGCGTCGGGCGTCATCCCCCAGATCTCGGTCATCATGGGCCCCTGCGCGGGGGGCGACGTCTACTCCCCCGCCATGACCGACTTCGTCGTGATGGTGGAGAACACCAGCTACATGTTCGTGACCGGCCCGGACGTGGTCAAGACGGTCACGAACGAGACCGTCACGGCCGAGGAGCTCGGGGGCGCACAGGTCCACACGACCCGCTCCTCCATCGCCGACGTGGCTTTCGCCAACGACGTGGAGGCGCTGCTGCAGGTGCGGCGCCTGCTCGACTTCCTCCCGGCCAACAACACCGAGGGGCCGCCGGAATGGCCCAGCTTCGATACGGTCGAGCGGCTCGAGCCGAGCCTCGACACCCTCGTGCCCGATAGCGCCAACAAGCCCTACGACGTGCACGAGCTCATCGCCAAGACCGTGGACGAGGGCGACTTCTTCGAGATCCAGGCCGCCTTCGCCCGCAACATCGTCACCGGTTTCGGCCGGATCGGCGGACGCACGGTGGGCGTGGTCGCCAACCAGCCGACCGTGCTGGCCGGCGTGCTCGACAGCGACGCCTCGCGCAAGGCGGCCCGCTTCGTGCGCTTCTGCGACGCCTTCGACATCCCGATCCTCACGCTCGTCGACGTGCCGGGGTTCCTGCCCGGCACGGCGCAGGAGCAGGGCGGGCTCATCAAGCACGGCGCCAAGCTGCTGTTCGCCTACAGCCAGTGCACCGTGCCGCTCGTCACCGTGATCACGCGCAAAGCCTTCGGCGGCGCCTACGACGTGATGGCGTCCAAGCATGTGGGCGGCGACCTGAACTACGCCTGGCCCACCGCCCAGATCGCGGTGATGGGGGCCAAGGGCGCCGTCGAGATCATCTTCCGGGCCGATCTCGGCGATGCCGACAAGATCGCCGAGCGCACGCGGGAATACGAGGCGCGTTTCCTCTCCCCTTTCGTCGCGGCCGAGCGCGGCTACATCGACGAGGTCATCATGCCCCGGGCGACGCGGCCGCGCGTCGCGCGCGCCTTCGCCATGCTGCGCGGCAAGAAGGCCGAGAAGCCCTGGCGCAAGCACGACAATATTCCCCTGTGAGAGCGTTGCGGATGGTCCTCGACCGGCATGTGCCGCCCGAACCCCCCGGCGCTCCTTCCCCGCGCCGGGGAAGGACGGCGCCGTGCCGGCCCGGGTCAGCCTGATGTTCGCCAAGATCCTCATCGCCAACCGGGGCGAGATCGCCTGCCGGATCATCCGCACCGCGCGTCGCCTGGGGATCGCGACCGTGGCGGTCTATTCGGACGCCGACCGCGACGCGCTGCATGTCGAGATGGCGGACGAGGCCGTGGCGATCGGGCCGGGGCCGGCCGCGCAGTCCTACCTCCTGGCCGAGCGGATCGTGGAGGCCTGCCGCCGGACGGGGGCCGAGGCCGTGCATCCCGGCTACGGCTTCCTGTCGGAGCGCGCGGCCTTCGCCGAGGCGCTGGAGGGGGCGGGCCTCGTCTTCATCGGGCCGAACGCCCGCGCCATCGCCGCCATGGGCGACAAGCTGGAATCCAAGCGCTTCGCGCGCGCCGCGGGCGTATCCACGGTCCCGGGATCGCTGGAGGCCATCGAAAGCGCCGCCGAGGCCGCACGCCTCGCTGCGGCCATCGGCTTTCCCGTGATGATCAAGGCCTCGGCGGGCGGGGGCGGCAAGGGCATGCGCGTCGCCCGCGACGCGGCCGAGGTCGCCGAAGGCTATGACCGGGCCCGCTCGGAGGCGGCCGCCTCCTTCGGCGACGACCGGCTGCTGATCGAGAAATATATCGTCAACCCGCGCCATATCGAGATCCAGGTGCTGGGCGACCGGCACGGCAGCGTCGTCCATCTCGGCGAGCGGGAATGCTCGATCCAGCGGCGCAACCAGAAGGTGATCGAGGAGGCGCCCTCGCCGCTGCTCGACGAGGCCACGCGCCGGACGATGGGCGCCCAGGCCGTCGCCCTAGCGCAGGCGGTGGGCTACGATTCGGCGGGGACGGTGGAGTTCGTGGCGGGGCAGGACCGCAGCTTCTACTTCCTGGAAATGAACACGCGGCTGCAGGTGGAGCATCCCGTCACCGAGTTCGTGACCGGGCTCGACCTTGTCGAGCAGATGATCAGGATCGCGGCCGGCGAACCGCTGGGCTTCACCCAGGCCGAGGTGCGGCTGGATGGCTGGGCGGTCGAGAGCCGCATCTACGCGGAGGACCCCACGCGCGGCTTCCTGCCCTCGACCGGCCGGCTCGTGACCTATCGCCCGCCGGCCGAAGGCACCGTGGAGGGCGTGAGCACGCGGATCGACGTGGGCGTGAGCGAAGGGCGGGACATCCCGATCTTCTACGATCCGCTGGTGGCCAAGCTGGTGACGCATGCGCCGACGCGGGGCGGCGCGATCGAGGCGCAGGCCCGCGCGCTCGACGGCTTCGCCATTCGCGGCATCCGGCACAACATCGCCTTCTTGGCCGCCGTGATGGCCCATCCGCGCTGGCGGGACGCCTCCTTGTCCACGGGCTTCATCGCCGAGCAGTTCCCGGAGGGTTTCGCCGAGCAGGCCCCGACGGGCGACCTCGCCCGGCGGTTCGCGGCCGTGGCCGGGGCGATCGACGACAAGCTGAACGGCCGCAAGCGGCAGATCGGCGGCCAGATGCGCGTCGAGCGTCCGCATTCCTTCGATCGCGCGCGCAGCGTGGCCGTCGGCGGCGCGGCCTTCCGCTTCACCGTCGAGACGGATGGGGCGGAGAGGACGGTCTGCTTCGACGACGGCGTGCGGCTCGCCGTGGCCTCGCCGTGGCGTCCGGGCGAGCCGGTGTGGCGCGGTGCCGTCGGCGGCGTGCCCACCGCGATGCAGGTGATCTCCGTGCTCAACGGCGTGCGTCTGACCCACGCGGGCCGCACGGCCGAGGCGCGCGTTCTGACCCTGCGCGAGGCCGAACTCGCGGCGCTCATGCCGGCGCAGCGGGAACGCGACACGGCCCGGCACCTGCGCTCGCCCATGCCGGGCGTGCTGCGCGAGCTCTTCGTCACGCTGGACCAGATGGTCCGGGTCGGCGAGGCGCTCGCCGTGGTGGAAGCGATGAAGATGGAGAACGTCCTGCGGGCCGAGCGCGATGGGCGCGTGGCCGTGATCCATGCCAAGCCGGGCGACGTTCTCGCGCTCGATGCGGCCATCATGGACCTCGCGTGAGCGCGGACCAGACCGCGGAAGCGGCCTGGCGCGCAGCGGTCGCGCGCGGGCTGAAGGGCGGCGGCGACGCCGCGCTGCCGTCCGCACAAAGCGACGATGGCTTCCCGATCCCCCCGCTGTCCCCGCCCGACTCGCAACCCGCGCTGGCGCGCGGACGCCCGGACCCCTGCGCCGTGCTGCAGCGGGTCGACCATCCCGACCCGGCCGAGGCCAACCGGCTGGCGCGGCTCGACGTCCAGGACGAAGCGGCCGGCCTCATCCTGACGTTCACGGGCGCAGCGGGCGCCCGCGGCTTCGGCCTCCCCGCGACAGCGGACACCGTTCGGGCCGTGCTGTCCGGGGTCGACCTCGGGCGCATCGCGCTGCGGCTGGAGCTGCCGCCCTTCGCGGGGCCCGAACTGCCCCTCGCCCTCGCGGCCGATCCGGCCTTTGCGGCCGCCTGCCCCCGCCTTGACGTCGGGTTCGATCCCCTCGGCGACATGGCCCGGCTCGGCGCCGCCCCCGCGCTTTGGCCCCGCCTCGCGGACGCCCTCGGCACGGCGGTGTCCCGCCTCCGCGCGGCGGGGCTCGAGGGAGCACTGCTGCGCGCGGACGGACGGCCCGTGCACGAGGCGGGCGGCACGCCGGCGCAGGAACTCGCCACGGTGCTCTCGAGCGCCCTCGCCTCTCTGCGCGCCGTCGAAGCGGCCGGCCTGCCGCTCGAGGAGGCGCGGCGGCTGCTGGGCTTCACCCTGGCGGCCGAGGCCGACCTCCTCTTCACCCTCGCCAAGTGCCGCGCCCTGCGCGTCCTCTGGGGCAGCATCGAGGCGGCGTGCGGTCTCGCGCCCGAGCCGCTGCGCCTCCACACGGAGACGGCGTGGCGCGGCCTCGCGCGGCGCGACCCGCACACCAACATCGTGCGAGGCACGCTGGGCTGCGCCGCCGCTCTGCTCGGCGGCGCCGACAGTGTGACCGTGCTGCCCTTCACGAGCGCGCTCGGCCTGCCCGACGCGGCCGCCCGACGGCTCGCCCGCAACACGCCGTTGATCCTGCTCGAAGAGGCCCTTCTCGGCCGCATCGTCGACCCCGGCGCCGGCTCGGGCACCGTGGCGAGCCTGACCGAGGCCCTGCGCGCGGAAGCCTGGACGCTGTTCGGGGGGCTCGAAGCCGCCGGAGGACTTCCGGCGGCGCTCGTCGCCGGGACTTGGCAGACCCGGATCGAGCGGGCGCGGCTCGCCCGGCAGCAGGCCGTCCAAGAGGGCCGCCGGCCCGTGGTCGGCACCACCCTTTTCGCGATCCCCGACTCGGTGGCGCCCATGGTGCTGAGGGCGGCGGTCGAGCCCGCCGGCAGGCCGTGGATCGCGGAGGCCGCAGTGCGCTGTCCTGCGCTCCCATCGGTGCGCGACGCGCAGGCCGCCGAGGGGGCACCATGAGCCGCATCCCCGATTTTGCCGGTCGCGCCTTTTCAGCCGCTTCTCCGGGCGCGGCTCCCGCCACCGAGCCGTGGCTGACGCCCGAGGGCATCGCCGTTCCCGGTGCCGGCCGGGTGGAGGATCGCGCCGGCCTCGACGGCCTCGACAGCTATCCGGGCCAGCCGCCCTTCCTGCGCGGGCCCTACCCCGCCATGTACGTCACCCAGCCCTGGACGGTCCGGCAATATGCCGGCTTTTCGACGGCCGAGGCCTCCAACGCCTTCTACCGCCGCAACCTCGCGGCCGGGCAGAAGGGCCTCTCGGTCGCCTTCGACCTCGCGACCCACCGCGGCTACGACAGCGACCATCCGCGCGTGGCGGGCGATGTCGGCATGGCAGGCGTCGCGATCGACTCGATCCTGGACATGCGCCAGCTGTTCGACGGCATCCCGCTCGACACGATGAGCGTCTCGATGACCATGAACGGCGCGGTGCTGCCGATCATGGCGCTCTACATCGTCGCCGCCGAGGAGCAGGGCGTGCCGCCCGAGAGGTTGTCCGGCACCATCCAGAACGACATCCTCAAAGAGTTCATGGTGCGGAACACCTACATCTATCCGCCCACCCCCTCGCTGCGCATCGTGTCCGACATCTTTGCCTATACGGCGGCCCGCATGCCGCGCTTCAACTCGATCTCGATCTCCGGCTACCACATGCAGGAGGCCGGGGCGACGGCCGACCTGGAGCTTGCCTACACGCTGGCCGACGGGGTCGAATACATCAAGGCGGGCATGGCGGCAGGCCTGCCGCTCGACAGCTTCGCGCCACGGCTGAGCTTCTTCTTCGCCATCGGCATGAACACGCTCATGGAGATCGCCAAGCTGCGCGCCGCGCGCCTGCTCTGGACGCGGCTCGTGCGCTCGCTCGGCGGCACCGCCGACAAGTCGCTCATGCTGCGGACGCATTGCCAGACGTCCGGCTGGTCGCTCGCCGCGCAGGACGTGATGAACAACGTCGTGCGCACGACGATCGAGGCCACCGCGGCGGTGCTGGGCGGTACGCAGTCGCTGCACACCAACGCCTTCGACGAGGCGCTCGCGCTGCCGACCGACTTCTCCGCCCGGATCGCCCGCAATACGCAGCTGATCCTGCGCGAGGAAAGCGGGCTGACCCGGACCATCGACCCGCTCGGCGGCAGCTTCACGCTGGAGAGGCTCACGAACGACCTCGCGGCCCGGGCGCTCGCCCATTTCGAGGAGATCGAGGCGATGGGCGGCATGGCCCGCGCCATCGAGGCCGGACTGCCCAAGCAGCGGATCGAGGAGGCGGCGGCCCGCACCCAGGCGCGCATCGATGCGGGCCGCCAGACGGTGGTCGGCGTCAACCGCTACCGCCTCGACGCGGACCCCGCGCCCGACGTGCTGCGGATCGACAATGCCGCCGTGCTGGCCGCGCAGACCGAAAAGTTGCGCCGGCTCAAGGCCGAGCGCGACGGCGCCGTCGTGGCGGCGACCCTGGAAGCGCTCACGCAGGCCGCGGCCTCGGGCAGCGGCAACCTCCTCGCCCTCAGCGTCGAGGCGGCCCGGGCCCAAGCGACCGTCGGCGAGATGTCGGCCGCGCTGGAGCGCGCCTTCCGCCGTCACGCCGCCTCGGTCGCGGTGGTGTCGGGCATCTATCGCCATGAGGCGGGCGCGACGGACGAGCCCGTGCACCGCGTCATGGACCTCGCCCGGGCCTACCGGCAGAATGCCGGCCGGGCGCCGCGCATCCTCCTCGCCAAGCTCGGGCAGGACGGGCACGACCGCGGCCAGAAGGTGATCGCCTCCGCCTTTGCCGATTTCGGCTTCGAGGTGGTGGTCGGGCCCTTGTTCGCGACCCCGGAGGAAGCGGCCGCGCAGGCGATCGAGCGCGATGTCGACATCGTCGGGGTCTCCTCGCTGGCCGCCGGGCACCTCACGCTCGTGCCGGCGGTCAAGGCGGCGCTGGATGCGCGGGGGGCCGGGGGCATCCTGCTCGTGGTCGGCGGGGTTATCCCCGCCCAGGATTTCGAGGCCGTCCGCGCGGCCGGGGTCAGCGCGATCTTCCCGCCCGGCACGAACCTGCCCGCTGCCGCCGCCGCTTTGATCGAGGCGCTCAACGCGCGCGCCGGCTTCGCGCAGAAGGACCCGAGCGCCTATCGACGGCCGGAGCCCGCGGCCGCGCCATGATCGCGGTCGAGGGCGTGACGCACCGCTTCGGCGACCGCGAGGTGCTGCGTGCGGTCAGCGCGACGCTCGCCGAGCACCGGATCGGCATCGTGGGCGCCAACGGATCGGGCAAGAGCACCTTCGCGCGCCTGCTCAACGGCCTGCAGCTTCCCACAATGGGCCGCGTCCTGGTGGACGGGCTCGACACCCGCCGCGAGGGCCGGGCCGTGCGTCGGCGCGTCGGCTTCGTGTTCCAGAACCCGGACCACCAGATCGTCTATCCCACCGTGGAGGAGGACCTCGCCTTCGGCCTGAAGCCGCTCAAGCTCGACCGGAGCACGGTGGCGGCCCGCGTCGACGCCGCGCTCGACCGGTTCGGCCTCGGCGCGCACCGGCAGCGGCCGGCCCACCTGCTCAGCGGCGGCGAAAAGCAGCTCCTCGCCATCGCGGGCGTGCTGGTGACCGAGCCGGCGGTCATCGTCTTCGACGAACCCACGACACTGCTCGACCGCCGCAACGCCCGTGCGCTCGCCCGCGTCGTCGAGGGGCTCGCGCAGCAGGCCATCGTCGTGTCGCACGATCTGGGGCTGCTCGCGGGATACGACCGCATCCTGGTCTTCGACGAGGGCCGCCTCGCGATGGACGACGTCCCGTCGCGGGCGCTGCCGGCCTATGTCGAGCTCATGGACCGGTCGTGACGGGCGACAGGCTGCGCACCACCCATCCTTCCGAATTCGGGGGAACGAACCAGATCGAGGCCGTGACCGGCGCTCTCACCCGTTGCGCCACGACCAGACCACCTCGACGTCGTCGAGGTCCGCCGCGGCATCCTCCGCACGAAGGGCCTCGGCGGCCAGCCGCCGGAAGCGGCTCCTGTCCTCGGACTGCTTGTGCCGCGCCGGGATCGAGGTCGGCGCCTTGACGAGGTAGTGGAGCGGCGAGCCGACGGCCGCCAGCGTGAGCGTGTCGCCGGCATGGGTCACGTCGATCCAGCCGCCCTTCACCGTGATCCTCGCCGTCGTCATCCC
>CAXTVD010000016.1:0-3090 GCA_964247575.1 uncultured Lichenihabitans sp.
GCGCCAGGCCTGGCGAATCTGGTGGAGGCCTTACCCGTAGAGCGGCAGGTCGTGCGATATGGTCTCGGTCCGGAGCGAATGGGCGATAATCTGCAATGCCCTCAACCTCCTGAAGTTGGCACGGGCCGGACGCTGAGCCGGACGAGGCGCCTCGTCCGCCAGACTCGCCCCTTTTATCCTGGCGTCGAACCTCGTTGCCCAGACGGGCTCGTAGCCGTGTACCGTCCGTCCGCTATCGTTAAGGCAAGGGAGCAAGCAGACACGAGCGACGGGCCTCGTGCGACCGACCACCACAGAGCCGCTTGCGAAAGTCGATGGGTGCGCGCTCGCCAGCCGAACCGCGCTCCACCGGCTCAACTCAGCACGATCCCACCGCACACATTCAGAGATTGCCCCGTCACGAAGGCGGACTGGTCCGAGGCAAGGAACGCCACAGGCCCGGCGACATCGTCAGGTTGGCCGAGGCGACGCAGCGCCGTGATGGCGGTCCACTTGTCGACGTTTGCCTGGTCGGCGAGGTTGGTCCGGCCCATCTCGGTGACGATGATGCCGGGGCAGACGCAATTGGCCGTGATGCCATCGGCTCCGACCTCCTGCGCAAGGACGCGCGTGAAGCCCATGACGGCGGCCTTGGAGGCCGAGTAGTGGGCCTGCAAGGGCGCACCGTGCTTGCCGCCGATCGAGGCGATGTTGACGATGCGGCCGTAGCGGCGCGCACGCATGTGCGGGAGCAGCGCCTGCGTCACGAGGAAGGTGCCCTTCGCATTCACGTCCAGCACGGCGTCCCACTGCTCCTCCTCGAGCAAATCGACCGAGTTGCTGATCAGGATGCCGGCATTGTTGACCACCGCGTCGATCTGCCCGGCGTCCCCGATTGCCTTCTCGACCATGGCCGTGACCTCGGCCTTCCTGCTCACGTCGGCCAGGGCGACGAAGCAGCGCCGTCCCTTGCTCTCGATCTCGCCCTTCACGGCCTGGAGTTCGGGCTCCTGGCGCGGGATGTCGTTCAGGACCACGTCGAACCCGGCGTCGGCAAGCCCGAGCGCCGCGGCCCGGCCGATGCCGCGGCTCGCTCCCGTGACGAGGGCGACACGTCCGTTCCCCTTCGTGCTCATGCCAAATCCTCCGTTGTTCCTGTTCACCAGCAGGTGTAACCGCCGTCGACCGTCACGACCGACCCCGTCATGAAGCTCGACGCGTCGGAGGCGAGGAACAGAACGGCGGCGGCAATCTCGTCCGGCTCGCCGAGCCGCCCCATGGGCGTGCGGTCGAGCCAAGACTGGAACCAGTCGGGCTTGCTGCGGCCGAGCAGCGTCAGTTCAGTGGCCGTGTAGCCGGGCGCCACGGCGTTGACCCGCACGCCGCTCTTCGCCCATTCGGCCGCGAGCGACCTGGTCAGCATGTGCACGGCGGCCTTGGCGGCGTTGTAGGCAGGCTGGCCTTGCGGATGCACCACGATGTCGCCCGCCATGGAACCGACGTTGACGATGGCGCCCCGCCCACGCGCCACCATGGCCCGGCCGAAGGCGCGGGCGCACCAGAATACGCCATCGAGATCGACGTCGAGAACCCGGCGCCAATCCGCGTCCGTCGTGTCGAGCGCGGGCGCATTGGTGACGAGACCGGCATTGTTGATGAGGATGTCGGTTTGCGAGGCGGCCCTGGCTGCGGCCTCGACGGCCGCGACGTCCGTGACGTCCAGCAAGAGGGCCGTGGCCTGGCCACCGAGCCCCGCGAGCGCCGCACCCGTCGCTTCGGCGGCCGGCAGGTCCCGATCGGCGATCGTAACCGCGGCCCCGGCCCCCGCGAGCGCGAAGGCGACGGCACGGCCGATGCCGCGGGCGCCGCCCGTGACCACGGCCCGACGGCCGTCGAGGCGGAAGCGGCCGATGGCGGCGAAGGAGGGATCGCTCATCAGAAGAACCGGATTTCGGCGCGCAGCACCGCGAGGCTCACGGCCGCCACCATCACGATGCCGCGCACCTCGTTCTGCAGGTAGAAGGGCGCGCCGAGCAGGTTGAGGCCGTTGTCGAGCATGCCGATGATGATGACACCGACGAGGGTGCCCTGCACGGTGGCGCGGCCGGGCTTGAACGCCGTCATGCCCAGGAACACGGCCGTGAGACTGTCGAGGAGGTAGGCATCACCCGCGCCGGACTGGCCGGTGCCGAGCCGCGCCGTCAGCATCACGCCGCCCATGGCCGCCCCGAGCCCCGACAGCGCCAGAGCCGTCAGCCGGCAGCGGTTGACCGGGATGCCGGACAGGCGCGCCGCCTGAATGTTGGCCCCCGTCGCGACCACGCCGCGACCGAGCCGCGTCTTGTTGAGCAGCACGTAGAAGCAGGTTACGATCACGAGCGCGATGATGACCGGTACGGGGACTATCCCGATCTTGCCGGTGGCGATGTAGTAGAAGCTCTTGGGCATGCTCGCGTAGATCGAATCGCCGTTCGTGTAGGCATAGTTGAGGCC
Organism: uncultured Lichenihabitans sp.; assembly: GCA_964247575.1. Taxonomy (GTDB): domain Bacteria; phylum Pseudomonadota; class Alphaproteobacteria; order Rhizobiales; family Beijerinckiaceae; genus Lichenihabitans. The sequence continues at coordinate 2,473 of CAXTVD010000016.1, forward strand.
GAGCGCCATCGGGCCCATGGCCAGCGTGGCGATCAGCGAGGGGATCCGCAGCCGCGTCACCAGCAGCCCGTTGACGATGCCGATCGCGACGCCGGCCAGGATCGCGAGCAGCATGGCGAGCGCCACCGGAAGCCCGGCCCAGATCATCAGGCCGGCCACGAGCACGCCCGACAGGCTCGCGACCTGCCCGACCGACAGGTCGAACTCGCCGCTCGCCACCGCCACGGTGAGGCCCGAGGAGACGATCATCAGCACCGAGATCTGCACCAGGATGTTGGAGATGTTGTTGACCGACAGGAACCGGTCGCTGGCGAGCGCGAAGGCCGCGAAGATCACGAGCGCCGCCAGGACGGTGCCGTAGCGCGCCGCGATCGTGTTCCAGTCGATCCCTTTCGGCGTGGGCGCCGCCACGGCGGAACGGGCCGCGGCTTGCGGATTCGTGGCCATGGTCAGTTCACCTCCAGCAGCAGGCGTTCTTCGGAGAAGTCGCCACGGTCAAGACGGGTGCCGAGCGTATTGTCGGCGATGCAGTGAATCCGGTCGCAGAGTTTCAGGAGCTCGCCGAATTCCGCGCTGGCGATCAGCACAGCGGCGCCTTCGGCCGCGAAGCGTCGGATC
>CAXTVD010000016.1:3100-17853 GCA_964247575.1 uncultured Lichenihabitans sp.
CGGTCGGGTTGTCGAGCAGCAGCAGCGGCGGGGTCTTGGCCGCCTCGCGGTCCATGCGCAAGAGCCAGCGTCCGAAGGCGAGTTTCTGCTGGTTTCCGCCGGAAAGCTGCATGACGTCCTGGGCCGGCCCCGCGCATTTGACGTCGAGACGGTCGATGATGCCGCGCGCGGCCCCGAGCATCTCGCCGGCGCGGACGAAGCCGAAGCGGCTCGTCTGCCGCAGAGAGCCGGTCATCAGGTTCTCTTCGACGCTGAGGCCGGGGAAGATCGCCTTCTTCAGGCGGTTATCGGCGATAAGGTAGATGCCGTTGGCCGTCGCCTCGGCCACGCTGCGCGGCATGTGGCCGATGCCGTTGACGGTGGCGGCGCCGATCCTGTCGGGCGCCCGCGCCCCGGCGAGACATTCGATCAGGTCCGTCTGGCCGGCGCCGAGCACGCCGGCGATGCCGACGACCTCGCCACGCTGGACCGTCAGTTCCGCGACTCGCAGGGACCCGACCTGAAGAGCCTTCAGGTCGACCGCCATGGCACCGGGCCGGGCATGGCTGTGCCAGTCGCTGTCCTCGATGGCCCGGCCCACCATGAAGCGGACCACCGCCTCGGGCGTGGTCTCGGCCACGGGGCCGTCATGCACCTTGAGGCCGTCCTTGAGCACGGCGACCCGATCGCACTGCTCGAAGATCTCGTTCAGGTGATGCGAGATGAAGAGGATCGCGAGACCCTTGGCCCGAAGGTCGCGCAGGAATCCGAACAGCTTCCGGCTTTCGTTGAGCGTCAGCGAAGCGGTCGGCTCGTCGAGGATCAGAAGGGCAGGCTCGCTCTTAAGGGCCTTCAGGATGTCGAGGATCTTGTTTTCGCCGATGCCGAGGTCGCCGCATTCGCGGTCGAGCGGCACGTCGACGCCGAACCTGGCGGCGAGCGCCTTTGCCTCCGCGTAGAGAGGGCGGTTGCTGATGAAGCCGCCGCGCAGCGGCTCGTGGCCGAGCATGATGTTCTCGGCCGCCGTCAGCGACGGAATGATCGCCACCTGCTGATGCGCGACCGCGATCCCGGCCGCGAGCGCATCCGCGACGGTGTGGAACACCACCGGCTTGCCGTCGACCGTCATGGTGCCGGCATCGGCTGTGTAGGCTCCGCAGATGATCTTCACGAGCGTCGACTTGCCGGCGCCGTTGGCGCCGACGAGCGCCAGCATCTCGCCCGCGGAGATCGCCAGGTCGACGTCGCGCAGCGCGGCCGTGCCGCCGAAGGTCTTGCCGATGCCGTGAACGGCAAGGCGCGGCTGGATAGGCGTGGGAGTTGTCATGCATGCGCCGGAAGTAAGGGGAACTCCTTCTCCCGTTCGCACGGGAGACGGTGTTTCAGCGAAGCCGTGCCGGATGAGGAAGACGCCATCGCCGGGCGTCCCCCTTCATCCGATCCCACGTCGTGAGCACCCCTTCCCCCGCCCGGCGGGAGAAGGGAGGCGCGGTTACGCCTTCATCCCCGCCATCGCCCGGTCGCGGTAAATGTAGTAGAGATCCGTCGAGTCCCAGGTGGGCTTGCCGGGGTCGGGCAGGTTGACCCCCTTGACCAGCAGCGGCGCCGGGAATTCGACGGTGGGGACCGGCACCACCTCCTTGGCATTGCGGCCCTTGCCGACGATCTCGTTGATCAGCCAACCCGTATAGGCACCCCACACCTCGAAGGCCTGCGCCACGGTCGCGACCAGCGGGTAGTCGGGCTTGCGCATGCGATCAATGGCGGTCGGGTGGCCGTCGTGGCCGATGACGAACACCTTGTCCTGCATGCCGCGCGACTGGATCACTTCCGCCGCCGCCATGGCGGGCTCGTCCCACGGGCACCAGATGCAGTCGAGGTCGTTACCATAGGTGGTGAGCCAATCGTTGACGGTGTTCTGCGTGGTCTCGTAGAAGCCGCTATACTGGATCACCCGCTCGTCCTTGAGCGAGATCCACTCGTTCTCGGACAGAACGGCTTTCATCACCTTGCCGCGCTTGCGCGTGCCGTGGTGGAAGTTGGCAATCACGGCGCAGATGTTGGCCTTGCTCTTGCCCTGTCCCAGCAGCCGGTCGACCATGTACTGCGAGGTCTGCGACCCCATCACGAAGTTGTTGCTTGTGATGTCGCCGATCGCGGGCGCCTGCCAGCCGGAGTCGAGGCTGAAGAAGGGGATCTTCGACTTGTCGAGATCCTCGAGCGCGCTGTGGGCGGCCGTGAGGGTTCCGTAGAGAACCAGGATCGCGTCGGCCTTGGCCGTGATCGCGTCCTCGACCTGGCTTACGAGTTGGCCTGGATCCCCCTTGGCATCCGTCTGGGTGATCTTCCAGGTCTTGTCGAGCCCGGTCGATTTCAGCCACTGCTGGAAGCCCTCCCAGGAGCGCTGGTCCGACTGCGCAGCCATCTGCTGCGCCACGACCGCGACGTTCAGCGGCTTCGAACTCTCCTGCGCCATGGCGGGCGTGCTGCCGAGCACGAACTTGGCGATTTGGGTACTGCCCGCGAGACTGGCTGCGCCGGCGAGGCCGAAGCCCCCAAGCAGCTTCCGGCGCGACGGGCCACCGGGGTTATCGGGAATGTCCATCCTGTTTCCTCCTTGAACTCGGGTTGCTGAGACGTGCCCTTTCCGGGTCTTCGGTGTTGCCGGCTGTCACTTCAGAAGTGCGGCCAGGTCCTGCGGCTTGTCCCAGTGGGGCATGTGGCCGGCATCGGCGATGAGATGGACGGCGACCCGCGGGGGCGCCGCTGCCACCTGGGTCCAGGGCAGGATCCGGTCCGCAAGGCCCCAGACGAGGCGGGTCGGCACCGTGACGGCCGCGAGGTCGGCCACGATGTCGATGCCCTGGCGCCCGCCCGGCGCCAGGACATCGGCCAATCGCTGCAGCCGGCCCCTGGCGAAATCCTGCGCCATGGTGTCGAGCTGTGGGCGGGAAAGCGTCGGCACGCGGGTGGCGAGCCGGCGCAGCAGGTGCGCGAGGGCACCGCCTGCCGTGACGGAGGCCATGCCCCGGACGAAGTCGGCGTCGATCTCGCCACCGAGGCCGGCGGGCGCCACCAGGGTCAAGGTAGGCGGGCGCAGGCGTCCTTCGGACGTCAGGCGGACGGCGAGGGCGCCCCCCATTGAATGGCCGGTGACGAAGGCCGCCTGCAGCCCGAGGGCCTGTGCAAAGGCGGCCGTCGCGTCGCAAACGGCTTCGAAGTCCGAAGCCTCGATCGAGGTGGCGCCATGACCCGGAAGGTCGGGCGCGACGACGCGGACGCCCTCCCGGGCGAGGCCTGCGGCGACAGCCGCCCAGGTCGCGCTGTCGGCGCTGAAGCCGTGCAGGAACAGAACCGTGCGACGCTCCGCGGAGGACGGCGTCCATTCACGGTAGGCCATGCGGCCCTGCGCTAGATCCACGAAGCGCACGGGGGGGACCGACGTCGCGGCCGCCGGAGCGGAGCCCGGATGCCCGGCAAGCGCCGCCTCGACGTCGCTCTTCTCGATCCGCCCCCGCCGGCCAGAGCCCGCAAGGGACGCGAGATCGAGCCCGCCCTGCCGCGCCAGACGGCGGGCCAAGGGCGTCGCACGGCGACGGCCATCGCCGCTGACTGTGGTCGGAGCCGCCCCGGCCGGGCTCTGCTTGGGCCTGGCAGGCGCCGGCTCCGCGTTCGTCGCGGCGGGCGCGGGCGGAGCAGCCCGGGCACCGCCCACAGGGGCATAACGGGCGATCGGTGTGCCGACCGCGACGCTCTCGCCTTCCTTGACCAGGATCTCCACCAACTCGCCGTCGGCGAGGGCCGGCATTTCGACCGTCACCTTGTCGGTCTCGATCTCGGCCAGCATCTCGCCGCGCCTGAACGCCTGTCCCGGCTTCTTAAGCCAAGCCGAGAGCCGGCCCTCCTCCATGGTCTCGCCCATCCGCGGCAGCGCCAGTTCGGCCAGGCCTTGCCCCGCCGCGGCCGGTTCGCGAGGCGGAGGGTTGGCGGCAGACGCGGCACCCACGGCATCGTAGCGCCCCAACGGCGTGCCGACCGCGACCTCGCCGCCCTCCGGCACCAGGATCGCGGTGAGGCGGCCCGCATCGAGCGCCGGCATCTCCACGGTCACCTTGTCGGTCTCGATCTCGGCAATGGTCTCGCCACGCTCGAACGAGTCGCCCGGCCTCTTCAGCCAGGCCGAAACGCGGCCGCTTTCCATGGTCTCACCCAGGCGGGGCATGGTGATGAGGCCGCTCACGGCCGCACCATCCGGCGCACGGTTTCGACGACCAGGCCGGCGGACGGGATGCTGCCGCTTTCCAGCGTCGGCGACACGGGGATCGGGATATCCTCGCCGGCGATGCGCACGACCGGGTCTTCGAGGTGGTCGAAGCACTCCTCGGTGATCCGGGCCGCAAGCTCGGCCGCGACGCCGGCCGTGAGCACGCCCTCGCTCAGCGCGATCGCCCGGCCCGTACGCGTCACCGAGCCCGCGACCGTCTCCATGTCGAGTGGATTGAGCGTGCGCAGGTCGATGACCTCGACCTCGATGCCCTCGGCCGCGAGCGTCTCCGCGGCTTCGAGCGCAAGATGGACCATGCGCGAATAAGTCACGACCGTGATGTCGCGGCCCGGACGGCGCACGACGGCCTTGCCCCACGGCGCGTCGGGAGCGGAGACGTCGATGCTTTCCTTGCGCGTGTAGAGCGCCTTGTGCTCGATGAACACGACCGGGTCGGGCAGCGTCAGGCTGTGGCGCAGGAGGTGATAGGCGTCCGACGCCGTCGCCGGCATCGCCAGCCGAAGCCCCGGCGTATGCATGACCCAGCCCTCGAGGCTCTGGCTGTGCTGCGCCCCGGCGCTGCGCCCGGTGCCGCCCTGCGTCCGCAGCACCATGGGCACGCCGATCTGGCCGCCGAACATGTAGCGGATCTTGGCGGCCTGGTTGGCCAGCTGGTCCATGACGAGGCCCAGAAAATCGACATACATCAGCTCGGCCACGGGCCGGAGGCCCGTCATCGCGGCGCCGATTGCAGTGCCGACAATCGCCGGCTCGCTGATCGGCGTATCGAGCAGGCGTTCCGCCCCGAACTCCTCGATCAGCCCCTTGGTGACGCCATAGGCGCCGCCGTAAAGGCCGACCTCCTCACCGATGACGATGACGTTCGGGTCCGCCCGCATGGCATCCTGCAGCGCTTGGCGGAGCGCGTCGCGATAGGTGGTCTCGATCATGCCGGTCCCCATCAGGAGCGGGCCAGGACGCGATCGAGGCGCGTCCGCAGCGGTTCGGGTTCGGGCTGGCCGTCCGCATAGACGTCCCGGAACATGGCGTTCGTGGGCGGCGGCGGCGCGGCCATGGTCACGTCGATGGTTGCGGCCATCTCCTGCGCCACGTCGGCATCGATTCCGTCGAGCGCGGCTTCGCTCGCGAGCCCGCGGTCGAGGATGTCCTTGCGGGCGCGGGCGATCGGGTCGCGCTTCCGGCCGATCTCTTCTTCCTCCGGGGTTCGGTAGGGACTCTTGTCCTTGCGGCCATGGCCGAAGAAGCGGAAGCAGGAGATGGCCATATAGCCTGGGCGCCCAGCGCGGGCTTTGTCCATCAGCCCCTGCGCTGCCGCGAAGACCTCTTCCACGTCCTCGCCGTCGACCATCGCGTGTTCGAGCCCGAAGGCTTCGGCGCGCTTGTCGAAGGCGACGTTGCGCGTCGCACGGTCGATGCGCGTGCCCATGCCGTATTGATTGTTGATGCAGACGAAGAGCACCGGCAGGTCCCACAGGGCCGCCATGTTCATGCTCTCGTAGAGGATGCCCTGCTGCATGGCGCCGTCGCCGAAGAAGGCGACCGACACGGCGCCCGTCCTGTTGCGCTTGTAGCTGAGGCCCGCCCCGACCACGTGGGAGATGCCGCCGCCGACGATGGCATTGGCGCCGAGATGCCCGAGCGCCATGTCGGCGATGTGCATGGAGCCGCCCTTGCCGGCGCAGTAGCCCATCGCCTTGCCACCGATCTCGGCCATCATCCGGTCGGGCTGCGCACCGCGCGCCAGGAAGATGCCGTGGCCGCGGTGGTGGGTGGTGAAGCTGTCCGGCGGCTGCATCGCGGCGGCGACGCCGGCCGCGGCCCCTTCCTCGCCGATCGAGAGATGCAGCATGGAGCCGGCCGACGCGCCCCGCACGTAGAGCTCGGCGACATGCTCTTCGAACGAGCGGATCCGCTTCATCGTGCGATAGAGGTCGAGAAGGGGGATGTTGCTGGGCATGGTCGCCTTAGGCCGAGGGCCGGAATGGTTTCAAAGCGGGGTAGAGCTCGCTATAGCGGGCGTAGATGCCCGCATAGGCGGCCTCTTCCGCGGGGCGCGGCGTGATCACCCGACCCGGCCGCGTCATGGCGGCGATCCCGTCGTCGATCGTCGCGAAGGTGCCGAGCCCGACCTCGGCGAGGATCGCGGAACCGAGCATCGCCGCATCGGCCGTGTCCGGCACCCGCACCGGCAGGCCGGCCGTGTCCGCATGGATCTGCAGCCAGAGCTCGGAACGCGCCGCGCCGCCGCCGATCACGATTTCGCGTCCCTGGAAGCCGGCTTCCGCCATGCGGTCGAGGATTGCGCGGGTACCGAAGCAGATGCCCTCGATCGCGGCACGGAACAGGTGCGGCAGCGTGTGGGCCAGTGTCAGCCCCACGAAGGCGCCGCGGGACAACGGATCGGTATAGGGTGTCCGGTTGCCCTGGAAATGATCGAGCACCAACAGCCCGTCGCAGCCCGGCGCGAGGGCCTCGGCCTCCTGATTGAGCACCGTGAGATCGACGCCGCCGCCGATCTGCCTTAGCCAATTGATGACGGAGCCGGTGGAGGTCTGACCGCCCTCGATCAGGGCACGACCGGGGTAGAGCACGTCGGGATAGGCGCCCCAGAGACCAGGCAGGGCCATGCCGGCGTCCGCCAGAACGCCGAACTGCAGGTGCGACGAGCCGGTGATCAGGGCGAGCTGCCCCGGCTGCGCCACGCCGAGGCCGATCATGCCGATGAGCGCGTCGACGCCGCCCTGCACGACCAGGGTCGAGGCCGGCAGCCCGAGATGCGCCGCGGCCTGCTCGGTCAACGGACCGATCGCGGCCCCCGGCGGCAGGACGTCGGCCGGCCATTTTGCGGCGAGATCGAACAGCCCGAGCTTGTCCAGCAGCCCGAGGGCCCAGCCCTCGCGCCGGTGGGTCGAATAATGCCAGCGCAGCGAGACGTTGCTCTGGCTCGCGACCCGGCGACCGGTCAGCCGCAGGTTGATGTAGTCCTGGTATTCGCAGATTGTATGGGCGCGGGCATAATTCTCCGGCTCGTGCCGCTTCAGCCAGAGCGCCTTGGGGATCATCCATTCCGCCGAGACCGGTCCCCGACCGGCCCCGTTGACCGCCAACGCCTCGTCGCCCGTCGCCAGAACGGCTGCCGCTTCCTGGCCGGCGCGGACATCCATCCAGATGATGGCCGGTCGGACCGCACGGGCGCTCCCGTCGAGCGCCACCACCGAGCAGCAGGTCGTGTCGAGCGCGATCGCCTGAACGGCATCCGACGCCACCCCGGCCCGATCCATGGCTTCGCGCACCGCGACGGCGAGGGCTTGCCACCAATCCTCCGGGTTCTGCTCGGCCCGCGCGCCCGGCGCGAATGTCGTCTCGTACTTCTGCGACGCCGTCGCGAGGCAGCGGCCGCTGGCGTCGTAGACGCCGGCGCGCAGGCTCTCGGTGCCCCCATCGACGCCGATCACGATGCTCATGTGACCGGCTCCGCCGGACAGCCGCTTGGGCGAAGGCGTGCGCGGTGATGCCGACTGTGCAAGGGCGACCTCCATCCCGCTCGTCACGTTTGCTGTTTACGACGACGTTTGTGCGAAAGTTGCCTTCGAGCGAAACTGTTGTCAAGGTCGTGTCGTGACGGCGAAAAGAACCGACCGGCTGACCCTGCCGCTGAACCATGTGAGCGACGACGAACTGATCGTTCGCATTGCCTGGCTCTACCACGTGGCCAATTTCACGCAGGAGGAGGTGGCGGGCCGGCTCGGCCTCCACCGCAGCCGCGTGAACCGCCTGCTCTCCGAGGCCCGGGACCGGGGCCTCGTCAGTGTCACGATCCATCACGAGTCCGGACGCGAACTCGATGCCGAGCAGGCCATCGTCGAGCGCTTCGGCCTTGACCTGTGCCTGACGACGCCGGCGATCGGAATCGATTTCGATGCTGGGTCCGATCCGGCGGCGCTCCGAATGCAGGGCCTCATTGCCCGGCGGGCGGTCGGGACGGCGGGCGCCAACTTCCTCCGCGGCAAGCTGAGCAATGGGCCCGTGAAGGTCGGCGTGAGTTGGGGGCGCACGATCGAGCAGGTCGCGCTGCAGCTTTCGGGAGTGCGCAACAGTCAGGCCCTGTTTGTGTCGCTGCTGGGCTCCCTGACGCGCAACTCGGCCTCGAACCCCTTCGAGGTGGTGCAGGCGCTGGCGGCCCGCACGGGAGGGGAAGGCCACTTCCTCCCCGTGCCGTTCATAGCCGACAGCTCGGCCGACCGCGACGTGCTCATGTCGCAGCGGTCCGTTGCTGAAGCGCTGGCGCTGGCGCGATCGGCGGACCTGTTCCTCATCAGCGCGGGCGAGCTGACCGAAACGTCATTTCTCCGCGCCCAGAACATGCTCTCGATAGAAGAGCTGGGGGAGATCCGCGCGCAAGGCGCTGTCTGCGATACGCTCGGCCGTTTGTTCGACGCCGAGGGCCGGGAGGTTGTGCACGAACTCAGCCGGCGCACCCTGGCGGTCGAACCGGAGGTTTTGCGCGGACGCCCTGTCATGCTCGTCGCGGGCGGGCTCGAAAAGATCGCTGCCATATCCGCTTTGCTCAGGGCCGGCTTCGTTGCCGGCCTGATCACTGACGGCGATACGGCGCTTGCGCTCGCATCAGGGATCGCGTCGGCGGCCCCGAGCGTTCCGGAAGAAGAACGCCCGAAGAACCGCCGCAGCCAAGCTGTGGTCGAACACCGGGTACCTCAACCCCGTGATGCCCCAACCTAGGCCCCATCTGTGGCCAGGGCTCATGCCTCACATCGAAGCCGCATAGAGGGCCGGCACAGCCCGCAGGTTCCTTGATCACGAACTTCATACCCCCGTTAGGTCTAGTCTAGCCGGCCAGCGCCCCCAGCCGTCGCAGCGCCGCCAGGACGGGCAGCAGCGGCAGGCCGAGGATCGTGGCGTGGTCGCCCTCGATCCGCTCGAAGAGATGGATGCCCAGGCCCTCGAGCTTGTAACCCCCGACGCTGTCGCACACGCCCGGGCCGGCGGCCGCGACATAGGTGTCGAGAAAGCCCTGCGACAGCGGCCGCATCGTGAGCGCGGCCTGCGTCACCGTCTCGAACAGGAGCTGGCCGTCGCGAACCAGGGCGGCGGCGCTCTCCAGCCGGTGCATCGCGCCGGTCAGCGCGGCGATCTGCTCGCGCGCGGCCTGGACCGACCGGGGCTTATGAAAGGAGCGACCCTCCTGCGACAAGGTCTGATCGGCCCCCAGGACGAGACGACCGGGAAAGCGGAGGCTGATCGCCACCGCCTTGGCGCGGGCGAGCGCGGCCGCAACAGCCGCCGGCCGCGCGCCTTCGGCCAGCAGCGGCGCCTCGATCGCGCGCTCGTCCACGTCGGGTGCCTGCACGCTGACGGGAATGCCGGCGGCCTCCAGGAGAAGGCGGCGGGTCGCACTCCCGGATGCGAGGACGAGCGGCTCCGGGTCCAGCCAGAAAGACGGCGTCATGCCTGGGCGATGAACTTCATGCGGTGGACCTTCAGGAGATCGATGATCGCCGCCGCGGTCTCCTCGATCGAGCGACGGCTGACATCGATGGTCGGCCAGCCCTGCTGGGCGAACAGGCGGCGCGACTGGGCCACCTCCTCGGCCACGGACACTTTGTCGACGTAGGGGGTCTCGGTGTCGGCGTTCAGCGTCAGCAGCCGGTTCTGGCGGATCTGCACGATGCGCTCGGGGGAGGCAAGCAAACCCACAACAAGGGGATTGCGGAGCTTGTAGACGCCGCTCTGCAACGGGATCATCGGGACGAGCGGGATATTGGCCGCCTTGATCCCGCGATTGGCGAGATAGATGCTGGTCGGCGTCTTGGACGTCCGGCTCACGCCGAGCAGCAGCACGTCGGCCTGCTCGTAGCCCTCGGGATTCTGCCCGTCGTCATGGATCATGCAGAAGTTCAAGGCGTCGATGCGCTTGAAGTAGTCGGCGTTCAGCATGTGCTGTGCCCCCGGACGCGGGGTGGAGGCGGCGCGGCCGAGATAGGACTGGAACAGCTCGAGAATCGGCTGCAGCACGGAGAGGCACGGCGAGCCGGTATCCCGGCAGGCCTGTTCGAGCCGCGTCAGAAGCTCCGGATCGACCAGGGTGAACAGGACGATGCCCGGGGCCGCCTCGATGTCGGTGATCGCCCGCTCGAGTTGCGTGCGCGTGCGCACAAGGGGGTAGATGTGCTCGATGGACGAGACGTCCTGGTATTGCGCCGTCACGGCGCGGCTGGCCGCGATCAGCGTTTCCCCCGTCGAGTCCGACACCAGATGCAGGTGGAAATAGCTCCGTCCCACGCCTCGCACTCCCCGCGAACCCCGGGCCCGAGCGGCGGCGGGGTCGCACTCCGACTTATACACGGCCGAGGGGCCGCGCTGTGGATGGCGGCGGAGAATTTCGGCTCGCCTGGACGGACCCGTCCGGCTCTCCCGGCCGTCCCGCAGCCTCCCCACATTCGGCCGCCTGTGGGGCCCGTGCGACCTATCGTCAGGAACAGCGGGGGCGCTGCGTCGCCCCGACCGATCCATCAACAGCTCGCTCGATCGTTAAGATCTTCTTAAGCTTTTACGAATCCCGGCACATCCACAGGCATGGTGAACGAATCCTTACCCTCTCGCGATCCCGCCCGGGATGTTGACGGATTGTGAACTGTTCGAAATGACAGAAGCCCAGCCCCCAAGAAGAAGACTCAGAAGAAGAGTCATCAGGATTCTTGTTTGAAGAGGTCCGCGTGTCCGACAATCCTGCCACGACGGACTCGCGCCTTCTGAGCGTCCTCGACGGTCGCCGGGCCGACCCGCCGCCCGTCTGGCTGATGCGACAGGCCGGCCGCTACCTCCCGGAATACCGCGAGATTCGCGCCTCCTCGGCCTCGTTCCTCGATTTCTGCTACACTCCACGCCTTGCGACCGAGGCAACGCTGCAACCGATCCGCCGGTTCGGCTTCGATGCGGCGATCCTGTTCAGCGACATCCTCGTTGTCCCCGACGCCCTGGGGCAGGTCGTGTCCTTCGAGGCAGGCCATGGTCCCCGGCTCGAGCCGATCGTCAACGGCGAGGACCTCGCCCGGCTGCGCTCCACGCCCGACATGGACCGGCTCGCGGCCGTTCTGGAGACCGTCGGCCGTGTCCGCGCGGCCCTCGGACCGGAAACGGCCCTGATCGGCTTCTGCGGCGCGCCCTGGACCGTGGCGAGCTACATGATCGCCGGGCGGGGAACGCCCGACCAGGCACCGGCCCGGCTGTTCGCCTATCGCACCCCCGCGCTGTTCCAGATCCTCATCGATCGGCTCGTCGACGCCTCGATCACCTACCGGTCCAGCCAGATCGAGGCTGGTGTCGATGCGGTGCAGATCTTCGACAGCTGGGCGGGGGTGCTGCCGACCCTGGAATACGAGCGCTGGTGCGCCGCCCCGGTCCGGGCGGTCGTGGCCGGCGTCCGCGCGCGGCATCCCACGGCCCGCATCATTGGCTTTCCCCGGGCGAACGGCCAGCAGCTCCTCCACGCCGTCGCGGGTGGCGTGTCGGCGCTCAGCCTCGACACCAGCGTCGATCCGGCCTGGGCGCATGCCGCCCTGCCGCCCGGCCTTCCCGTGCAGGGCAACCTCGATCCCCTGGCCCTGCTGGCGGGCGGCGCCGGCCTGGACCGGGCCGTCGACCACATCCGCGGCTGCTTCGCCGGCCGGCCCCATGTCTTCAACCTCGGCCATGGGATCCTTCCCGAGACGCCGATCGCCCATGTCGAGCAGCTCCTGCGGCGCATTCGCCAGTCCTGAGAGGCAGGGCGCGGTCCCTGCTCGGAAAGGCTTGGTCCCCCTCGGGCTTTGCGCTAGGGAGACGGGCCCGCTGTGCCGGGCCTTCCCATCATAGCGGACGGACCCACCCGTGCTGTATCTCTGGATCAAGGCGCTCCACGTGCTCGCGATGGTCGCCTGGATGGCGGGCATGCTCTACCTGCCGCGGCTCTTCGTTTATCACGCGGCGGCCGGCGTCGGGACGCCGCAGGCGGAGACCTTCAAGGTCATGGAGCGCCGTCTTCTGCGCGCCATCATGAACCCGGCGATGATCGTGGTCTGGCTCACCGGCCCCTGGCTCGCCTGGTCCGGCGGGTGGTACCGGGACGGCTGGCTGCATGCCAAGATCCTGCTCGTCGTCCTGCTGAGCGGCTGCCACGGCTTCCTGGCGGCCTCGACCAAGCGCTTCGCGGCCGACGCCAATACGCGGCAACCTCGTTTCTTTCGCATTCTCAACGAGGTACCGACCGTGCTGCTGATCGGGATCATTGCCCTGGTCATCGTAAAACCATTTTAGAAGTGGGCTTGTGACCGGCGGGTTCCGCGCCAGGCCTCCCTGAGGGACCGGGCGGGCCCGTCGCCCGCGGCCGATCGCTCGGCCCGCACGAGGATGGCATGTCCGAATTCAAGCTGGAGCCGCCGTCGCCTGCCAAAGCCCTCACCCGATGGCGGCCGAGCCACCTTCTCTGGCCGGTGGTCGGCCTGGGCGCGGTGGGCTTCTCGATGTGGCTTCTCGTCGGCGAATTGCGGGGGCTGTCGCTGGACGAGGTCGGTGCCGCCTTCGCGGCCATCTCCGCCCGGGGCTGGATCCTTGCGGTCCTGGCGACCCTCCTGGCCTATTCGGCACTCGCCTGGTACGACCGGATCGCGCTGCGGCACCTCGGTTTCGACCTGCCCTGGACCTTCATCTCGGCCGTGTCCTTCACGACCTACGCCCTGTCGCACAATCTCGGGATGACGATGATCTCGGGTGCGATGGTGCGCTATCGCGCCTACTCGACCAAGGGCCTGACCCTGGCCGACGTGGGCATCCTGGTCGCGTTCTGTTCGTTCACCTTCGCGCTCGGGACGGCGCTCCTCGGCGGGATCGTCTTCCTGCTTCATCCCGGCATCCTGGCGGGTCTGTTCGGCCTGCCCGATTTCGCGATCCGCCTGGGCGGCGTGGCCCTGCTGGTCCTGGTTGCCCTCTACGCCGGCGGTTCGGCGATGCACCTGCCGCCGCTCGCGCTGTGGTCGTTCAGGCTGATCTATCCCCGCCCGAACATCCTCCTACGCCAGCTGATCGCGGGGCCGCTCGAACTGATCGGGGCGACCGGCATCATCTACTGCGCCCTCCCGGCGGCCGACCATCTGAGCTTCCTCGTCGTGCTCGGCGTCTTCCTGGCGTCCTTCACGGCCGCCTTGCTCAGCCACGCGCCCGGGGGCTTGGGCGTGCTCGAACTGGTTTTCGTGTCGGCGCTTCCGCAGGTGCCGAAGGCCGACGTCGTGGCGGCCCTGCTGGTGTTTCGCCTGCTCTACCTCATCGTCCCGCTGTGCCTCGGCACCGTCGCGGTGATCCTGTTCGAGCGGTCCCGGCTGTCGACCGTCAACGATCCCAACCGGCCGGCCGCCGTGGCCCGGCGCTAGCTCAAACCCGATCAGGCTGTTGCGAGGCAGCCTGCCTCGTCGCTCAGGCGGCATCCTGGATGTCGAAGCGGGTCACCTTGCCGTCGCGCAGACGGAAGACGTGGCCGACCGTCTTGTCGCTCAGCCCGTGCGTCTGCCCCTCGAGCGGCCTGCCGTCGAGATCGCGGACGGACTGCCGAACTTCCGCGACGATCGCACCGTCCGCAGCCCTGTGAAATCCCACAGGGTCGACGTGCGGACTGACGACGCTCCACTGGCGGGTCCAGTACGTCCGCACGGCCTCGCGACCGTGAACGTGGCCGCCCTCCATGCCGTTGGCCCAGGCGACATCCTCCGATAGGACGGACAGGACGGCGTCGATGTCCCGCGCGTTGAAGCGGTCGTAGATGCGTTTCAGGATGTCGATATCGCCGTCCATCGTCCGTTCTCCTGGTTGCCCCTGTCGCATCGGGGCCCCAATACCATTACATACGTACATATGTAATGCCGCGATGGCGAACCGTGCAAGAGGGCGCTGTGATGGACCTCGATGTGCTCTCGACGCCCGGACACCTGATCAGTCTCGCGGCGCGCGGCTTCGCCCGCCTGAGCGAAGCGCGCCTGAAGCCCTTGGGCTTCGGCGTCGGTCACCTGCCGGTGCTGGTCGCGCTCCGGGAGGGACGGGCGAGCACGCAGCGTGATCTCGCCCGCTTCGCCAAGATCGAGCAGCCGCCGATGGCCCAGATGCTTGCCCGCATGGAGCGGGACGGGCTGATCCGGCGCACGCCCGACCCGGTCGATGGACGCAGCAGCCGCATCTGGCTGACGCAAGCCGCAGAAGCGCGCCTGCCAAGCGCGGTGGCAGCCCTGTTCCAGGGGAACGGCGAGGCGTTGGATGGCTTCACCGGCGAGGAAGCCGCGCAGCTTGTCGCCCTGCTCACGCGGCTGATCGCGAACCTCGACCGGATCGCGGGCCTTGAAGTCTCGTCGCGCAAGCCGGCCTGACTCAGGACCGCAGGACGTCCGCTCGCCGCTCGTCTGGCCGGCCCCTACGACGCCGGGCGCTCGAGCCAGGCGACCAGGCGGCG
>CAXTVD010000016.1:17863-23767 GCA_964247575.1 uncultured Lichenihabitans sp.
TTGTGGACCTGCTCACGCGGCTGATCGCGAACCTCGACCGGATCGCGAACGTCGAAGCTTCGCCGCGCACGCCGTCCTGATTTACGATCACCGGGGTCCGCTCGCCGCTCGTCTGGCCGGCCCCTACGACGCCGGGCGCTCGAGCCAGGTGACAAGGCGGCGCGCGACCTCCGCGATGTCGCTGGGCTGGCGCGCGAAGCACAGCCGCACGAAGCCTTCCCCGCCCAGCCCGAAGGCCGAGCCGGGGGCGATCCCCAGCCCTGCCTCATCCACGAGACGCAAGCTGAGCGCGCGCGTGTCGGCGTGCCCGTCGATCCTGCAGAACAGGTAGAAGGCGCCCGAAGGCCGCGCGAACTGCACGCGGCCGGTCCGCGCCAGCGCCTCGCAGAGAATGTCGCGGCTCTGCCGGGCGCGTGCCACCTGCTCCCGCAGCGTCGCATCCCCGAACAGCAGCGCGACCTCCGCCGCCCGCTGAAGCGGGACGGCCACGCCGGACGAGGAGTACTGGACGAGGTTCTCGATGAGATCTCCCAACGCGGCAGGGGCTTCGAGCCACCCGACACGCAGTCCCGTCATGGTCCAGTTCTTGGACAGGGTCTGGACGAACATCACGCGGTCAGCCGGGTCGATGATGTCGTGGAACGAGGGCGCCCGCTCACCCTCGTAGACGAAGCGGCCGTAGATCTCGTCCGCGATGATCCACAATCCGTGCCGCCGCGCGAGGTCGAGGATGGCCCGTAATTCATCGAGCGTCGCCGTCCAACCTGTCGGATTGGCGGGGGAGTTGATGATCAGGGCGCGGCTGCGCGGCGTCACGGCGCCCTCAAGGGCCGTCACGTCCAGCACCCAGGCCGGACCGTCCGCCTCGACGAAACGAAGCGGGACCTCGACCACGGCAGCGCCACTGACGGCGAGGGCGCCCGTGAAGTTCGGCCAGGCCGGTGCCGGCAGGATCACCTCGTCGCCCGGGCCGGCGATCAGGCGCAGCGCGATCTGCAGCGCATGCATGCCGCCGATCGTCACGAAAAAGCGCTCGGGCGTGAACGGCGTGTGCGCGTCCGCGAAGGGCCGCCCATAGCTGCGGGTCATGTAGGCCGCGATCGCCTCGCGGAGGTCGGGGATGCCGCGCTGGTAGGTGTAGAAGGTTTCGCCCGCTTCGAGCGAGCGGGCGGCAGCCTCGCAGATGAAGGCCGGGGTCGGCGTGTCGCTCTCGCCGACCCAGAGCGGGATCAGCCCCTGCCGGTTGCGGCCGTAGTTGAAAACCTCGACGATGCCGCTCTCGGGCGCCTGCACGGCCTCCGGGCGAAGCCCTGCCATGAAATCGGGTGCCGGCCGGCGAAGGATGGAGCCGCTCTGCTCCGCGGTGCTGCCGGGATCGGCCACTTGGATCTTCTCCCTCGGTGCCACGGGTGCAGGCGGACGGCGCCGCCAACCCGGTTCGCAACACCCGACGGCATAGAAGAAGGGTCGTGGGCCGGCAAGCCGGGAGCGGCCTGTCCGTCAGGCCCTCCGGGATCGCGCCGATCCCACCAAAACAGACAGCCCGGCCGGAGCCGGGCTGATGCATCGAGGGTCGATCCGGTCCCGTCGGGGAACCGGCCGTGGTCAGAAGGCGCGGCGGAAGCTTAGGCGGGCGCGATAATCGTCGGGGTTCGAGCGTGTCGTGTTGCCCGCCGTGTTGGCCGCGGTGGCGGCGAGCCCGCTGTAGAGCATGTTGCTGTAGAGGGCCTCCGCCCCGATCTGGGTGTCCTTGATCGGCGTCCACACGACGTTGCCACCGACCTGGAAGATACGGGCGTTGTCCATGCCGGCGCCGAGGCGCTGACCCTGCGGCGGATCGTTGATCTGCAGGTAGGCGCCGAAGAGCGAGCCGTAGACCGCCGGGATGAAGTAGTGCCGGAAGGCCGCGTAGCCGCCATAGGCCTCGGACTTGGCGATCGCGATCGAGCCATTGGCCCGCGTCACGTAGTAGGCGTCGTTGAGGGGAACCGTGGAGACGCCGCCGACGCCGGTGGTCGAGCTTTCGTAAATATTGGTTAGGCCGACCGGCAGGTAATTCACCGAGTTGGCGTAATCCATGGCGCCGCTCTGGTAGGTGCCCTGGAAGGTCACGCTGTCGCCCTTGGCAATCATCGGCAGCAGGACCTTGACGCCGCCGAGGACGGCGAAGCCATCCGCACCCGGCGTCTGGTTGGCGCCCTGGACGAAGGTCGCCGTCGACCGGCCGGTGAGGGCGGCGACCGGCGCCGAGTCGAGCTGGTGGTAGGCGCCCGACAACTGCGCCGAGCCCCAGGGCGCATCGTAGCGCACGTTGCCGACGATGTCGGGGATGCGCTCCCCGGCATAGGCGAAGACGGCGCCCGTCCGGATGTTGGTGGTCGTGTTGAAGGTCGGGCTGTTGATATTGCCGGTGTTGAAGCCGGGGGTGGCCGGCGCATAGGGGTTGAAGGTGGAGAAGGTGAAGAGCCCGTTGTCGCCGATGCGCCGCTCGTTGGCGTCTTCCACGGAGATCGTCGCCGAGAAGCCGCCGCCGAAGGTGGCGGTGTAGGCGAACAGGTTCGTCACCTGGTTGGAGTTGGCCACCGAATTGGTGAGCAACTCGTAGGACTGGGCGTCGAAGTCGAAGAAGGACTGCGCCCGGCCGGCGGTGATGCCGGCGAACTGGATGAAACCCTTGTCGAGCGTTGTGAAGAAGCCCGAGGAGTCGCCGCCCTGGAACAGGCCGGTGCTGGCGCGCGAGCCGGCCGGCGCGCCGCCGAAGCCGAGCGCCCCGCGGCCGCCGATCGGGCCGAAATTGGTGCTGTCCTTGTTGATGCGGATCGAGACGAAGGAGCGCAGCGTGCCGTAGGCGGTCTGGGTGCGCGCATCCGTGTTGAGGTAGCCCCGCGCCCGGAAGCTGGTGAGGTCGCGGCGGTACTGGGTCCCGGCGAGATTGTAGGCGAAGGCGCCTGGATTGTCGGTCGGCGCCTTGCCGCGGAAGGTGTATTCGGCCCGGATCTGGCCGGCGACGCGCAGGCAGGTGTCCGTCCCCGGAATGTAGAAGAAGCCTTCGCCGAAGGCGTCGCAGATCCGGACATATTCGACCGGAGCGGCCTTGCGGAACGGCAGGTCGGCCGCTTGCGCGCCGCTGATGCCGGTTACCAGGAGAGCAGCGGCCCCCAGCCAGTACTGCTTGCGATTGATCATTGTCCGAGACCCATGGGAACGTTCGAAGACCTGTCTGCCGGGGTAGAAGCGGCGCATGACAGGTTCATGAATTCGCCGTGTTGGTGCAATCCCGGCAGCCTTGTTGCCGCGGCGGAGTCTCATTTGTAACACAGTTCCACAGGCTGCTTTGCGCCAGCCCGCTCGGACCGCCCCGGCGAGCAAGGGACCGAAGTCGACACGCCGGGCCAGGATGCCGTTGCGTCAGCAGTCGACGCCAGAGCAGCACCGGAAAGTCGCGGCGGCCGTGTCGGTGATCAGCGGAAAGAGTCGCGCGCCGGCCTCAGCCCAGGCGGGACAGCCCGTTCGTCGCGACCCGGTTGCCGGGGTCGATGACCTTGGCGCGCTCATAGGATTCGCGCGCCTTTATGGCGTTGCCGCTCTTTTCGTAGGCGGCCCCGAGGCTCGCCCAGGCCTCGGCGTTCTTGTTGTCGACGTTGAGCGCCGCGTTGAAATCCTCGATGGCCGAATCGATCTTGCCGGTCTGCAGCAGGCTTTGTCCGCGCGCGAGATAGGGCGCGCCGGCGAAGGGATCCCGGTCGATCGCGTTGTCGAAGTCGGCGATCGCCTGCGCGGGCTCGTTCTCGCGCTGGTGGATCAGCCCGCGCGCATGGAAGGCCTGCGCGTCCTCGGGATGGAGCCGGATCGCCTGATCGAGGTCGGCCATGGCCTGGCTGTAGTTGCCCTGCATGCGCAGGAGATTGCCGCGCCCGAGATAGGCCGGGGCATGGTTCGGATTGGCCTGGATGGCCTGGTTGAAGTCGGCCAGCGCGAGGTCGTCGTGATGGGTCTGCCTCTCCGCGAGGGCCCGGTTGGTGAAGGCCGCGGCGTTGTTCGGATTGAGTTGGACCGACTTGTCGAAGTCGGCAATCGCATCCGAGAAGTTGCCGACGCGCGCATAGGCCGCACCGCGGGTGTTGTAGGCTTCCGAGTCGTTGGGATTGCGCCGGATGACATCGGTCAGCGACGCGATGTTGACCGATGTGTCCTGGGTCGCCGGCTGCACGACAGCGACGCCCCGGCCGGGGCCGATGGAGCCGACCGTCTCGCAGCCGCCGAGTCCCAAGGCCGCGAGGAAAACGACCGTCCCGGCCACGGTGCGATAAGCATGGCGCTCGTCGCCGCTCCGTCTCGCCCAGCCCCGGTTCGCTTCACCTGCCATGTCACCGCTCATGCCTGAAAGTCTTTGATCGTGGACGCAGAGAGCGACGGCACGCATCGGCCCGCATGGTCCCGCATTGGGGCAAGACTTGGACATGTGGGGTTAAGAAACCATCTCGCGCCGGCGCGAGATGAACCGTGTTGCCGAGCCGCATCAGCCGAGGCCGGTCATCCACAACGACGAAACCCGGCGAGCTGCGGGCCTGCCGGGTTCAAACAAAAGAAGTAGACCGGTTCAGCGCGCGCCGGGAACCGGCTTGGGCTTCATCGGCAGCAAACCTTCGCGCTGCAGCTTCTTGCGGGCCAGCTTGCGTGCCCGGCGCACGGCTTCCGCCTTTTCGCGCGCCCGCTTCTCGGACGGCTTCTCATAATGTCCGCGCAGCTTCATCTCGCGGAAAATGCCCTCGCGCTGCATCTTCTTCTTGAGCGCCTTGAGCGCCTGATCGACGTTGTTGTCGCGGACGAGAACTTGCAAGCGCCTATCCTGCTAGATCGGACGGACGTCCGCTCGAAAGCGACGCCGTATTCGGTTGGAGGAGACCACGGGAAGCAACGACGGGTCGCGTATTTGGTCGCGTGCGATAGCAGAAGCCCCCCGGGTTGTCCACAGCCGCCGAGGACGCCGGTTCAGGAGCGGCTCGCGGCGCTCCGGCCGACGTCGGCGATCGATTTCGCCCCGAAGGCGATGAACAGGACACCGATCGCGCGGGTTAGGAGACGACCGTGACGGGTGAAGAACCGCCGCACGGCAGGCAGGCCCGCCGCCGACACGATCACGATGTCGGCCGCGACGAAACCGACCACGGCCGCGCCCAGCAGCTTGGGGCCATCGCCCCAGCCGAGCGGTCCTGCAAAGGGCAGCGCGATCGCCGTGAACATGGCGGTCGAGACGGGATAGGCCTTGGGGTTGGTCAGGCCGAACAGCATGCCGGCGCGGATCGGCCGCCGCGCCCCCACGAGCCCTGTTTCGGCCTCCGCACGCGTCAGCACGGCCTTGACGCCGAGCCAGAGGAGATAGGCGCCGCAGACCAGGCCGAGCGCATCGAACAGAAGCGGACCGATCCGGTTCAGGCCGATGATCGCGGCCAGTGCCAGCGCGCCCCATGTCACATCACCGAGCAGATGGCCTGCGATAAAGCGCGCCGCGGCGGGGCGGCCCTGCTGTGCCGCGAGACTGAAGACTGCGAGAAAGGCCGGGCCCGGTGAAATCACATAGAGAAAGCCGGCAGCGGCCGTCGCCAGAAACAGCGCAGGGGTCAAAACAGTGCTCCGGGGCCGGACGCGATCGGGCCGATGACGAGCGCGGACCTTCGTCGCAGGCCGTCGAAACGCGGACACAAGGCTGAACCGAGTCGCCGGGCCGACGTTCTCAAGACATTCAACCGAGGAACTCCCCCCATGTTTATGCGCGTCGACAAGCTGCAGGCCGAACTGCCTGCCCCGAAAAAGGCCGATCCCAATGCCGCCGCCGCCCTCCAGGAGTTGCTCGGCGGCAAGTACGGTGAGATGTCAACGCTCAACAATTACATGTACCAGAGC
>CAXTVD010000017.1:0-23081 GCA_964247575.1 uncultured Lichenihabitans sp.
GAGCAATCCGGGCGGGCCGCCGCAACGCTTCACCACGGGCGAGCTGGTCGACAACGGACACCGGTTCTTCGGCTCCGTCTCGCGCGGCCTCGCCCAGGTGGTCGAGGAGGCGGGGCGGCGCTTCGGCCAGCCGAACGGCTACATCCTCGGGCAGGAGGCGTCCGGCGCCTTCGTCGGCGGCGTCCGCTATGGCGAGGGCGTCATGTACACCCGCAATGCCGGGGACCAGCGGGTCTACTGGCAGGGTCCGTCGCTCGGCTTCGACGTCGGCGGCGACGGCGACCGGACCATGATGCTGGTCTACAATCTTCCCTCGACGCGCGGCATCTTCCGGCGGTTCGGCGGCGTCGACGGCTCGGCCTATTTCATCGGCGGCTTTGGCTTCACGGCCCTCACCGACCAGAATGTCGTGCTCGTGCCGATCCGGGCGGGCGTTGGTGCCCGGCTCGGCGTCAGCCTGTCCTATCTCAAGTTCACGACCCAATCGACCTGGAACCCCTTCTAGCCTCCGTCGCCGCCGTCTATACCGCCGGGGCTTGAGAGCCGGGCTGCAGAGGGTCACGCGTGATCGAATGGGCGATGATCTTCGCACTGGGCGTCCTCGCGGCGAGCCTGCTTTGGCTGCTCGCCGTGCCGGTCCTGTCGCGGCGCGCCCTCCGCCTGGCGACCGAACGCCTCGCTAGGCGCCTGCCGGTCTCGATGGCGGAGGTGAATGCCGAGCGCGACCAGCTTCGCGCCGCTCAGGCAGTCGAGGTGCGGCGGCTCGAACAGGCCCAGGAGGTCTCAGCCGCGCGCGTGGCAACGCTGATGAGCGAGAACGGGCGACAGTCCGCTCGCATCGTCGGTCTCGAACAGCAGGAGGCGGAACTCCGCGCTCGCGTCGAGCACCTCCAGGGGGAGCTGTCGACCACGACGCTGGCCATGTACGAGGCCCAGGGTACGCTTGGGACGCAAGTGCTGCTCCTGCACGACGCGCTGGGCCTGGCAGAACGGCGCGGTGATCTCCTGAGGGCCACCGAAGCGCGCCTTGGGGCCGCCCAAGCCGCATTGGATGAGGGGCGGGCTACGATTGCCGGTCTCGAAACCAGGGCGACCGGCCAGGATCTCCGGCTCCGGTCAGCGCTAGCGCAGGTCGTCGCGCTCACGGACGAGCTCGGCGCGGCAAACGGGCTGGTCAACACGCTGACAGCGGAACGGGACGCGGCTCGCGCCGATGCCCACCTGCAGGCCACAAAGCGGGATGTCGGGCAGGCCAGCGTCGACGTTCTCACCACGGACCTTGCGCGCCTGCGGGGCGAGCTCGACGACGCGCGACGTGCCGCGAGCCAGACGGACCAGCGCTTCCAGCTTCAGGCCGAAACGATCGGCGGACTGGCCGATCGCATCATGGCCCAGGACAACGAGCTCGCGGCCATGCACAGGTTGCTCGAAGAGGCCCACGTCCGCCGGGACGCCTTGCAGTCCGAACGCGCTCGGCTTCTCGCCGAACGGGGACCCGCCGCGGGTGTCGGCGTGCCGGCGGGCGACGTCTCGCTGAACGAGGAAGCAGCCGACCGGGAGGCCCGCCTCCGGTCGGCTGTCGCGGCTCTCGGCGCCGAACTGGTCGCCTTTGCGCTTCAGCCCCGCACCGAGCGGCCGGCCCCCGCGGGCGAGGGGGACGAAGGGGTCGATCCGCCCGCGAGCACCGCCTGATGGACAGGGTCCGGCCCGCGCCTCTGGCGATCGGTCGACCCCCGGGTCGCGAGCCTGGAGGCCTGTCGTCAGAAGATGTGGCTGAAGATCACGAACAGCGCGCCGGACAGCAGCATGGCGGCGGGCAGCGTCAGCACCCAGGCGAGCACAATATTGCGGATGGTCTCGCCCTGGATGCCCGAGCCGTTGGCCGCCATCGTGCCCGCAATGCCGGACGACAGCACATGGGTCGTCGAAACGGGCAGGCCGAAATTGTCGGCCGCCGCGATGGTCGCCATCGCCACGAGTTCGGCCGAGGCGCCCTGCGCGTAGGTCAGGTGGCTCTTGCCGATCTTCTCGCCGACGGTCACCACGATGCGCTTCCAGCCGATCATGGTGCCGAGGCCGAGCGCCAGGGCGACGACGATCTTCACCCAGGTCGGGATGAACTTGGTGGAGGTGTCGAGGCTCTTCTTGTAGGTCGCGAGCGTCGCGGCCTCGGCCGGCGTGAGCTGGTTGTCCTGCACCTTGGGCAGGGCGCGCAGGGCTTCCGACGCGAGATACATGTCGTTGCGGGTGTTGCGGACCTGCGTCGAGGGCACGTTGGCAAGGTTGTTGTAGCCGCTCACCTGGCCGCCGATGTCGCGCATCAGGGCGGCGAGCGAGACGTAGACGCCGTCGTTGAAGGACTTGTCCCGGATGAACCCCTCGATGGCGGGGCGGGGGTCGCCGGTGATGGCGTAGCCCGCGGCCTTGGCCTCGACGATCTTGGACGCCGCCTCGGAGTTCTGCTGGAACACCGGCACGTAGCTGTCGGGCAGCGCGCGGTTGAGCGCGTAGGTGGTGGGCACCGTGCCGATCAGGATGAGCATGATCAGGCCCATGCCCTTCTGCCCATCGTTCGAGCCATGCGCGAATGACACGCCCGTGCAGGTGAAGATCAGCAGTCCCCGGATCCACAGCGGAGGCGTGGAGCCCGGCTCGGGAGCCTTGTACAGCGAGGGGATGCGGACCGTCAGCTTGAGCAGCAGGAGCAGCGCGCCGGCAGCGAAGAAGCCCACCAGC
Source organism: uncultured Lichenihabitans sp. (assembly GCA_964247575.1). GTDB lineage: Bacteria > Pseudomonadota > Alphaproteobacteria > Rhizobiales > Beijerinckiaceae > Lichenihabitans. The sequence continues at coordinate 2,737 of CAXTVD010000017.1, forward strand.
GGCGACAGGATCAGCGCCTTGCCGATGCTGTAGGCCTGGTCCCAGTCGACCCCGGAGGTGCCGTTGCGACCGCGCATCATCGCATTGGCGACGCCGACGCCGATGATGGAGCCGATCAGCGTGTGCGAACTCGAGGCGGGAAGGCCGAGATACCAGGTCCCGAGATTCCACAGGATCGCCGCGATGAGCAGCGCGAAGACCATCGCGAAGCCGGCTTCGGACCCGACCTGGAGAATAAGTTCGACCGGCAGGAGCGAGACGATGCCGAACGCCACCGCCCCCGTCGAGAACAGCACGCCGAGAAAGTTGAAGAAGCCGGACCAGACCACCGCGACATTGGGCGTGAGCGAGTGGGTGTAGATCACGGTCGCCACCGCATTGGCCGTGTCGTGGAACCCGTTCACGAACTCGAAGCCGAGCGCGATCAGCAGCGCGACGGCGAGGAGCAGGTAGGCGAGCAGGCCATGGCTCTGCTCGCCGCTCGCGCTGACGTCGTGCCAGACACTATAGGCGGTGTAAGCCAGGCCGATCGCGAAGATGCCGAAGAAGATCAGGCCCTGACGCGGATCGACCTTATGATCCAGCGTCACACGCTCGGGTTGCGACGGGGTACGCGGAACGGCTGACATCGTCGACATCGCGGAACTCTCTCGTGACAGGCCTTTCCGATCTAGCGGGGGTGAGCAACGGTTTTGTGAACCTTGAAGTGCGGCGCGCCAAAAAGGCCAAGTCCAAGATCAGCGCCCATGTCGAGCACGTCTTTGCCCGGCCAAAGGACCGGATGGACCTGTTCATTTGCAAGGTCGGCCGGGCGAAAGCCATGGCCAAAATCGGTCTCGCCAACCTCGTCTCAAACGTCAAGCGCCTCATCTCTGCGCCGGATCGAACCGGCGTGCGGGCACCCCGGGGCGCTCACGCCAACCGAGCCCCGCGCCACGGTTAGGCCGCCTCAGCACCCAACCCAAGAGCACCACACTGATCGCGGACCGGGATACTAGAACCGTCCACTTTGCACCACCCGCTCCAGGCGGTTTTTCTCGGTGATAGCAACCAGCCTTGGCTAGGCCGCACTGATTAGCTCGGCTTGTGTTTGCGACGGAGCCGACTAAACTCGTCGACTAAGGACTTCGTCACATCGTGAACGCGGAAGGGCAGTATGGACGACACCCGGCCGAACCTCTTGAATGAAGCCCTTGTGACAGAGATTTTGCTGCTAGGCCGTGAGTTTAGACGTCTGTCGCTTATTGACCACGGCGCCGGTATTGTTCCAGGCCCGGTGCCTGACGTCTATTCGGCATCGGACCGGGGCTTTGCGACATATCTTGAGCACCGGTTCGGGCACTCTGTCGTGGAACAAGCACGCCTCGCGGGCCTCAGGGATAACTGACGCAACCCTCACGCGTCCTCCACGGATGGTCTTCACCTCCGCCTTCCATGATCCCGACCTGCGTAGCGTCGCGGCGTCTTCATCGCTCCGCTCAGCCTTGCCCTTTTTAGAGCAAACATTGCGTTTCGTCGTACCGAGTAGACGCTGGGCTCGCTTTCTGGCATCAAAGAAACAAACCTGCCGGTTTCCGAAGCGGCGGACCGCAATGTCGATGCTGCTGGAGGCGACGCCCCGCCGCTCCGGAGGTTTTGCCTTTCATGAGTGATACAGTGTCAGAGAACCCTCTTGCGGATGTTTTCGCAAAGCATAATGATGTAAACTATCTATTCCCGCGCGATCTTCAAACGACGCCTACAAAATTTCGCCGGTTCCTTGTCATCGGCTCGTGCATGGCAGAAATCTATAATCACACTCAGCCATTCGCGTGTGAGTCTGATTTCATTTTTGCAAACAATTTCTCCGGCCTTAGCCAGCAACCGCCGCGGCCCATAACAGATTACGACTTCCAATTCATTCAGATTCCGCTCCGGTTTATTTTGCCTGAAACCGCGGTTTGGGGCACAGGCCTCAGTGATGAAGCGGATTACAAGGAGTTTTTCGCGGAGTGTTGCGATCGAATCTCCCTCCAACTCAACGGCATGTTGGAGTGGCAGAAGCAATCTAACATTCTGACGTTCGTAAGCAACTTTCTCGTGCCCGTGCAGAATCCAATGGGGCGCACGCTACCCCGTTATCACTTGAGCAATCCTGCTTTCTTTATCGAAAAGCTCAATTTCTATCTCGCGGGCGAGCTAGCTAAACACGACAACGTCCACTTGCTTGATGTCGATCAAATTTCGGCTTCAATCGGTCGCAGTCGCGTTCAGGAAGATCCGATAGGATGGATTTCGCACGGAGGGTTTTTCCCTTTCATTCCTGCGAATGCAGCCCGGATCGAGCCGTCCTCTTCATCTCTCGATTACTACATTCAGAAGACCGACGATTTCAGACAGGCAGTCTGGTACGAAATCGAGTTCATGTATCGCACCATCCGTCAGATCGACCAAGTGAAGCTCCTTGTAATCGATTTGGATGACACGCTCTGGTCGGGTGTCATTGGCGAACAAGATGACGTTGGACCGCATCTCGTTGAAAACGAGATTTGGCCGATGGGTATGAGCGAAGCCCTTTCGTTCTTAAAGAAGCGAGGCGTGCTGCTCGCGATCGTTAGCAAGAACGATGAGGGGCGTATCAGATCCATCTGGGAGAAAGTCGTCGGCAATAAGCTTCCCTTCGACTCGTTTGCGGCGGTCCGCATCAACTGGAATCCTAAGGTGCAGAATGTCTCAAGCATTCTCGCCACCGTCAATTTATTGCCCCACAATGTGGTCTTCGTCGATGACAACCCGGTCGAGAGAGCCGCCATCAAAGCCGCCTTCCCTGACATCCGCGTTCTCAACGGGCATCACTTTTATTGGAAGCGAACTCTTTTATGGTCCGCTGAAACACAGGTAACCGGCGTTACGGAGGAATCGGCGCGGCGTACCGAAATGGTAAGAGCGCAAGCTGTGCGGGAATCCTCAAGGTCATCGTCATCTCGGGAAGATTTTCTGGCGAGCCTTGATCTCAAGATCAGGTTATTTTGCGTAGGTGTAACCGAAGACCCGAAGTTCGCACGTGCATTCGAGCTTTTGAACAAGACCAATCAGTTCAATACAACAGGTCGCCGCTGGACCAGGGAGGAGATCGTCTCCGCTTGCCGGGATGGGCTTCAGATCATGGCGTTTGAGGCGGACGACAAGTATTCGGTATACGGTCTCGTTGGCGTTGTATTGATTTCAGGAGAAACCATCGAGCAATTCGTGATGAGCTGCCGGACCGCCGGTCTCGGGGCTGAAAGGGCGGTCTTATCGACTTTATGCGATCTTCTTCGCGGTCAGGGTAACCGGCGGCTTCAGGGAAGACTTGTGGCAACTCCCGCCAATCAGCTTTGCCGCAACCTGTATGAGCACGCCGGCTTCTGCCAGGATGGCGAAATCTGGATGCTGCCTGAGGGCGTATCCGTGTTGGGACCCACACACGTGGCGCTAACAAGGGCAGCGTAATAGCCTTCGTCGGGCCGGGATAGGCGATCGGCTGCATTTCAGGGGATGTACCAACTTCAAAGTTTCTTGAAGATACGTTCGAGGGTCCCTCGATGCACCAAGGTGGCCCGGCGCGTCAGCGTTGCAGGCCGCCGAGCACGCCTCGGATCACCTCCCGCGCGACCTGCGTGCCGATCGAGCGGGCCGCCGACTGCAGGGCCGAGCGCATCATCATCTGCCCGGTCGAGAGGCGGCCGTGATTGTTGGCCCCGCTGTTCCAGACGCGTCCGAACAGGCCGCCGACCTCGCCGAGCACGCCGCCGACACCGCCGCCCGCACCGGGCTCCCCCGACCCCTGCGTCGGGGCCGGCCGACCCCAGGGAGAGCCGGGCTGAGCGGGTGCTGCCGCTGGGGAGGCCCTCCCTTCCGCACGTGCCTTGAGGATCTCGAAGGCCGAGTCGCGGTCGATGGGCGTGTCGTACTTGCCCGTGATCGGGCCGTTGTCGACGATGCTCCTGCGCTCGTCTGCCGTGATCGGTCCGACCCGCGAGGCCGGCGGCGCGATCAGGGTCCGCTGCACCAGACCCGGCGTGCCGTCCGGCAGCAGCATGGAGACGAGCGCTTCGCCCACTGCCAGCTGCGTGATCGCCGTTGCCGTGTCGAAGCCGGGGTTCTGCCGGAAGGTGTCCGCCGCCGCCTTCACGGCCCGCTGGTCGCGCGGCGTGAAGGCGCGCAGGGCATGCTGCACGCGGTTGCCGAGTTGGCCCAGCACGGTCTCGGGCACATCGAGGGGGTTCTGCGTGACGAAATAAACGCCGACCCCCTTGGACCGGATCAGGCGCACGACCTGCTCGATCGCGTCCATCAGGCTTTTCGGTGCGTTGTCGAAGAGCAGGTGCGCCTCGTCGAAGAAGAAGACCAGCCGGGGCTTGTCGGGGTCGCCCACCTCCGGCATCAGCTCGAACAACTCGGACAGGAACCACAGCAGAAAGGTCGCGTAGAGCATCGGACGACGGACCAGCTTGTCCGCGGCGATGACGTTCACGATCCCCCGTCCGTCCCTGTCTGTCGCCAGGAAGTCGGTGATGTCGAGCGCCGGCTCGCCGAGAAAGCCGGCGGCGCCCTGCGCTTCGAGCACCAGCAACTGGCGCTGGATCGTCCCCACCGTCGCGGATGCGACATTGCCATAGGCCTTGGTGAGGTCCGCGGCATTGTCGGCCACGTATTGCAGCATCGCCCGGAGGTCCTTGAGGTCGAGCAGCAGCAGTCCCTGCTCGTCCGCCACCCGGAAGGCGATGTTCAGCACGCCCTCCTGCGTCGGGTTGAGGCCGAGCAGCCGCGCGACCAGCAGCGGTCCCATCTCGGCGATGGTCGCCCGGATCGGGTGCCCCTGCTCGCCGAACACGTCCCAGAACACGACGGGGAAGCGGTCCGGCTCGTAAGGGAGGCCCAGAGCCGCCGCCCGGTCGGTCAGCGCCTTGCGGCTGTCGCCCGGCATGGCGAGGCCGGCGAGATCCCCCTTCACGTCGGCCGTGATCACGGGCACGCCGGCATTGGAGAAGCCCTCGGCGAGGGTCTGCAGCGTCACCGTCTTGCCCGTGCCGGTCGCCCCGGTGATGAGGCCGTGCCGGTTGCCGAGCGCGAGCACCAGCCGCTCGAAGGCGGCCGGGGCCGCCGCGCCGACCACCTTGCCCACCAGGATCGATCCGGCCGAGGACTGGTCAGCGGCTGTCATCGGCACGTCCGAACGAGAGGAGGAACATCGGTCCTGTCGACTTGCGGCGGGCGCCGTGCGATCCAGGAATCGGGAGCAGGGACGCATCTTAGGCCCGGGCTCCGGTGATGCCAACGTCAGCCGTCTACGTCCGTCCGGGGCCACCTCGCCCGGACCGGCATTCGGGAGGGACCAGTCATGGACGAACTCGTCGACCGCGTGAGCAGCGCCGCCAACATCGAGCCGGAAACGGCCCGCAAGGCGCTCGCGATGATCCTCGCCTTCCTGCAGAAGGAGGGTCCGCCCGCGGAGGTTGGCAAGGTGCTCGATGCCCTTCCCGGCGCGCGGACGGCTGCCACCGGCGCGGCAGGCGACGAAGCGGCCTCAGGAGGCGGGGGCGGGTTCCTCGGCGGATTGATGGGCGGCGGGGGCGGCCTGATGGGGCTCGCCTCGCAACTGTCCGGCATCGGGCTCGGCATGGGCGAGATGCAGACGGTCGGCCACGAACTCTTCGCCTATGTCCGCCAGCACGTGGGCGAGGACACGGTGGGAACGATCGCCGGCTCGATTCCTGGTCTCAGCCAGTTCGTGTGACGGAAGACGGGCCGGGCCGGCACTCGCCCCGCCCACCCCACGGATCCTAGTCGGGCTTCGCCTCAGTCGAAGAGGCGGCGCCCGGTGGCACGGCGGCTCCCGGCGGGGGCACCGCCGTGGCGGCGGGAGGCAGGGGCGCCGTCGTCACGGGAAGGGTGCCACGGGCGTCAAGGACGGCCTGGACGTTCCGGTCGGTCGCGCGGTCGGCTCCGATCTGCGCGCCGATCGCGGCGATCACGCCGGGGGCATTCGCATAGGTGCTGTGGCCGATGAAGCCGCCGCTGCCCGCGGCGCTGAGGTCGCGCACGGTGACGCCGAGCTGCTCGATCATGGCGCGGTTGCCGGGATCATTCGGATCGAGCGCACCGACGCGCGGCCGCTCGTTGGCAAGCAGGCTCGACAGGCCCAGCGCCCGGTCGTTGCTGGCGACCAGGATCGAGACATGCGCGCCCGATCCCAGGCGGGCCATTTGCTGGCGGAAGACAGCGGCATCGATGTCGGGCGCCGCCAGCATCACCTCGCCGAGATGGCCGTCGAGGTCGGGGTGACCCGCGATGGCGTTCTCGCGCAACGCTTCCATGGCCAGCCACGCGCCCATGGAATGGGCCAGGATGTGGACGCGACCGACATCCGGCTCCTGGGCCAGATCCAGCATCAGCTTCTCGAGCCCGTCCCGGGAGGCCATGGCGGTCTCGCGGTCCGACCCGTAAGCGAAGAGGCTGCCCCGCGACGCCCAGGTGTAGAGCACCGGCACCCCGCCGAAATGCCCGTCCACGACGATCTGGGCGAGGCGGAAGCGCGCTTCGTCGAGGCTGGTGTCGAAGCCGTGCACGAACAGAAGGACATCGCGGCTGGAGCCGATCCGTCCCGAAAGATGCGTGGCGATCTCATCGATGAAGCCCTGGTCCTCGAGCGGTCGGGAGCCCGTGACCGCGAAGTGATAGCTGATGTTCTGCGACCCGAGCCCGGGCCGCTCGATCGAGCCGGGCTGATGGACGGGAGGAACGCTCACCGTCGTCAGACTGTGCCGGATGGCGCCCTCCGCGCTGGTCTCGGCCGCCGCGCCCCGGTCGCCTTTGCGGTTCGACGCCACGAAGATTTGCACCGGGCGGGGCAGTCCGTCGGGCCGGCCGACCACCAAGGTCCCGACCGTGTTGAACCCGTCGGCCACGGTCGTGACGCCCGTCGAGGCGCAGCCCGCAAGGCCGAGCGAGACCAGGATCGCAGTTAAGAGGGTGCCGGCGCTGCCAAGACGGCCCAAGACAGAACAGCACGAGCGGCGGGGAATTGCGGGGATGATTGGGGTTCTCGCCGGTGCCAGCGGCCACATCGCCGCGCGACCTCCTCGCGGAGGCCTGCGGCCGAATTAGGACGCGGACCTCACCGCCGGGTTGCCGATCCTCAGGGCGGGACGCGGCTGTCGCAATCGCGTCGGCCCGAATCGATGCAGTTCTGGAGCGCGTTGTGGTGGACGATGGCCTGCCCGATCAGGATCAGGGCAATGACCAGCACGGCGACGGCGACGATCGCGGCCAGCGGCCCGCGCCGGCTCGGCGCCCGCGGGGGGCGTCCATAATCATCCGGTCCCGCCATGCCGCGCCTTTCTTGGTCCACTCAGGGCCGCGACGGCAATTTGCTGTCCGCCCCTTCAGCCCGCCGTTCTCCGCCGTATCTAAGGCATCGGCGCCCGGACTGCATCGGGGGCTCGTGTCATGAAGGGCCGCGTCATGCGACAGCTTGTTTCCCTGATCGCCGGAACCCTGAGTGCCCTGCTCGGTGCTGCCTCCCTCGCCCATGGCGAGGACGCACCCGCTGCCGCCCCGCCCCCGGGTCCGTCGAGCGGACCCTCCGCAACGGGACCGCATCACATCTACCTCGTCGGCCAGTTGCTGGTCACGGAACCCTGGATCGCCAGTGATGCCGAGGAGACCGGTCAGGCCTCGGCCTATTTCGTCATCGAGAATCGGGGCGGCACGCCCGAGACCCTTGTCTCCGCCAGCTCCGAGCTTGCGGACAAGGTCGTGGTCGATGCCAATGGCCCCGCGCCGGGCCTCGGCGATGGCCGGCTGACGATCGCGCCCCGGCAGACTGTCGAGCTCAAGCCGGGCGGCATTCATCTCCAGTTCCAGGGCCTGCATCGCGACATCCGCAACGAGTCGACCGTGCCCGGAATCTTCGTTTTCGAGAGGGCCGGACCGCTGCAGCTCAACTTCACGACAAACGTCCAGGACGCCACGCCCGAAGATCCGGCGGATCTTGCAGGGAAGGACGCTCCCTCGCTGGTCAAGTAGCACCGTTGGCTCCGGTCGCCACGCCCGTCCGGAACATGGCGGTGCGGGCGGCCTGGTACTCGGCCCGGAGCCGCGCGACGACCAGGGCGACCGGCATGACATCGACGATCGCACCGACCCCCTGCCCGGCACTCCACACGTCCCGCCAGACCTTGGCCTCCCCCGCCCCGAACGCCCCTGTTCCGAAGGCGGGGCCGGCCGGGCGATCCGGATCGAGGCCCGCTTCCTTCAGGCTGCCGCGGAGGAAGTTGGCGGGCAGGCCGGACACCACGGGCGTGGTCACGATATCAGCCGCACGGCTGTCGACGAGCATCGCCTTGTAGCCCTCGGCGGCGCGCGCTTCAGTCGTGGCGATGAAGCGGGTTCCCATATAGGCGAAATCCGCCCCCATCACCTGAGCCGCGAGAATGCTGCGGCCCGAGGCGATGGCGCCGGACAGGGCGATGGGCCCGGACCAGAACTGCCGTACCTCGTCGACCAGCGCGAACGGCGACAGTGTGCCCGCGTGCCCGCCTGCTCCGGCGCACACCAGCACAAGGCCATCCACCCCCGCGTCGATCGCCTTGCGGGCGTGCCGGACGCTGACCACGTCGTGCAGCACGAGGCCGCCCCAGTCGTGCACCGCCGGAACCACCTTGGTCGGCGCGGCCAGGCTGGTGATGACGATGGGCACCTTGTAGCGGGCACAGACTTCGAGGTCCTGGTCCTGGCGGGTGTTGGTGGGGTGGATGATCAGGTTGACGGCGTAAGGGGCGACCTTCTCGCCCCTGTCCCGCGCCTCCCCAAGTTCCGTCGTGATCCCGTAGAGCCAGCTTGCCAGTTGCGACTGCGGCCGGGCGTTGAGCGCCGGGAAGGAGCCGACGATGCCGGCCCGGCATTGCGCGATCACGAGTCCCGGGTCGGAGATGATGAAGAGCGGCGCCCCGACGACGGGCAGCGTCAGGCCGGCGAGAAGGGGCGGCACGCTCATGGAGAATCACATCGCGGGCTTGGTGGCGTCGAGCCGAGGCGCGAAGCGTAGCACGAGTGCGCCCGCCGTGGCCGACAGGAGCGAGCCGACCAGGACGCCGATCTTCACCTCGTCCTGCAGGTCGGCCATCCGCGCAAAGGCAAGCAATCCGATGAACAGGCTCATGGTGAAGCCGATCCCGCAGAGAAGCGACATGCCGTAGACGTTGAGCCACGTCGCCCCGGCCGGACGGTGGGCGATTCCCAGCCTGACCGCGAGCCAGACCGTGCCGAACACACCGACCTGCTTCCCGAACAGGAGGCCGCACGCCACGCCCAAGGTCACGGGCCGGAGCAGCACCGCAAAGCCCTCCGCGCCGAACGGCACCCCGGCATTGACGAAACCGAAGACGGGCAGGATCGCGAAAGCGACGAAGCCGCTCAACGCCGCTTCGAGCCTGTGCAGCGGGGGCGCGGCACCGGCCCCCTCCGGCTCGTGCTCGTCGGCCGGGATCGTGACCGCCAGCAACACGCCGGCAATCGTCGCATGGATGCCCGAGCGCAGCACGAGCACCCACAGGAGGGCGCCCAGCACGAGGTAGGGCGCGAGGTGGCGCACGCCGAGGCGGTTCAGCGCACCCAGCACGGCGAAAACGAGCGCTGCCGCGCCCAGCATGGGCAGGGAGAGGTCGCCCGTGTAGAACAGCGCGATGATGAGAACGGCGCCAAGATCGTCCAGCACGGCCAGGGCCGTGAGGAAGACCTTCAACGAGGCCGGCACGACGCTCCCGAGCAGCGCGACGACACCGAGCGCGAAGGCGATGTCGGTCGCTGCGGGAATGGCCCAGCCTCGGATCGAGGGGTGGCCATAGTTGACGAAGGCGAACACCAGGGCCGGCACGATCATGCCCCCGAGCGCCCCGAGCCCCGGCAGGGCGCGTGCGGACCAGGTTCTGAGCTGACCATGCAGCATCTCGCGCTTGATCTCGAGGCCGACGAGCAGGAAGAACAGCGCCATCAGACCATCATTGATCCAGTGGAGGACGCTGATGCCGCCGAGGTCGAGATGCAGCGCCCGGTCGTAGGCCGGCCGCAGCGCCGAGTTGGCGACCACCAGCGCCAACACCGCGCTGGCCATCAGGACGAGGCCGCCGCCGGTTTCGCTCTCGACGAAACGGCGGAACGCGGACGGCAGAAAGCGGGGGGCATGCGGGGCCATGCGGTTCTGTGACAGGATTCGAGAGTGGGTTCAAATCCTTGGCCGTTGACGCGACCGGCCTCCTTGGAGGCTCAACTCGCCCGCTGACCCGGACGTCGCGGTCTCGCACATGACGCTGATCACGACCGCTCCTGCGATCACGGCCGGGTCTGCTCGGGCCTTGCCCAAGCCCGCCTACCGGCCCGACATCGACGGCCTTCGCGCGGTCGCGGTGGCCGGTGTCATCGCCTTCCACTACGGCTTCGGCCCGCTCGGCGGGGGCTTCACCGGGGTCGACATCTTCTTCGTCATCTCGGGAACGCTGATCACCGCGATCCTCCGACAGGGCTGGCCCGACGCCGCCTTCCTCGCCGGCTTCGCCGAACGGCGGGTGCGGCGCATCCTGCCCGCGCTGCTGGTCGTAGTCGCGGCCTGTTGCCTCGCGTCGGTCCTGGTGCTGCTGCCGAACGACCTCCAGACGGTCGGCCTCGGCCTCGTCAACGCCGTGGTCTTCAACGCCAACCATTACGTCGCGAGCCTGACGACCGACTACTTCGCCGCAGGCGCGCTCGCGTCAGACCCCATGCTGCATACCTGGTCGCTGGCCGTGGAAGCGCAGTTCTACCTCGTCTTCGCCCTGATCTGGGCGGCCGGACGGCGCCAGCCGGCTCGGCGCGGGCTCGCGATCGCCCTTCTGGCGACGCTCTCCTTCGCCGGCAGTGTCGCCGCGGTCGTGCATCGACCCGAAGCGGCCTTCTACCTGATGCCCGCCCGGTTCTGGGAATTCATGGTCGGGGCCGTGCTCACCCTGCCCCGCAGCCGCCTCGAAGGACCGCGCCTCGCCAGCGCCGCGGCCGTCGCTGGACTGGCCCTGATCGGGACCGGCTTCCTCGCCTACACGCCGCAGACCCCTTTCCCGGGAGCGGCCGCGCTGCTGCCCTGCCTCGGCGCCGCACTGACGATCCGCGGCGGACTCACGCCCAACCGCGTCAGCCGGCTGCTGGGCGCCCGGCCCCTCGTCCGGGTCGGCGGGCTGTCCTACACGCTCTATCTCTGGCACTGGCCGGTCCTGGTTTTCGCGAGCTATGGCTGGCCGACGCCCCTGCCGTGGCTGGAACGCGCCGGGCTGCTCGTCCTCACGATCCTGCTCTCGGCGCTGACCACCCGCTTCATCGAGCGTCCGCTGATCGCACGGCGGCGGCTGGCGCAGCCCCGGCGCTTACTCCTGGCCTGCGCGGGGAGCACCCTGGCCGTCGCGGCCGCAGGCCTCGTGGTGAACCTCGCCGGGCAGAACCGCATCAGCCTCGGAACCCTGCCGCCCGCGGTCCAGCGCTACGCGGACGGCCGGCTCGACACCGTGGCCCTCCATTGTCCTGTGGGCGCGGGGGCAGACCCGGGCTGCCGGTTCGGCGCCCCGGCCGTGGAGCCGACGGTCGCCCTGTGGGGCAATTCCTTCGCGCGGCAATGGATGCCGGCGCTCGAGGCGGCCGCGCGGCGCCGCGGGGCGGCGGGAACGGCCCTGCTCATCGTCCGCTGTCCCCCGTTCCTCGACATGGCCTTTCCGACCCTCCGGGGCTGCGAGGCCTTCAACCGCGACGCCCTCGCCTTCCTCGACGCGCACCCCGCCTTGCGGACCGTGGTCCTGGGCGGCAACTGGAACGAGTGGGCCGCAGACCTTCCGGCCCTCCGCCATACGATCGCGGTGCTCCAGGGGCGGGGGCGGCGCGTCGCGCTGATCCTGTCGCCCCCGGCCGTGCCCTACCTCGTTCCCCGCACGCTGGCCCTCGCCGCCCTGCGTCACCGCCCGCCCCCGCCGCTCGTCGCCGAGGCCGAGGCGCGCGCCGCCCGCGCGCGGGAGACCGCGCTGATCGAGAGCTTGCAGACGGGCCGGCCGATCACCGTCGTCGATCCGTTCGAGGCCTTCTGCGACGGCCGGACCTGCGCGGTGGAGGCGGACGGCCATCCCTTCTACTATGACGACCGGCACGTCACGCAGTTCGGTGCGGCACGGGCCGGTCCCCTGTTCGATCCGGTCTTCGACGAGACCGGCGCACCCTGAGGACCCCGGGCTCGCCCGCGCCAAAGGAGCGGGATCGCTCCGCCTGACAGCCGGCTCTTCTTTCATCCCCGGCCAATCGGCTTACCTAGCGGTGACACAGCCGATTGCGCTGCCGCGTGGTTGGCAGGTAAGCGTGAGCCCCATGGAACAAGGCAGCGACCTGGCGAAGCTGCTCGCCGAAAACGACGTCCTGCGCCGCCAGCTTGCCGCCAATAGCGGCGCACACCGGCTGGCGCTGGCGGACTTGCGGGCCAGCGAGGAGCGCCTCGAGATGGCGCTGTCGGTCGGCGACGGGATCGGCACCTGGGACTGGGACGTCGTCCATGACCGTCTCGTGGCCGATACGCGTTTTGCCAAGCTGTCCGGCGTCGATCCGGCCAAGGCTGCGGTCGGCGCGTCCCTGGCCGACATGCTGGATGGCGTCATGCCCGACGATCGGCAGGCCGTCGGCGAGGCCATGGCGGCAGCCCTGCGGACCGGCGGCCCGTTCACGGCCGAGTACCGGCTGCAACAGCCCGACGGCGCCATTCGCTGGGTCGCGGCGCGGGGAAATTGCATCCTGAGCCCCGAGGGCAAGCCCCTGCGGTTTCCCGGTGTTCTCTTCGACATCACTGCCCGCAAGACCACCGAGGAGGAACTGCGGCTCCTCAACACGATGCTGTCGCAATGGGTCGAGGAGCGCACGCGCGAGCGTGACCAGCTCTGGGAGCTCAGCGAGGATCTCCTGATCGTCGCGGACTTCGAGGGGGGTGTGCTCAAGGTCAGCCCGTCCTGGACGAGGCTCCTGGGTCGCACCGAGAAGGACCTGATGGACGGCAGCCATGTCGAGATCATCCACCCCGACGACCTTGCTGTCGTCATGGGCGCAGTTCGCCTCATGCGCGAGACCAACAAGCCCGTCAGTTTCGAAGACCGCCTGCTGGCAGCGGATGGGAGCTGGAAGTGGCTGTCATGGACGCTGTCCCCCGAGCCCAACGGGCTGCGGCTGACCGGCATCGGTCGCAACATCACGGAGCAGAAGAAGCGACAGGCGGCCCTGGCTGCGGCGGAGGATGCGTTGCGCCAGTCGCAGAAGATGGAGGCCGTCGGCCAGCTCACCGGAGGCGTGGCGCACGACTTCAACAATCTGCTGACGGTCATCCGGTCGTCGGTCGACCTGCTGAAACGGCCGAACCTGACCGAAGAGCGGCGCGCGCGCTACATCGAGGCGATCTCGGACACGACCACGCGGGCGGCCAGGCTCACCGGGCAGCTTCTGGCATTTGCCAGGCGGCAGGCCCTCAAGCCGGAGGTGTTCGACGTCGCCGACCGGGTGAAGGCGATCGGCGACATGGTCGGCACCCTGACGGGATCGCGCATCCGGATCGAAATCGACGCTCCCATGCAGGGCTGTTTCGTCAACACCGACGCAAGCCAGTTCGATACGGCCCTGGTCAACCTGGCCGTCAACGCACGCGACGCCATGCACGGCGAAGGAACGCTGGCCATCGCCGTGGGAACCGCGACCCGCGTTCCCCCCATGCGGGCCCACTCCGAGATGCATGGCGAGTTCATCACGGTGTCGGTGGCCGACACCGGATCGGGGATCGCTCCCGACGATCTCGACCGCATCTTCGAACCCTTCTTCACGACCAAGGAGGTCGGCCAGGGGACCGGCCTGGGCCTGTCGCAGGTGTTCGGCTTCGTCAAGCAGTCGGGTGGCGAGGTCGGGGTCGACAGCGAACCCGGGCGGGGAACGATCTTCACCTTGTATCTGCCGCGTGTCGCCGGAAAGGATGCCGCCAGCGGTTTGGAAGATGCTCAGGTCTCGGTCGACGGAAACGGGACCTGCGTCCTGGTCGTCGAGGACAATGCGGAGGTCGGCTCCTTTGCACGGCAGACGCTGGAGGAGCTGGGCTACCGGTCCGTTCTCGCCGGCAACGCCGAGGAAGCGTTGGCGGAACTGGCCATTGATGATGAGCGCTTCGACGTGGTGTTCTCCGATGTCGTCATGCCGGGCATGAACGGCATCGACCTGGCTCAGGAGATCAGGCGCCGCCACCCGGATCTGCCGGTGGTGCTGACGTCCGGCTACAGCGACGTGCTGGCGCAGAACGGGACCTTCGGGTTCGAACTGCTGCACAAGCCCTACTCGATCGAGGATCTGTCTCGCGTTCTCCGCGAGGCCGTGACCCGGCAGCGGCTCAAGCGCATCCGGAACGGCTAGTTCGGAGCCCGCGCCGGACTCTTTCGCTTGACTCTCGGGCGGCGGCTCGGAATCTATAAGAACAAATAGAGAACAAGCAGGACAGGAGCCGATGTCGCCGAGCGGCAGAACGGAACACGTCACCTTTTTGCGTGCAGCCATCGCCCGCATCGAGAACGGAAGGCCGGCCGCCGCCTCGCAGGACAGTGGCAAGCCGGCCCGTGCGGGGAACTCGTCGCCGCGGTCCGTGCACGCGGCTCCACGCCGGCGCGCCGTGCCGCTCGGCCTGCCGGGCCTGAAGCTGGACGCCCTGCTCGATGGCGGCCTCCGGCAAGGCGTCCTGCACGAGATCGTGCCGGCCCAGGCGCGGGACGAGGGGGCGGCGTCCGGCTTCGCCCTGGCGGTCGCGGCCTGCTGCCTGCGGGACGGCGGCACGCTGATCTGGATCGTGGATGATTGCGCCGCCGCCGAGAGCGGCATGCCCTACCGGCCGGGCCTGGAAGCCCACGGGCTCGATCCCGACCGGCTGATCGTGGTGCGCACGAAGGGCGCGCAGGCGACCCTCTGGGCGGCGGAGGAAGCGCTGCGGGCGGCCGATGTCCTGGTTCTCGCCGAGCTCTGGGGCGGGCGGCTCTACGGCCTCGTCCCGTCCCGGCGGCTGGTGCTCGCGGCGCGGGCGCACGGCACCACGGGGCTGCTGCTCCATGCGGGCCTCAGGGGTGGGGCCGCGACCCTGTCGAGCAGCAGCGAAACCCGCTTCGTCGTGGCCGCCCATCCCAGCCGGAGCATGGCCGCCGCCTCGGGCGTCCTGCCCGTGCCGGGGGGAGCCGCCTTCGCGCTGCGGCTCGACAAGGTGCGGTCCGCCGGCGGCGCCTTCGACCGTCACCAGACCTGGTCCCTTCTGTGGGATGCCGAGCAGAGGTGCTTTCATGACGCCGATCTTCCTGTCGCTCTGGCTGCCTCATCTGCCGACGGACCGGCTGCGGCGGGCCACGCCGCACCCTGAGGACATCCCGCTCGTCACGGTCGCCAAGGTCCGGGGGGCACAGCGGATCGCAACGGTCGACCGGCAGGCCGCCGCGGGCGGCCTCAAGCCCGGCCTGGGCCTGGCCGACGCCCGCGCGATCCGGCCCGATCTTCGCGCGGAGCCGGCCGACCGCCTCGCGGACGCGGCGGCGCTGGAGCGGATCGCCGACTGGTGCAGCCGCTTCACCCCGCTCGTCGCCCCAGACGGGACGGACGGGCTCGTGCTCGACGTCGCGGGGGCGGCCCACCTGTTCGGCGGCGAAGCGGTCCTGCTCGATTGCGTCGAAGGCGAACTGAGCCGCCAGGGCTTCGAGGCCCGGGCCGCGATCGCTGCCACCCCCGAGGCCGCCTGGGCTCTCGCCCGGTTCAGTTCGACCCGCCTCGCTCCCACCGAGGCCAAGGCTTTTCAAAGGCTCGTCGAGCCCCTGCCCCTGGCCGCCCTGCGCCTCGACCCGGAGGTCGTGCGGAGCATGGCGCAGGCGGGCTTGCGTCTGGTCGGCGATCTCCTGTGGCGACCCCGGGCGCCCCTGGCGGCACGCTTTGGCGACATGCTGTTCGACCGGTTCGACGCCCTCATGGGCCGGTCCCGGACGCCGATCTCGCCGCGCTTCGACCCGCCCTGCTTCATGGCCGAGCAGCGGTTCGCGAGCCCCATCACGCAAGCGGCGGACGTGGAGCGGACGATCCTTGCCCTGTCCGGGCATCTGTGCGCGCTCCTCGAGCGCCACGGCAAAGGCGCACGGGCCGTTGAGGTCCGGCTGTTCCGCGTCGACGGGGCGATCAAGCGGGTTGCGGTCGGCACCAGCCGGCCGCTGACGGCCGGCACGGACATCGCGCGGCTGTTCCGCGAGCGGATCGACGGCCTCGGCGAAGACGGCCTGGAGACGGGTTACGGCTTCGACGTGGTGCGCCTGGGCGCGACGCGGGTGGACGCTGTCGCCGCTCGCCAGATCGACCTTGGCGCCGGCCGGGCCCAGGCGGAGGAGGAGGACCTGGCTGACCTCGTCGACCGCCTGGGGGCCCGTCTCGGCCTGCGCCGGGTCACCCGGCTGGCCTCCGAGGACACCCACATTCCCGAATTCGCCGTGAGGGCGATCCCTGCCGCCGTCGACCGCCCGCGCCGGCCGGCCGAGCACCCCCTCCAGGTGGAGACCGCCCCGGCCCGGCCCATCCGCCTGTTCGACCGGCCCGAGCCGATCGACACGATCGCGGCCGTGCCGGACGGGCCGCCGCTGCAGTTCAGGTGGCGTCGCATCACCCACGAGATCGCCGCGATCGAGGGACCCGAGCGGATCGCCCCCGAATGGTGGGCGGCCGCCGGGCCGGACCGGACGCGGGACTATTTCCGGGCCGAGAACAGGCAGGGCCAGCGGTTCTGGCTATTCCGGGAAGGCCTGTTCGGAGCCGCCGAGCCGCCGCCCCGCTGGTATGTGCACGGCCTCTTCGGCTGAGGCGAAATCCCGTGATGGCTTTCGCCGAGTTCGGCGCCCTCAGCAATTTCAGCTTCCTGCGGGGCGCCTCCCACCCGGAGGAGCTCGTGGCCATGGCCCATGCGCTCGGCTATGCCGGGCTCGGCCTCGCCGACCGCAACTCGGTCGCCGGTGTCGTGCGGGCCTATTCCTATGCCAGGGAACGGCTGCCGGACAGCGCGTTCCGCGTCGTCACGGGCGTCCGCCTCGTGTTCAGCGACGGGACGCCCGATATCCTGGCCTATCCGCGGGATCGCGAGGCCTATGGCCGCCTGACCCGCATGCTGACGGTCGGCAACCTGCGCGCGGAAAAAGGCTCCTGCACGCTGTTCGCCAGCGATCTCCTGCGCGCTGCCGCCGGGCTCCAGCTGATCGTGCTGGAGGAAAGCAGCCAGGACGGGCCGGTCGCCAGAGGTCTTCGAGGGGGGCCGGCCGGCAACGTGGTCGACATCTCCGGCACGGCCAGCCTCACGCCGGTGGACCACCTTCTGCCCCGCCCGGCGGAGGGGGGCGCCGACCAGGCCGCCTCGAACGTCATCCCCTTCAAGCCCGCCCCAGCATCGTCCGGGACGCGCCCCGTTCCGCCCGCGGGGGACGGCGGCACGCGCCACCCTCCCCGGGCCGGGGAGACATCGCGTCACCCCGGCAAGCGGAACGCGCTCCCCGCTTTGCTCCGCGACCTCGCCGCAGCAGGAGGGCGCGTCTGGCTCGGGGCCACCGTCACCTATGGCGCCAACCCCCGCGCCACCCTGAGCCGGCGGGCCGCCATCGCCCGCACCACGGGCATCCCGCTCATCGCCACCAATGACGTGACCATGCATGCTCCCGAGCGGCGCCCGTTGAGCGACATCGTCACCTGTATCCGCGAGGGCGTGACCCTGGAGGAGGCAGGCGTCCGGCTCGCCGCCAATGCCGAGCGCCACCTCAAGGCGCCGGACGAGATGGCCCGGCTGTTCGCCGGCCTGCCCGACGCGGTCGCGCAGACCCTCGTGTTCCTGGACGGCCTTGGCTTCTCGCTCGCGGACCTGCGCTACGACTACCCGCTCGAACTGCGCGAGGGCTTCGCGACGGAACAGGAGGCCCTGGCCGACTTCGCGGCCACCGGTGCGGCCTGGCGCTTTCCCCTGGGCGTCCCACCCCGGATCCGGGAGACCCTCGACAAGGAACTGCAGGCCGTCGCCACGCTCAACTATGCTGCCTACTTCCTCACCGTGCACGACATCGTGCGTTACGCGCGGAGCCTGGGCATCCTCTGCCAGGGGCGCGGATCGGCCGCCAATTCGGTGCTCTGCTACTGCCTCGGCATCACGGAGGTCGATCCCCGGCACCACGACCTCCTGTTCGAGCGCTTCATCTCGGCCTCCCGCAACGAGCCACCCGACATCGACGTCGATTTCGAGCACGAGCGGCGCGAGGAGGTGATGCAGTACATCTACCGGCGCTATGGCCGCCTCCATGCGGGCCTGACGGCCAGCGTCGTCACCTACCGGACGCGCTCGACGATCCGCGAGGTCGGCAAGGCGTTCGGCCTGTCCGACGACATGCTGGGGGCGATCACCGGCACGATCTGGGGCTACTGGTCGGGCGGCATCGACGAAAACGAGACCCGCCGGCTCGGCATCGACCCCGCCGAGCCGCGCATGGCGGCGGTGCTGCGCCTCGCGGAGGAACTGGCCGGCTTCCCGCGCCACCTGTCGCAGCACACGGGCGGCTTCGTGATCACCCGTTCGCGGCTCGACGAGGTAGTGCCCGTCGCGCATGCCGCCATGGAGAACCGCACCACGGTGGAGTGGGACAAGGACGACCTCGACGCCCTTGGCCTGCTCAAGATCGACGTCCTCGCGCTCGGCATGCTGTCCTGCCTGAAGCGCGGCTTCGACCTCCTCGCCGGGCATTACGGGCAGAAGCTGACCATCGCGACCATTCCGCCCGAGGAAGCCTGCGTCTACGCGATGATCCAGCGGGCCGACACGCTCGGCGTGTTCCAGATCGAGAGCCGGGCGCAGATGTCCATGCTGCCGCGGCTCAAGCCGAAGGAGTTATACGACCTGGTGATCGAGGTGGCCATCGTGCGGCCGGGGCCTATCCAGGGCGACATGGTGCATCCTTACCTCAGGCGGCGACAGGGATTGGAGCCCGTCGTCTATCCTTCGCTCGAACTGGAACAGGTGCTGGGCAAGACCCTGGGCGTGCCCCTGTTCCAGGAGCAGGCGATGAAGATCGCCATCGTGGCGGCCGGGTTCGAGCCCTCCGAGGCCGACCGGTTGCGGCGGGCCATGGCGACCTTCAAGCGCGTGGGCACCATCAGCACGTTTCGCGACAAGATGGTCGAGGGCATGGCCGGGCGCGGCTACGACCGCGACTTCGCCCTGCGCTGCTTTCAGCAGATCGAGGGCTTCGGCACCTACGGCTTTCCCGAAAGCCACGCCGCCTCCTTCGCCCTGCTCGTCTATGCCTCGTCCTGGCTGAAATGCCGCTATCCCGACGTGTTCGCCTGCGCGCTCCTCAACTCGCAGCCGATGGGCTTCTACGCCCCCGCCCAGATCGTGCGCGACGCCCGCGACCACGGCGTCGCGATCCGGACCATCGACGTCAACCACTCTACCTGGGACCATGCGCTGGAGCCGGGTACGGCGGCGGAAGGGGCCGCGGTCCACCCGCGCCACAGAGCCATGCGCGACGACATGCTGGGCGACCATGCGATCCGGCTCGGCTTCCGCCAGATCAAGGGGTTGCGGCAGGCTGACATGGACCGCCTCACCGCCTGCCGCGGCGCGGGCTTCGACTCGGTGCGCGACCTGTGGCTGCGGACCGGGCTCGGACCGGCCGTGCTCGAGCGCCTGGCCGAGGCCGACGCCTTCCGCTCGCTCGGCCTCGACCGGCGCAACGCCCTGTGGGCCGTGCGCGGCCTCAACCGGGCGGGCGACAAGGACGACCTGCCCCTGTTTGCCGGAACGGACGGTGCCGGGTTCGAGGCGGAAGCCGCCCTGCCGGCCATGCCGCTCGGCGAGCACGTGGTCGAAGACTACCGGCAGCTCAGCCTGTCGCTGAAGGCGCATCCGATGGCCTTCGTCCGGGCCGACCTCGACAAAAAGCGCATCCTGCCCAGCGCGGCGCTGGCCACCCACCCGGCGGGGCGGCGGGTCACGGTCGCGGGGCTGGTGCTCGTGCGCCAGCGTCCCGGCTCGGCCCACGGGGTGATCTTCATGACGATCGAGGACGAGACGGGGGTGGCCAACATCATCGTCTGGCCCAAGATTTTCGAAGCCCAGCGCCCTGCCGTGATCGCGGCCCGGTTCGTGGCCGTGACCGGCAAGCTGCAGAACGAAGCGGGCGTGATCCATATCGTGGCCGACATGATCGTCGACCTCACCCCCATGCTGGGCGCCCTATCCGACCGTGGTCCCGGCC
>CAXTVD010000018.1:0-22953 GCA_964247575.1 uncultured Lichenihabitans sp.
CGCGCAGGTTGACGTCGTTGCCGAGCGTCGCGCCGACGATGCGCCCGTCGGAGGCCACCGCGAGCACCACTTCGGGCTCGGGGTTGTTCCAGTGGGACTTGGCGTGGATGCCGGCATCCGCCCCCACGCCCACCGCCGACATCGGCGGGGCCTTGGTGAAGATCTCGGCGTCCGGGCCGATGCCGACTTCGAGATATTGTGACCAAGCGTTCTGGCCCAGCAGCACCTGCTTAAGGTGCATCGCCTCGGGCGAGCCGGGCTTGAGCTTGGAGAAATCCTCGCCGACGAGCCGCGTGATCTCGCCCCGGATCGCGGCGGCGGCGCCGATATCGCCCCGGGCCCTCTCCTCGATGACGCGCTCCAGCATGGAGACGGCGAAGGTCACCCCGGCCGCCTTGATCGCCTGCAGGTCGATCGGGGCCAGCAGCCACGGCTTGCCGGGGTCGCGGGCCGACTCGTCCGAATTGGCGAGGAGGTCGCTCAAGGAGCCGATGCGGTCGCCCGTCGCCGACCGCAAGGCTGAAGCGGGGTCACGCGCCTCGCACAGATCGCGCATGGTCGGGAAGGCCGCCGTGATGTCGACGACGCCGTCCGCCCGGATCGCCGCGACCGACGGGCCATCGCGCTCGGGGCGCCACACCCGCGCGGCGAGCGCGCCCGCGATGCCGTCGGCGGGAAGGATGGCGTCGGGCGTGAGCTGGATGGTCATGGCGGGACCTCGATGGTCGGGGACCCTTGCGGTCCGGTCTTGGGAAGCGTCCTACCGATGGCTACATGACCTGACAAGCCGCCCGCGATGGGGCAAGGTCGCATCAAGGCAGGCCGCAGCGAAGGCGACCGCGGTCGGAGGAATTGAGGATGTTGGATACGCCCACGAGCCGCACGATCCGTCTCCAGCCGCAGGACAATGTCGTTGTCGCGGTCGACACCTTGGAGCCGGGCAAGCCGAACGGGGCCGGCGTCGACCCGCTTGCCCGCATCCCGAAGGGGCACAAGATGGCGACGGTCGCCCTGGAGGCGGGCGCGCCGATCCTTAAATTCGGTCAGGTCATCGGCTTCGCGACGGTGCCGATCGCGCCCGGCGACTGGGTGCATGAGCACAACGTCGAGATGCAGGAGTTCGCCCGCGACTACCGTTACGCCGAGGATGCCAAGCCCGAGCCGGTGCTCCCGCTCGAGCAGCAGGCGACCTTCCAGGGCTTCCGCCGTGCGAATGGCCGGGCGGGCACCCGCAACTATCTCGCCATCCTCACCAGCGTGAACTGCTCGGCCTCCGTCGCCCGGTTCATCGCGCGCGAGGTGGAGCGTTCGGGCATGCTCGACGGCCACCAGGACATCGACGGCGTCATCCCGCTGGTGCATGGAACGGGCTGCGGCATGGCCTCCAAGGGCGAGGGCTACGAGGCGCTCAAGCGGACGCAATGGGGCTATGCCAGCAACCCGAACGTCGCTGGCGTGCTGCTCGTCGGGCTCGGCTGCGAGGTGTTCCAGATCGGCCGGATGAAGAGCGAGTACGGGTTGCGGGAAAGCGAGCTGTTCCGCACCATGACCATCCAGGAATCGGGCGGCACGCGGCGGACGGTGGAAGCCGGCGTCGCCGCGCTCCGCGAGATGATCCCCGCCGCATCGAAGGCCCGGCGCGAGACGCTGCCGGCGTCCGAGCTGGTTCTTGCCCTTCAGTGCGGCGGCTCGGACGGATATTCCGGCATCACTGCGAACCCGGCGCTGGGGGCGGCCGCGGATCTGCTCGTGCATCATGGCGGCACGGCGATCCTCTCCGAGACGCCCGAGATCTACGGCGCCGAACACCTGCTCACCCGCCGCGCGGCGACCCGGGATGTCGGCGAGAAGCTCGTCGGCATGATCCGCTGGTGGGAGGACTATACCGCGCGGGCAGGCGGCGAGATGAACAACAATCCCTCCCCCGGCAACAAGCTCGGCGGGCTGACGACGATCCTGGAGAAGTCCCTCGGGGCGGCCGCGAAGGGCGGAACGACGACCCTCACGGGCGTGTACCATTATGCCGAGCCGGTGACGGCCAAGGGCTTCGTCTTCATGGACACGCCCGGCTACGATCCGGTCTCCGCCACGGGTCAGGTGGCGGGCGGGGCCAATATACTGTGCTTCACCACGGGTCGCGGCTCGGCCTATGGCTGCAAGCCGACCCCCTCCATCAAGCTCGCCACCAACACCGATCTCTACCGGCGCATGGGCGACGACATCGACGTGAACTGCGGCGACATCCTGGATGGCGTCACCATCGAGGACAAGGGCCGGGAAATCTTCGAGCGCGTCCTCGCCGTCGCCTCCGGCCAGCCGTCCAAGTCCGAGGAACTCGGCTATGGCGACGCCGAATTCGTGCCCTGGCAGATCGGCGCGACCATGTGAGAGCGGCCCCGGAGGCCTCCCGTCTGCCCCGCTAGAATGCCGCGCCGGGCTGCCAGACCAGGCCGCGCCCGGCGAGGAAGCAGGCCAGCGCCTCCCCAGGCGGACGGCCGCTCGTCATGATGGCCGGGACGGGTCGCCGCGCCGGGTCGGACGCGTCGAGCGCCGCCCCATCGAGGTCCGCGTCCTGCGCCACCCCTGCCACGCGACGGGCGATGGCGGGCGCGGGGTCGATCCAGGTCACGGGCCAAAGCGCGAGCCGCTCCAACCGGTCCAGCAGGAGGGGGTAGTGCGTGCAGGCCAGCACCACCGTATCCGTCCGGCCCCGTTCGCCGTCGACGAAGGCCGCATTGATCTCGGCCGCGATCGCCGCATCGTCCACCGGCTCGCCCCGCATGGCAGCCTCGGCCAGTCCCGCGAGCCGCGGCGCGCCCACCAGAGACACGGTGCAGTCCCCGGCGAAGCGCTGCACGAGATCGTGCGTATAGTGCCGCGCGACGGTGCCCGGCGTGGCGAGCACGCTGACGAGCCGGCTCTTCGAGACGAGGGCAGCCGGCTTGATGGCCGGCACGGTTCCCACGAAGGCGATCTGCGGGAAGCGCGCCCGCAAGGGCGGCAGAACGAGGGTGGACGCGGTGTTGCAGGCGATGACGATGATGTCCGGAGCCGTCGCTGCCGCCAGCCGCTCGATGACGAGCAGGACGCGGTCGACCAGGGCCGCCTCGCTCAGCCGGCCATAGGGAAAGACGGCATCGTCGGCCGCGAAGGTCAGCACGGCGCCGGGCAGGACCGCGGCCACGGCGTCGAGGACCGTCAGGCCACCGAGCCCCGAATCGAAGAGCAGCACGCGGGGCGAGCGGCGACCGGACGACGGTAGCCGTTGGGCCATTCGCGCAAGCCCGAAGGCCTCCGCGGAAGGCGCCGATGCGGTGCCTGCGATCCCATCGACGAGCAGCGACATGCGCGGTGCGCCTCCCAAGCCGGCCGCCATTCCGTCAGAATGGGGTGAACAGGCCGTAAAGCCGGTCCGTCAGGCCGCGGCTCCCGGTCGCTGGCGCTTCGTCACGGTCTGGATGACCTCGAAGCCCTCGAATTCGGGATGGCCGAGATACATCGGCTTGGTCTGTCCGGTGCCGCGATGGGCGGCCCTGAAGGCTTCGGACGTCGTCCAGGCGCTGAAGGCCTCCTGGCTCGCCCAGACGGTATGGGACGAGTACAGGACGTGATCCTCCCGGTCTGGTCCGCGCAGCATATGGAACTCAACGAAGCCCGGCACGGCCTCGAGATGCGAGTCCCGTGACAGCCACAGCTCCTCGAAGGCCCCCTCTTCGCCCTTGATCACCTTGAACCGGTTCATCGCGATGAACATGCCTGCATCCTCTCCTGCCCGGGCCGGACCGCGTTCGTCTTACAGCCATCTTGTCGACCTGTCCTGTCGTCCCCAAGCAGAAGCGCAGGTTCGGGCGCGGGCACGTGACCTTCGGTCACGCCGGCGGAAGGGGCACTTTGTGACCCGGCCGGCCTTTGACATTCTCCCGAGAGTTGTCACATTGCAGTGACGGCGGCGGGTCTGCGCAGGGCAGGTCTCGCCCGCGCGGACAGCCCTGTTCCGGCCCGTTCGTGCTCCTCCCTAACTGTCGCGGGTTCGATGTCTTCAGCCAACGCCGCTTCGTCTTCTGCTGCCGGTCCGACCGGTGCGCCCCACCTCACGCCGTCGGCGGTCTCAAGCGTCGGCGGAGGGGCAGCTCCGAAGATCAGCCATCTCAGTCTCCCCAACGGCATGGAATTGGTCGTCATACCCGACCACCGCGCGCCGGTCGTGACGCATATGGTCTGGTATCGCAATGGCTCGGCCGACGATCCGGCCGGCAAGTCGGGCATCGCCCATTTCCTCGAACATCTGATGTTCAAGGGCACGGCCAAACATCCGCAGGGCCTGTTCTCCGAGGCGGTGGCCGAGATCGGCGGCCAGGAGAACGCCTTCACGTCGATGGACTACACCGCCTATTTCCAGCGGGCCTCGAAGGAGCACCTCGGCACCCTCATGAGCTTCGAGGCCGATCGCATGACCGGCCTCGTCCTTACGGACGAGATCGTCGTGCCCGAGCGCGACGTGGTGCTTGAGGAACGGCGCATGCGGACCGACACGGACCCGAGCGCCCAGCTCAGCGAGGCCGTGCAGTCGACCCTCTTCTCGCACCACCCCTACGGCACCCCGATCATCGGGTGGAATCACGAGATCGAGAGCCTCGACCGTACCGATGCGCTCGCCTACTACCAGCGCTTTTATACGCCCGAAAATGCCATTCTGATCGTGGCTGGCGACGTGGTGGCCGAGGATGTCGAGCAGCTGGCGCGCGAGACCTACGGTCGGGTTCCCGCCCGAGGGACGGCGCCGCAGCGTGCCCGCCAGCGTGCGCCCGCGCGGAGGGCGCATCGGCCTGTGACGCTCGCCGACCCCAAGGTGGAGCAGCCGAGCGCGCAACGCGTCTATCTCGTGCCGTCCTATCGCACGGGCAAGCCCGGGGAGGCCGCAGCGCTCGAGGTGCTCGGCCACATCCTCGGCGGCGGATCGACCAGCACGCTCTACAAGGCGCTCGTCCTCGACCGGAAGATCGCGGTGGCCGCCGGGGCCTATTACATGGGAACGGCGCTCGACGAGACCCGCTTCTACATCTACGGCATTCCCGCGGACGGGGTCTCCCTCACGGCGCTGGACGACGGCGTCGAGACTGTCGTGCAGGGTCTGGCGACGACGCTCGTCGACGAGGCCGACCTGACGCGGGCGAAGACCCGTCTGATCGCCGATGCGATCTACGCGCAGGATAACCAGGCCTCGTTGGCCCGCTGGTACGGCTCGGCCCTCGCAACGGGGCAGACCGTCGAGGACGTCGAGCGGTGGCCGCAGGACATCGAGGCGGTCACGGCGGCGGACGTGCGGGACGCGGCGGCGAAGTGGCTTCGCAAGAACCGCGCGGTCACGGGCTTCCTGGTCATGGACGAGACGGCCCCGGCCTGAGCCGGCCGAACCCTCTGCAGCGTCGCCCGGGCACTCGGCGGCGCGTATCCCCTTTGTGTAGTTCAACAGGTGACGCGTTGCGTCCTGGACGGTCATCATGACGACGGTAGCCACTAGCGTTGCAGGAGCCCGGGCCGCGGGCGTCCAGAAGGTGCGCTCCCCCGGCGGGATCGAGGCCTGGCTCGTCGAGGATTATGCGGTCCCGCTGGTCGCCTTCGACTTCGCCTTCAAGGGGGGCGCGGCGCAGGACGCGGCGGACAGGCCGGGCATCGCTGCCATGATGGCGAGTCTTCTCGACGAGGGTGCCGGACCCCTCGATGCCGAGGCCTTCCACCAGGCGATGGACGACAAGGCCATCGAGATCTCCTTCTCGGCCGACCGCGACCACGTGACCGGCCGCGTCAAGACGCTGGCCCGTCACGTCGAGGCGGCCGTCGAGCTTCTTCGCCTGGCGGTGAACGAGCCGCGCTTCGACGCCGATTCCGTGGAGCGGGTCCGCGGCCAGATTGCGGCCGGGCTGAAGCGTGACCTGAAGGATCCCGATGCGCTGGCCGGCCGCGCCTGGCGCGAGGCAGCTTTCCCCCACCATCCCTATGGCCGACCGGTGCGTGGCACGCTCGAATCGCTGGACCTCATCACCGCCGAGGACCTCAAGGCGATGCAGCGGGCCTGCCTCGCGCGCGATACGCTGAAGGTCGCCGTCGTCGGCGCGATCGACGCCACGCGCCTGGGCGCCCTGCTGGACGCTGCCTTTGGCGCCCTGCCCGCGCGGGCGACGTTGACGCCGGTTCCCGATGTCGCCGTGGCTGCGGGAGCGCGGCGCGAGATCGTCGATCTCGACGTGCCGCAGGCCACGATCCGCTTCGGCCTCAACGGCATCCCGCGCAAGGACCCCGATCACATGGCGGGCGTCGTCGTCAACCACATCCTGGGTGGCGGCGTGTTCTCGGCACGGCTGTTTCGCGAGGTGCGGGAAAAGCGGGGCCTGGCTTATTCCGTTTATTCGCAGCTTTCAACGTTCGAGCATGCGGCCCTGTTTTCGGGCGGCACCTCGACCAAGAACGAGCGCGCGCTGGAGTCGCTCGGCGTGATCGAGGACCAGATCCGGAGCTTGGCGACGGACGGGCCGACCCCTGAGGAACTCGACAAGGCACGCCGCTATCTCACCGGCTCCTACGCCCTGCGCTTCGACTCCTCGTCCAAGATCGCGAGCCAGCTCGTTCACCTGCAGACCGAGGGCTTCGACGTCGATCATCTGGACGAACGTAATCCCATGATCGAGGCGGTGACGATCGAGCACGCGCGAGCCGTTGCCAGGCGGCTCTTCGACGGCGGCAACCTGCTCGTCACCATCGTCGGCCGGCCCGACGGCGCCTGAGCCGCACGCAATGCCCGTCCGCCGCCTCGATCCCGTCCTGATCGACAGGATCGCGGCCGGCGAGGTGATCGAGCGGCCGGCTTCGGCGGTCAAGGAACTGGTCGAGAACGCGATCGACGCCGAAGCCACGGCGATCGAGGTCGTCGTCGATGGGGGCGGCCGTCGCCTGATCCGCATCACGGACGACGGCACCGGCATGAGTGCCGGCGACCTCGCCCTTGCGGTGGAGCGGCATGCCACCTCCAAGCTCGGCGATGGCGACCTGTCCCGGATCGCCACGCTCGGCTTCCGCGGCGAAGCCCTGCCCTCCATCGCGGCGGTATCCCGGCTCGACATCGCGACCCGGCAACGCGGCGGCGACACCGGCCACCGCATCACCGTCGATGCCGGGCGGCGTGGCCCCGTGACGCCGGTCGGGCGGCCGTCCGGCACCGTCGTCGAGGTGCGCGACCTCTTCGCGGCGACGCCGGCGCGTCTCAAATTCCTGAAGACCGACCGCACCGAGGCGCAGGCCGTCGCCCAGATCGTCCGACGGCTCGCCATGGCGCATCCGGACCGGCGCTTTGCGCTCGGCGGTGACCAGCTCTCCGGGTTCGACTACCTGCCGTGCGGAGACGGCGCCGAAGGGCGGCTCACGCGCCTCGCCCAGATCATCGGGTCGGACTTCCCCGACAACGCCTTGGCCCTCGATGCCGAGCGGGAAGGCGTGACGGTCACGGGCTTTATCGGCTTGCCCACCTACAACCGCGCCAATCGCGAATGGCAGTACCTGTTCGTCAACGGGCGGCCCGTTCGCGACAAGCTGCTCATCGGCGCCCTGGCGGCCGGCTTCGCCGACCACATGATGCGCGACCGTTTCCCTATTGCGGCGCTGTTCCTGGATTGCGACCCGCGTTTCGTGGACGTCAATGTCCACCCCGCCAAGGCCGAAGTGCGTTTCCGCGACCCCGGCCTCGTCCGCGGCCTCCTGATCGGGGCGATCCGGGAGGCCATCGCCGGCAGCCTCCACCGCGCGAGCTCGACCGGAGGGACCAAGCTATCCGACATCCTGCGGCCGCGCACCGAAGCCTGGCGGACCGACCGGCCCGCGGCGGGAGGATGGACGCAGCGGCAGTCCCCCTTCGCGCCGCTGGGCGAAGGTGCGGCGTCCGGCTTCGCCGAAGCGCCGCGCGGCGCGCTCCGGGCCGCACTGCTCCACGATCTCGAGGCAAACAGCGCCGCCGGGGTGGACGAGCCATTCTTTCCCCCGCAGGCCCGCGCCGAGCCCGTCCCGGACGATCGGCCGCGAGCGGCGGGCGAACCGGAGGGCACCGCGCCGCTCGGCGCGGCGCGCGCCCAACTGCACGAGACCTACATCATTGCCCAGACAGCGACGGGCGTGGTCATCGTCGACCAGCACGCCGCTCACGAGCGGCTGGTCTATGAGCGAATGAAAGCCGCGCGCGGCCGGAGCGGAATGCCATCCCAGGGCCTGCTCGTGCCCCTCGTCGTGGCGGTCGAGGAGGCGGCGGCCGATGCCCTGGTCGAGGCGGAGCCTCACCTGGCTTCGCTCGGCCTCGTGCTCGAAGGGTTCGGTCCAGGCGCCGTCGCCGTGCGCAGCGTGCCTGCCGCGCTGGCCGGCTGCGATGTCGCGGCCCTCGTGAAGGACGTCGCAGCGCTCCTCGTCGAGGAGGGCCGGGCCGGGCCGCTGGAAGCACGACTCGATCACGTTCTCGCGACCATGGCCTGCCACCATTCGGTGCGCGCGGGCCGCCGGCTGCAGGTCGAGGAGATGAACGCGCTGCTGCGTGACATGGAGCGCACGCCCGGTGCCGGGCAGTGCAATCACGGCCGGCCCACCTATGTCGAGCTCAAGCTCGCCGACATCGAGCGGCTGTTCGGCCGACGTTGAGCGTCAATCCCGCGCGATAATTTCGCGTTCGGCGGAGTGGACCAGCGGCATCGCCGTCGCGACGCCGGTTTTCCGGCGCTGCAGGAACAGGGGACGCCGCTTAAAGCGGCTGCGGGAGGGCCGGCGGGCGGGGTCCCGGTCGCCCAGCATGAGGGCGCCGAGCGTCGCGTCGGCCGTCTCGATCCGTCCGGCTTCCCGCTCCACAAGAGCAGGCAGGCGGAAGAACCGGCTCCACAGGCGCCAGTCCGCGAGGATGTCGCGATCGTCGGCCGCGCTATCGAGCGTGACGGAAAGGTCGTCGTCGGCATGGAGGAGATCGAGCTGATAGCTCAGGATCCCCTCCGCGTCGGGCCGCAGCGACAGTGCGACCCCGCGATAGGCGTTCACCGGAACCGCCACGCGCATGGCGATGCCCTGCAACCGCCGGTCGATCCGGATGCAGTCCCGCGACAGGCTGATCGAGCGCTGGTGGTCGTCGGCGCGCCGGTCGCGGCCCTGTGTGACGGCCCTCTGGGAGTCCGGCAGGATCGCAATGTGGAAGTCGGCTCCGTGCTGTGCTGCAGTGGTCATGAACGACGCCTCTCGAACCCTGGTCGCTGCTGCGATCCCTGGAGGGTTTTCCCTCCGTTGTTCGAGAGTATCGGTCCCCTGCTGCCACCAACCTGCTAAAAGGTCTGGTTGACACGACGTGAAGGCGCAGCAACGTCAACGAAACCAGAAGAAGATCTTGCTGTTTTCTTGATTTAAGACGGCGAATACCATTAACGAAAAGCGAGTGGTCTCACTCGAAATAGAAAAGCGCTGCAAGCCGGCGGCCAGCAGCGCTTTTGAAGAGAGCCGGCCCTCGGTGCCTAGAGCACCACCACCTTCGTGCCGAGATGGGCGCGGTTAAAGAGATCGATCACGTCGATGTTCCGCATGCGGATGCAACCCGAGGAGGCCCCGTGACCGATCTCGGTCTCCTCGTTGGTGCCGTGGATGCGGTAGAGCGTGTCCTTGCCGCTTGCGTCGTAGAGATAGAGCGCACGGGCGCCGAGCGGATTTTCGGGTCCGCCGGGCAGGCCGCCCATGGCGACCACCGGCGCGAGATGCGGCCAGCGCTGCACCATGTCGGCCGGGGGCATCCAGCTCGGCCACTCCGCGAGGCGCTTGACCGTGGCCGTGCCTGTCCAGCCATAGGCTTCCTTGCCGGTCGCGACGCCGTAGCGGATGGCCTTCTTGTTCGGCAGCACGAACCAGAGCAGGTTCTGCTTGGAGTCGACGACGATCGTGCCGGGCTCCTGCCCCGTCGGATCGTCAACCTGGTAACGCGCATAGTTGAGGTCGCCGACCTCGGCCTTCGGCACCAGGGCGATGTACTGGGCATCGCGCGCCGAAAGCTGCGGGTCAGGGACGGACGAATACTCGCAGCCCGCAAGCGCCATCGCCGATCCAAGGATCAACCCGGCTTTTAACAAGTTCATGGTGCGGCCCTCGGCAGGCGATCTGATGTTCTCTTTCGATAACGCGCTAACTCTTGCAAAGACAGCGGCTCCCGCCATGCCGGCGCAGGAAGGGCGGCTTTGTGACTCGGATGCGACACGGCCGCCGAGCGCCCCGGAGGCTCCCTGATGACGACAGCTCTGCTCACGCACCCCGACGGTCTGGGTCACGACATGGGCGCGGGCCATCCCGAACGACCGGACCGGCTGAGAGCGCTCATCGCCCTGTTCGATGGTCCCGGCTGGGAGAAGCTGCGACGCTATGAAGCGCCGGTCGGCGATCGCCTGGCGATGGAGCGGGTCCACCCCCCCGCCTTCCTCGACGCGCTGCTGGCGGCCCGGCCCGGCCCGGGCGAGCTCGCCCGCCTGGATGGCGATACCGCCATGGGACACGGCACCTGGGCCGCCGTGGAGCGCGCCGTCGGCGGCGCCTGCCGGGCCGTCGACCTGGTGTTGTCCGGCGAGGTGGACAACGCCTTCTCCGTCATGCGGCCGCCGGGGCACCATGCCGAGCGGACGACGCCCATGGGCTTCTGCTTCGTCAACAGCATCGCCGTCGCCGCACGACACGCGCAGGCGACCCACGGCCTGAGCCGCGTCGCGATCCTCGACTTCGACGTGCATCACGGCAACGGCACGCAGGACATTTTCTGGTCCGACCCGACCGTGCTCTACTGCTCGACCCACGAAATGCCGCTCTATCCCGGCACGGGCGCCGCCGGGGAGCGCGGCGAGGCCGACACGATCGTCAACGCCCCGCTGCGGTCCGGCGACGGCGGGGAGGCCTTTCGCGCCGCGATCACGCATCGCATCCTGCCGCGCCTCGAGGCCTTCCGGCCGCAGCTGGTGCTGCTTTCGGCGGGTTTCGACGCGCATCGTCGCGACCCGCTCGCGACGCTCCAGTTCGAGGCGGAGGATTTCGCCTGGATCACGAGGGAGATGCTGGCGCTTGCGGACCGGCATGCGAGCGGACGTCTCGTCTCCGTGCTCGAAGGCGGCTACGACCTCGAAGGTCTGACGCTGTCAGCTGCCGCGCATGTGCGGACGCTCATGAGCGCGCCTCCGAGCTGAACGGGCCTCACCCGTCCACGTTCTCCCGCGAGACAATCTCGATGCCGAAGCCGGACAGGCCGACATAGGTGCGGTCCTGCGAGGCCAGGAGCTTGATCGACCGGATGCCGAGGTCCCGCAGGATCTGGGCGCCGAGCCCGACTTCGCGCCATTGCACGGTCCGGGCCTGGTCGGAGGACGCCTGCGCGCCCGGGCCCATGCTGACGGGCACGCCGGCCGTTCCGTCCCGAAGGTAGACGAGCACGCCGCGTCCTTCGGCCTTGAAGCGCTCCAGGGCCTTGTTGATCACCGTCGCCCCGCCCAGGACATCGTTGATGATGTCCACGCGATGCAGCCGCGTCGGCACGCGCAGCCCGTCGCCGATCTTGCCGTGCACGAAGGCGAAGTGCTGCACGGGATCGAAGCGGGTCTGGTAGGCGTAGCCGGTGATCTCGCCGATCACGGTCTTGACCGGGAAGACCGAGACCCGCTCCACCAGCTTTTCGCGTGACTGCCGGTAGGCGATGAGGTCGGCCACCGAGATCTTCCGAATGCCGTGCTCCTGCGCGAAGGCATCGATCTGCGGGCCCACCATCACGGTGCCGTCGTCGTTGGCGAGTTCGCAGATCACGCCGACCGACGGCAGCTCGGCCAGGCGGCACAGATCGACCGCCGCCTCCGTGTGACCGGAGCGCATGAGCACGCCGCCGTCGCGGGCGATGAGCGGGAAGACATGGCCCGGCCGCACGAAGTCGTTGGCGCCCATGTTGCCGTTGGCGAGCGCGCGGACGGTGTTGTTGCGCTGCTCGGCCGAGATGCCGGTGGTCAGGCCGTGCCGCACGTCCACCGAGACCGTGAAGGCGGTGCCGAGCGGGGCGTCGTTCGCGGCGACCATCGGCGCGAGTTGCAGGCGGCGCGCGTCGTCCGCGGTCATGGGCGTGCAGACGATGCCGCAGCAATGGCGGATGATGAAGGCCATCTTCTCGGTCGTGCAATGGGCGGCCGCGCAGACGAGGTCGCCCTCGTTCTCCCGGTCGTCGTCGTCCGTCACGATGACAAGATCGCCACGGCGGACGGCTTCGATCGCCTCCGTCACGGACTGCTGGATCGTCATGGCATCGTCTCCGCCAGGCTTGCCGAGGCGATCGGCAAGAAGATCGTTGGGCGTCACCGCCCCGGCCGTGACCCGCACGATCGCCTCGGCCGTGTCGCGCGACACCCAGGCCTTCTGCTGGTTGCAAATCTGCGTGACGGCTCCAGGAGTGACGCCAATCAGGCGGGCAAAGTCGCCACGTCGGATGCCGTTCTCCTTCAGCCACTCCGCAAGCTTCATGGAGGCGAGCCTAGCCAGCGCCGGACTTTAGTAAAGCTAAATTCCTGAAGCTGCCCCGCTCAGGCCCGGCAGGATGGGGAGGCCTCTCACTCACCCCACCTGACCGCGATGCCGAAGGAAATGGTCGGCGAGAACGCAGGCCACCATGGCTTCGCCGACCGGTACGGCACGGATGCCGACGCAAGGGTCGTGACGCCCCTTGGTGAGGATGTCGGTCTCCTCGTTGTCCCGCGTCACCGTCCGGCGGGGGGCCAGAATGGAGGATGTGGGCTTCACCGCGAAGCGCACGACGATATCCTGCCCCGTCGACAGGCCGCCCAAAACGCCGCCGGCGTGGTTCGCCATGAAGGTCGGCGCCCCGTCGGGCCCCTGCCGCATCTCGTCCGCGTTGTCCTCGCCCCGGAGTTCGGCGGTGGCGAAGCCGTCGCCGATCTCGACGCCCTTCACGGCATTGATGCTCATCAGGGCGGCGGCGAGGTCCGCGTCGAGCTTGCCGTAGAGCGGCGCGCCCCAGCCCGCCGGCACGCCGGAGGCCACCACCTCGATCACGGCTCCGATCGACGAGCCCGCCTTGCGCAGCCCGTCGAGATAGGTCTCGTAAAAGGCGGCCGATTGCGCGTCGGGGCAGAAGAAGGGATTGCGGTCCACCTCCGCCCAGTCCCAGCGCGCGCGGTCGATGCCATGCGGGCCCATCTGGACCAGCGCACCGCGCACACGCACGCCCGGAATGACCTTCCGGGCCACGGCGCCCGCCGCCACCCGCGCCGCGGTTTCCCGCGCCGAGGACCGGCCGCCGCCCCGGTAGTCGCGGAGGCCGTATTTGGCTTCGTAGGTGAAGTCTGCGTGGCCCGGCCGGTACTTGTCCCGGATGTCGGCATAGTCCTTGGAGCGCTGGTCGACGTTCTCGATCATCAGCGCGATCGGCGTGCCCGTGGTGCGTGGGCCGGCCTCGCGCTCGTCCGCGAAGGTGCCGGACAGGATGCGGACGGCGTCCGGCTCCTGCCGCTGGGTCGTGAAGCGCGACTGCCCCGGCCGCCGCTTATCGAGGAAACCCTGGATGTCGGCTTCCGACAGCGGCAGGCCGGGCGGGCAGCCATCGACGATGCAGCCGAGCGCCGGGCCGTGGCTTTCGCCGAAAGTGGTCACGCGGAACAGGTGACCGAAGGTATTGTGCGACATGGGCGAAGGCTCTCCCGTCCTCGGGCCGGCGGGATGACGGCGTGGTCGTGTCGGCGCCCATCTGCGGCAGAGCCGCGGGTGAGATCAAGCCTCCGCTCTGGCGACCCCGCAGCGACGGCGTCAAGAAACGGGATGCCTCGATGCCGCCGGCCGGACATCGTAGCGTCCGGTTCGCAGTTGGACTCCGCCTCCGACCCGCGCCTTGTGGAAGCTCCCATGCACGACAACGCCGCCCTCTGCGAAGCCCTGCACAAGGCCGCTGATCCCGATCGCTGACGCTCGGCCGGGCGCGGCTCCTGCTCAGGCGGCGCGGCGTTCCTCGACCCGCACGGAGACAAGGGCAGCATCGGTGCGCGGCTCGGCCGGCGAGCCCTCCCACTCGGAATGGGGCGGGATCGACTCGCCTTTCATGACCAGCGTCAGTGGGCCGAGGCGGGCGTAGTCGCCGACATGGGTGTCGTAGAGCACGGTCGAGCCCGCGCCGATTGTCACGCCATCGCCGATCCGGACCCGGCCCACCTTCATGACCCGGTCCTCGTAGAGATGCGTCTGGAGGGCCGCGAGCCCGTTGATCGAGACGTAGTTGCCGACGCTGACGCAATCGAACTCGGTGATGTCCGTCATGTCGAGATAGACGCCGCGGCCGAACTTGGCGCCGAACAAGCGCAGCACCCAGGGTAGGAAGGGGGTGCCGCGCAGGTGGTCGAGCAGCACCTTGCCGGCCAGTCCCCAATACATCACGGCGACCGCTTCCGTGCGCATCGCCCACCACGACCACATGGGCTGCACGGTCGGCCCATAGGCGCCCATGGTCAGCCATTTGATGACGATGACCACCGCCGTCATCACCACCGAGATGAGCAGCGACACCAGGATGAACAGCACGGTGACCTGGACATAATGCCCCTCGAGGAGGCGGGGACCGAGCAGTTCCACCGACCAGGTGCCGAAGACGATGAAGAGCATCGTGGGCAGGGAGATGTGGACGGCCTCGAAGACGGCCCGCATCAGCTTCTTCCAGCGCGGTGCCTCGTAGGTCCAGTTCGCGCCACCGCCATCGAAGCGCTGGCGCACCGGCAGCTTGATCGGCGGCGTGCCGAACCAGGTGTCGCCGGGGCTCATCTCCGCGTTGGCGGGCGGCTTGGATTTGATGCCGATCAAGGCCCCGTCGGGAATGTCGGAGCCGATCGGCACGACGGCATCGTTGCCGACAAAGACGCGGGCGCCGGTGCGGACCTTCTTGAGGATCATCCAGCCCCGGCGGATCTCTTCGTCGCCCAGCACGACCTCGTCGGCGATGAAGCACTTCTCGCCGATGTCGATCAGGTCGTAGCGACCCGACAGGTTCGTCGAGATCTCGGCGTCCTTGCCGATCCGCGCGCCCATGAGGCGGTACCAGGCGCGCATGTAGACGGTGGCGAAGAGCGAGGACAGCGTCTCCAGCGTGATCTCGGTCGCCAGCGCGACGATCCACTTGCGGACGTAGAACCAGGAGTGGACGGAGTAGCGGCCCTCGCTGACACGGGGCAGCACGACCCAGCGGATGGCGGCGATGAAACCGACGGTCAGGATCACCAGCGCGAAGGCGGTGGGCCAGGCAAGGACCGGCAGGGAGGCGAGATAGGCGACCCGGTCGACTGAGGGGACCGCCAGCCAATCGTCGAGCTGGTCGAACAGCCAGAAGGCGGGGAAGATCGGGATCAGGCCGAGCGGCGGCACGACGAGCAGCAGCACGGCGTAGATCGCGGCCTGAAAGGCCCGGCGGGCGGGGGACGCCCAGGGCAGCCTGTCGAGGTCGTCGGGCGCACTGCTGCCGACCTTCCGGCCGGGCGAGCCGTCCCAGATCTCCCAGGCGCCGACCCGTCCGCCGGACGCGATGGCGGTGAGATCCTGCAGCTGGGCACCCGCCCCGATCACCACGTCGTCCTCGACCATGCAGGAGGTGCCGACATAGCTGTCCTGTCCGATCGAGATCGGACCGACGATGAACTGGTTGCCCTCGACGCGGGCGTTGTTGAAGTTGATCTTGCCGCCGATGCTCGCATGATCGCCGATCGTGAGCAGGTCGTGCGCGCCGATCTCCACCTCGCCGATGATGGCATCACGCCCGATGCTCGCGCCCAGCGCGCGCAGGTAGACGCGCATCACCGGCGAGCCCTGGAACCACTTGGGATGGGTGAGCGAGATGAGCCGCTGCACCAGCCACCAGCGGAAGAACATCGTGCCCCACAGCGGATAGCGCCCCGGCTTCATGCGCCCGAGGATCAGCCACTTGCCGCCGATGGCGATGATGATCGTCGCCACGTTGATCAGCATGTAGATGCCGACCAGGGCGATCGCCTCCTCGAGGAAGCTCGCGTCGCTGTCGGTCAGCAGCATGTAGCTGATGAAGACGCCGAGCCACTGGAAGGTCATCAGCGCGATGACGAACGGCAGGGTGATCGCCTGCGCGAGACCGCACAGGAAGCGCCGCCCGAGGCTGGGTGGAACGAAGCTGAGGTCGACCTTCGGCCCGGACCGGGCGGACTTGCGGTCGAGCGAGGCGCCGAGCGCCCGCAAGCTGCGCAGCGTGTACATGTCCTGCAGGGTCAGGGTGGCGAGCGCCGGCGTCTGTCGGACGACGGACACGAAGCGGGCTGCCAGCAGCGAATGGCCACCGAGATCGGTGAAGAAGTCGGCCTCGAAGGGAATGGACTGGGGCGGCAGCACCGCCTGGGCGGCGGCCAGGAGATGGGCCTCGGTCGCGGTGCGCGGCTCCTCCTGCGCCTCGGCGGCCACGGGAGTGTGCAGCGGCACGCTCTTGAGCGCCTTGCGGTCGGCCTTGCCGGAGGGAAGGCGAGGCAGGTCGCTCACCACCTCGAAGCGGGCCGGCACCATGTAGGGTGGGAGATCCTCGCGCAGGGCGGCGCGCAGCCGCTTGGGGTCGAGGAGGGCCTCGTCGGCATGGCGTCGCGGGACGACGAAGGCGACGAGCTGGTCGAGGCCGTCGTCGGTGCGCAGCACCACCGTGACCTGGCCGACGCCCGGCAGCGCGGCAAGCTTGTGCTCGATCTCGCCGAGCTCCACCCGGAAGCCACGGATCTTGACCTGGTCGTCGATGCGACCGCGGAAGCCGATCTTGCCGGCTTCGTCCATGACGACCGCATCGCCCGAGCGGTAGAGCACGGGGTCGCGCCCGTCGTCACCGAACGGGTTGGCGACGAACTTCGACGCGGTCAGCGCGTCCCGCTTCAGGTAGCCCTTCGCGACACCCGGGCCGCCGATGACGAGTTCGCCCTCGACGCCGCGCGGCACGATCCGCATGGCCTCGTCCACCACCGCGCAGGTGTAGTTGGCAAGGGGTCCGCCGATGGTGACGGTCTCGCCCCGCCGGACCTCGTCGGCGGTGGCCACCACCGTCGTCTCGGTGGGTCCATAGCTGTTGTAGAGGCGGCGGCCCGGCCGGCACCAGCGCTCGGCGATCATCGGCGGGCAGGCCTCGCCGCCCAGGATGATCAGGCGCAGCGAGGGGATGTCCTGCGTGATCATGGCGAGCAGGGTCGGCACGGTGTCGAGCACCGTGACCCCGGCCCGGGTCATGAGATCGGGCAGCTTGTCCGCCTCCCCCAGCATCGCGGCGCTCGCGACGAACAGCGAGGCGCCGACCAGATAGGGAATCCAGATCTCCTCCATCGACAAGTCGAAGGCCACCGACGCGCCCTGGAAGACGATGTCGGACCCCTCGATCCGGTAGAGGTCGTTGGCCGCGCGAAGGTAGTGGCAGATGTTGGCGCCGGTGATCACGATGCCCTTGGGCACCCCGGTCGAGCCCGACGTGTAGATGAGGTAGGCGGGGTCCTGCGGGGTCGCCCCGAGCGCGCGGGCGTCGACCGGACGCGTATCGTCCGACTGGGTGAGTGCACTGGCCAGCAGCATCGAGCAGGGCAGCGTGTGGCCGGCCGTCCGGGCCTGGAGCGCCTCGCTCGACAGCAGCAGCGTGGCCTCCGCGTCGGCAAGGCAGGTCGCGATGCGGTCGACAGGCGCGTCCGCATCGAACGGCAGCCACGCGGCGCCGGTCTTGGCAATGGCGATCTGTGCGATCAGCAGTTCGGGCCCACGCGGCATCCAGAGGCCCGCGACGCGGCCCGGCCGGAGTCCCGCCCGGAGCAGGCCGCGGGCGATGCCCGTCGCGACGGCATCGACCTCCGCATAGGTCTGGGTGAAGCGCCCCGAGCGGAGGCAGACGGCAGTGGGGTGGGCCTGAACGGTGGCCGCGAACAGCTCGGCCAGCAGTTCGTCCCGGGCGAAATCGGGCCGCACCGGTCCGAACAGGCGCGACGGTTCCGCTTGCTCGGGATGTCCCGGCGCCGCGGCCGGCTTCGCCCGCGCCTCGAGAAGCGTTTCATCGCTCGACATCAACCATCCCGCTCAAGGTTTCGGACCCACCTGACAAGCACAAGCTTGCTCGGGTCTAAACGCGAATCGTGCCGAACCGATGGAGAGATCACGCGAGTCGGCCGCGCTTCCTAGCACGCCGAACCTTCACTGAGCTTTCCAGCCTGAACCAGGGATGACCGGCCAGGCGGGCCGCATCCTCAGGTTTGGCGCTTGGCCCTCTCGATGGACACGCCGACCGCCCCCGGTCCGACATCGAGCTTCTCGACTGTGATCCGGGCGAGGAGAACGCGGGGATGGGCCAGCACGCGCTCGGCGATCTCCTCGGCGAGGGTCTCGACGAAATCGACGTGCCGGTCCGTGGTGAGCGCGTGGATGGCGTCGGTGAACAGGTCGTAGGAGACGACGTCCCGCATGTCGCGCGTCGGACGGCCCGTCGGGCGCAGGTCCGCTTCGACGCTGAAGCGGACGCGCTGCAGGCGGCCCCGCTCGCTGTCGTAGGCGCCGATCGCGATCGGGAGGACGAGGTCGCGCAGGAAGATGCGATCGAGCCGCCGTTCGATCTGGGATCCGGCCGGCGAACGGTCCGCCTGTGCGGGCACCAGCGCGCGGATCTGCGCCAGAGCCGCAGGGTCGAGCGCCCCGTCGGGAGCACGGCCCCAGCGCAGCGCCCGTCCGACGACCAGCCAGTCGGGATCGAGCACGAGAAGGCGCGGCAGGTCCGGCGCCTCGAGATCGCCGGCAAAGCCGCAGAGCAGGCCGCGGCTCCGGCACATCGTCCGGGTCATCGCCAGGATCGGCACCGTCGTGGCATCGACCAGCCGGCCCGGCGAGCCCAGCAGGATGCCGGCCGCACGCTCCGCCACCACGCGATCGAGCGCCGCCCCGTCGGGCACCGACCCGAAGAGGTGGACCGTGCGGGGCTCGTGGTCTCCAGTTGTCAGGACGAGACACTTGACTGCGCCGTCCCGAAGGTCGGGATGCAGGCGGTCGAGCCCGGCCCGGCCGATGGCCGGGTCTTCGACCATGATCCCGTCGAAACCGGCGCGGGCCACCTCCTGCGTCTCGTCCCGCGAGCGGACACGGGCGAACAGCCGCGTCACGCCGCGCCCTCCGACAAGGCGGCCGCGTTCGGCCATGCGATGCGGTGGACCGGATGGGATCGGCCATCCGGCTCGGTCTGCGTCAGGTCTTGAACGACGAGCCCCCGCATCCGCGCGTAGAAGGCCAGCGCCCCCGCATTGCGCGCGAGGACGAAAAGATGGACAGGCCGCGTGTCGGACGTCATCACGAGCCGGTCGGCAAAGGCGTGCAGGAGGCGGCGGCCCAGTCCGCTGCCCTTGTGGTCGGGCGCGACGTGAAGATTGTCGATCAGGGTGCCCCATTGCGGATCGTGGTCCATCAACCCGCACACGAAGCCGACGAGACCGCTGCCCTCGCCTTGCATCACAAGCGTGACCCGCTTCGCGTCCGGTGAGCCGAGGCGCTCGCGCCAGGCGCGGTCCCGCTCGTCGGTGACAGGCCCATCGAGATAGTCGTCGTCGTAGAGACCCCGGTAGGTCGCGCGCCAGCTCCTCGCATGGAGCGCCGCGATAGCCGCCGCGTCGGCCGGCGTCGCCGCACGCAAGCCGGCGGCCACGCCCTCAGACCTCATCGGGCCATCGACCGGGCCGCGTGCCCCTCGATCACGGCGCTGTAGGCGTCGAGGGTCGCCTCGCTCATGCGGTCGCTGGAGAAGTGCCGCTCGACATGGGCCCGGGCGCGCAAGGTGAGACCGTCGAGCGCGGTCGCTCCCAGGCCGAGCACCTGCTCGATCGTGTCGGCGAGCACACCGGCATCGCCCGGCGGCACGCGCCAGCCCGTCCGTTGGTGCGGCTCGACGTCCGGGGGGGCGAGCACCGTCTCGGGGATGGCGCCGAGGTCGGACACGATCACAGGCGTTCCCATGGCCTGCGCCTCGACGGCCGCCAGCCCGAACGCCTCGGGTCGGGTCGAGGGAACCACCACGAGGCTCGCGGCGACGAGTGCGGCCGGCATGTCGAGGCAATGTCCGACGCGTTGCACCACGTCCGACACGCCCCTGTCTCGCGCCAGAGCGTCGAGTTCCGTAGCATAGCCCTCGCGCCCCTGGACGTCACCCGCCAGCACGAACACGGTGTCCGTCAACCCCCGCGATCGCAGCAGCGCCGCGGCCTCGATCAGCACGCGGTGCCCCTTCCAGTCCGTCAGCCGCGCCGCGAGAAGAACGATGCGCTGGTCGGGGGCGACGTTCCAGGCCGAGCGCAGGGCCTCGACACGGGCGAGATCGACGGCGCCGGGCTGGAAGGTACGCAGGTCGATCCCCGGCCAGACCACCCGCACACGTCCGGTCGCCCAAGGGTAGAGCCGCGCGATCGTGTCCCCCGTGAAGTGCGAGTTGGCGAGCACCGCATCGCCGCGCGCCATCACTGAATTGTAGTGGAGCTTGACGGCATGCCGGCCGGAATAGCTGCCGTGGAAGGTCGTCATGAAAGGCGTGCCGGTCAGCCGCGTCGCCCCGAGGGCGACCCAGGCGGGTGCGCGCGACTGGGCATGCACGACGGCCGGCCTCTCCGCCAGGATGATCTGGCGGAGGCGCGCGACGTTCCGCGCCATCACGAGAGGGTTCTTGGCGTCGGCCGCGAAAGGGATCCAGATGCCGCCGCGCGCCTGCAGTTCGCTCACGAGGCGCCCGCCCGTCGTCGCGACGAGGGCACGGGCACCGGCTTCGGCCAGCGCGCTCGCGATGTCGATGGTGATCCGCTCCGCCCCGCCCGCCTGGAGCGAGGGGATGATCTGCAGCACCGTGCGGCCGGCCAGAGGGGACGGCGGCACCTGGGCGAACGGCGAAGCGAACTCCAACTGCATCGGCTCTGTGTGGTCCTCCGGCGAAACGGGTCTACATTCAAAAGATGAACAGGCCTGACTTCTCGTTCGTGCCCGTCCCCGAGGGGGAAGGCAAGACCGCTCCCCGGCAGCTGGCCGCCTGCCGCATCGAGGCGCGTGGGGAGGGGACCGAGCGCCCCGCGGTCGTCTGGCTCGGCGGCTTCATGTCGGACATGGACTCGGGCAAGGCGCTCGCGCTGGACGCCTGGGCGCGGGCGCAGGGACGCGGTTTCGTGCGGTTCGACTATTCGGGGCATGGCCGCTCGTCCGGTGCCTTCACCGACGGGACAATCAGCCACTGGCTCGAGGACGCGCTGACGGTGCTCCGGACGCTCACGAGCGGCCCGGTGATCCTCGTCGGGTCCTCGATGGGCGGCTGGATCGCGCTTCTGGTGGCCCGCCGGCTGGCCGAGGCCGCCCACGTGACCCGGCTCGCGGGCCTCGTGCTGATCGCGCCCGCGGTGGACTTCACCGAACGGCTGATGTGGGAGCGGTTCACGCCGGAGATCCGCCAGACCATCGCGGCCGAAGGCGTCTGGCTCCGCCCCTCGCCCTATGGCGAGCCCTACCCCATCACGCGGACTCTGATCGAGGACGGGCGCCACCACCTGCTGCTGGACAGCTCGATCGAGGCGGGCTGCCCCATCCACATCCTGCAGGGTATGCAGGACGCGGATGTCCCTTGGCAGCATGCAATGACGCTGGTGGAGCATCTCGCGTCCGATCCGGTCAGCATCACGCTCGTGCGGGACGGAGAGCACCGGCTCTCGCGGGAGGAGGACCTCGTCCGGCTCATCACCGCGGTCGAACAGATCGCCTGAGGGCTCGCCGGTCGCAGGCGCCAGGAAAGCCTTGCGCAAAAGAGGAAGACTGACTATCTGCATGACATCGATTGAGGTCGATGCTCGGTTCCGGTGAATTGATGAAGAGTGGGCTCCTGCCGGACCCCGCTCTTTCTTGTTTTAGCGCGCCCTGTATCGGCGCTCCCATCCACTCCGAGGCTTTGAACTTGAGCGAACGCGCTGATCAGGTCGAGCAGCCGCCCTCGTCCGGTGTGGTCCAGGCCGCACTCGACGAACCCCGGCTTCAGGGCGACACGGGCGTCTCGGCCAAGGTGGCACGCATCGTTGAGCCGGTGCTC
Organism: uncultured Lichenihabitans sp.; assembly: GCA_964247575.1. GTDB lineage: Bacteria > Pseudomonadota > Alphaproteobacteria > Rhizobiales > Beijerinckiaceae > Lichenihabitans. Next base: position 22,136 of record CAXTVD010000018.1, read on the forward strand.
GCCGATCTTGCGCTGCGCCTCGTGCGCATCAAGCTGTCGACGGGGGGCGACCCGACACTGCAGATCATGGCCGAGCGTGCGGACGGCACCATGACCATCGAGGACTGCGAGGCAGCCAGCAAGGCGCTCTCTCCGGTGCTCGATCTGGAAGACCCGATCGCGGTCGGGTATCGGCTCGAATTGTCCTCGCCCGGCATCGATCGGCCTCTCGTTCGCGTGTCGGACTACCACCGCGCGCTCGGTCACGAGGCCAAGGTGGAACTGGCCGCGCCGCTCGACGGCCGGCGACGGTTCCGGGGCTTGCTGACGGCCGTCGATGGCCCGATGCTCAAGCTCACCCGCCTCGACCCCAAGCCCGGAGAGGACCCGGTGGTCACCCTGACGCTCCGGGATATTTCGGATGCGCGGCTTATTCTGACGGACGCGCTGATCCGAGAGTCGCTGCAGGCCGCGGAGCAGTCGGCCGACCTCGCCGGGGCGGGGGTGACGGACGGGCCGGCCGAGCCGGAGACCGATGCTGCGACCGAGCCGGCCGTGCGACGCGGGCCGGGGCGGTTCGCCGCACGCAACAAGGCCAAACCCGTGATCCCGGCCGGCATCAAGACGATGAAACGCCGCTAATCCGCCGCACAACGATTGTCCAGTTCTTCCCTATCAGGAGTTCAGTGAATGGCCGTCAGCGCCAACCGGCTCGAATTGCTGCAGATCGCCGACGCGGTCGCACGCGAGAAGTCGATCGACCGCCAGATCGTGCTTGCCTCCATGGAGGACGCGATCCAGAAGGCGGCGCGTTCGCGCTACGGCCAGGAGACCGAGGT
>CAXTVD010000019.1:0-14230 GCA_964247575.1 uncultured Lichenihabitans sp.
TCAAGGATTTTTTCGAGCAACTCAGCCACTGATGATGCGAACGGGGAACGGGATGGAGCGACCCCTCCCGTGCGCGGTCCTGCCGGCCCGTTGCCTCGACACGGGTCTGGCGCCGCAAATCTGAGTCACTGACGACCGTCGATCGAGGACACCCGACTTGCGTTCACCGCCGTTCGACATCGACCAGACTTCGCGGTCCAAGACTTCGGGCGGTGTGCGGTGGAAGGACGAGGCGCGATTTATCAAGACATGGCTGGAGAACCCGCGGGGCACGGGAGCCGTCTCCCCGTCCGGCCGGTCGCTGTCGCGCATGATTGCGAGGCAGGTCGATCCTGCCATCCAGGGCCCCATCGTCGAACTCGGTCCCGGAACCGGCCCGGTGACAGAGGCCCTGATCCGGCGCGGCGTCGCGCCCGAGCGCCTGATCCTCGTGGAATACGAAGGAGCCTTCTGCAAGCTTCTGGCCCGCCGCTATCCGCAGTGCCGGATCGTCCAGGGCGATGCCTATGCGCTGCGGCAGACGCTGCGCGGCGTTCTGTCCGTGCCGGCGGCGGCGGTGGTGTGCAGCTGCCGGGGTCGCCATTCGTCCAGTTCACCTACGGGCTCGTCTCGCCCATCCCGAAATACGGAGCGTTCGCGACGATGCCCTTCGAGGCGCAGGCCTCCCCTCCCGTGCTGCTGAACCTGCCTCCGGCGCGCGTGTGGACGTATCGAAGCCTGGAGGGGCGGCCCATGGCCGGCCGGACGGGACCGATTGATCTGATCGACAGGCTGAAGCTCGGCGGGGAGAAAATCGGCGAGGAATGGCGCGAGCACCGCGATCGGCTGCGGGCCGAGTGGGTGGCCCTGTCGCAAGACGCCATGGCCGACTGGAGAGCCCGGGCGCGGAAGGTCAAGATGGGTTTCGCCAATCAGCGCGTGCGCGGCAAGCGCGACGACGCTGCCCGGTCCGACCCAAGGGCGGAGCGGCGGCAGCGCTGGTAGGTATCCAGTCTGGCAACATGCCGAACGGTTGGGGAGAGACATGCGCAACGCCCTATTCGGTACGGCCCTCCTCGTGTCCCTCGCCGGAGCGACCGCCTCAAGTGGTGCGGAGGACAGCGGGTCGATCCCCTACGTGGTGGTGGTCGACTACACCGCAGATGCCGCGCAGTTCGAGCGGCTCAAAAGCCTTGTTCAGGACGTCGCGCGTGCCTCCATCCGCGAGCAGGGGTGCCGGCGTTTCGATGTCGTAATGCCGGCCGGCATCCCCAACCACCTCACGCTGTACGAGGTCTTCGACGATCAGGCGGCCTTTGCGGCTCACGCTGCCTCCGCACACTTCAAGCAGTTCGTGGCGGAGAGCGGCGCCATCAATGCCGCGCGGACGGCGACGCCCGGCACGATGGTCTTGTCGCTGCACAACCCCTGAGGCATCGGCGGCCGAAGGAGCGCACGGGTGGTCACCCGTTGAGCAGGGCCATCATGGTCGTGGGATAGCGTTGTCCCTGGGCGGCGTCGGGCGGGAACACGGCGTCGATCTCGGCGAGTTCTTCGCCGGTCAGCACGACGTCCACCGCCTGCACGTTCTCCTCGAGATAGGTGCGCCGCTTCGTGCCGGGGATCGGGACGATATCGGCGCCCTGGTTGAGCACCCAGGCCAGGGCGAGCTGCGAGGCGGTGATGCCCTTGCGCTCGGCGATCGTCTGGATCTCGGCGACGAGATCGAGGTTCCGGCCGAAGTTCTCGCCTTGGAAATGCGGGCTGTTGCGCCGGTAATCATCCGGCTCGAAATCGTCCGGCTTGGTGATCGCGCCGGTCAGGAACCCGCGACCGAGGGGAGAGTAGGGCACGAAGCCGATGCCCAAGCGGCGACAGGCGTCGAGCACCTCGCCTTCGGGGTCCCGCGTCCACAGCGAGTATTCACTCTGCAGCGCGGTGATGGGATGGACGGCATGCGCCCGCTCCAGCGTCTCCGCCGAGACTTCGCTCAGGCCGATATAGCGGATCTTGCCTGCCTTCACGAGATCGGCGAGTTCGCCGACGCTGTCCTCGACCGGCGTTTTGCTGTCGATGCGGTGCTGGTAATAGAGGTCGATGACATCCAGGCCGAGCCGCTTCAGGCTTCCCTCGACCGCCTCGCGGATATAGGCCGGCGAGCCGTCGACACTGCGCTTGGCCGGGTCCTTCGGATCGCGCTTCAAGCCGAACTTCGTGGCGATGACCAGCTTGTCCCGCTTGCCCTTGATCGCCCGGCCGACCAGTTCCTCGTTGGTGAACGGCCCGTAGGCGTCGGCCGTATCGAGGAAGTTGATGCCGAGTTCGATCGCCCGCGCGATCGTCGCCTCGGATTCCGTGTCGTCCCGACCGGAGTAGAAGTCGCTCATCCCCATGCAGCCCAGGCCGATGGCGGAAACCTCCGGGCCGTTCTGGCCCAAACGACGCGTTTTCATGCTGGTGCTCCTCATCCCGACGGGGCTTGACGGCTCGTCGGGCCTTGCCGTCCGAAGCCACAGCCCTGTATCGCCCTGAGGGTCGGCGATGTGCCGGGGATTGGACCATCAACTAGCGCCGGATCGCTCCCCGGCCAGCGGAGAAGGCGCATGACTCTTGCCCCCACGGATCGGCTGATCGTGGCTCTCGACATGCGGAGCCTCGAGCAGGCCGCGAGCCTGATCCGGGAGCTCGGGGAGGGGGTCGGCTTCTACAAGGTCGGCCTCGAACTCGTTTACGGCGGCGGGCTGGTGCTCGCCGAACGGCTGATCGGAGAGGGCAAGAAGGTGTTCCTCGACCTCAAGCTGCATGACATCCCCAACACGGTTGCCGGAGCGACGGCCCAGGTCGCCCGGCTCGGTGCGACCTTCCTCACGATCCACGCCTACCCGCAGACCATGCGGGCCGCGCGCGACGCCGCGGCGGGCAGTGGGTTGCGCCTGCTGGGCGTGACGGTCCTCACCTCGTCGGACGATGCCGACCTCGCCGAGGCGGGCTATGGGTCCGGCGCCGCCGATCTCGTCGCCCGGCGCGCCCTCCAGGCCCGGGACATCGGAATCGATGGGCTGGTGATGTCGCCGCGCGAGGTCGCGGCTGTCCGGCTGCTTGTGGGTCCCGGTCTGGCGATCGTCACGCCGGGCATCCGTCCGGCCGGTATTGCGACCGGGGATCAGAAGCGGGTCGCGACCCCCGCCGACGCCCTGCGGGCCGGCGCCGATCACCTCGTGATCGGTCGACCCATCACGGCTGCTGCCCATCCCCGCGCCGCCGCCGAGGCGATTCTCACCGAGATCGCGGAGGCGAGCGCCTGACGCGGGGCGCTCAGCCTCCGGCGGGTGGAGGGATCTGCTTGCGGTACTGGATGAAGCCGCTGCGATCGGCGAGCCTGTCGTACAGGTGGCGGGCGGCGGCGTTCGATTCCTGCGTCAGCCAGTAGACCCGCTCCGAGCCGGCCTGCGCGGCCTCCGCATAGACCGCTTCGATCAAGCGTCGCCCGACGCCCTGACCGCGCGCTTCGGGCACGGTGAAGAGGTCCTGCAGGTAGCAGACGGGACCGATCATCCAGGTGTTGCGGTGGAAGACGTAATGAGCGAGGCCCAGCAGCGCGCCCTCCTGCTCCGCGACCAGGGCATGCACGGGCTCCGCCGGATCGAAGAAGCGCTCCCATGTCGTGCGGGTCACCTCCTCGCGCGGCTCGTTGGCGTAGAAGGTGTTGTAACCGTGCCAGAGCGGGAGCCACGCCGACCAGTCGCCGGGCTCGATCGCACGGACCGCCATCAGAAGGGGTGATACTGGAAGGCCCACACCTCAGACAGCGTCTGCTCCCCCTGCTTGAGCACGCATTTCAGCTCGACCGGATCGGAGCCGTCGACCACGAGATCGAACTGCGCGCGCCAGTGGCCACTGACGCCGTCCGGAACGGCCTCCGTGTACTGGTAATCGGTGAAGTGCCCGCGGGAGGTCGACAGCTCCATGGTCGGTTTCACGCCAAAGGGCAGTTTCTCGAGCGGACCGCCCAGGAACTCGACCATGAACTTGCGGACGCCCGCCGGGCGGGGCAGGCCGGGCTGGCCGCCGCGACCCAGCCGCGTCGCGACGCAGCGGGCCAGCGGCGACGGAAAGGGCTCGTCGGCCAGCCAGTGAAGCTTGAAGCCGAAGGCATATTTGTTGCCGGCCTTGGCCGGGTCGGAGGGAACCCAGGTCGCGACGACATTGTCGTGGATCTCGTCGTCCGTCGGGATCTCGATGAGCTGGACGGCGCCTGTCCCCCAGTCGCTTTTCGGCTCGACCCAGAGGCTTGGACGCCGGTCGTAGAACACGCCGTCCTGGTAATGGTCGAAGATCCGGTCGCGCTGCAGCGTTCCGTAGCCCTTGGGGGCGTGATCGGCGAAGGCGGAGGCCGTCGTCCGCTCGGGATTGTTCAGCGGGCGCCAGATGCGGTCGCCCGTACCCGTCCAGAGTGCGAGGCCATCGGAATCGTGCACTTCTGGGCGCCAGTCGATAGCCGTGGGTTTCACCGCTTCGGAGAACCAGTACATCGTCGTGAGCGGCGCGATGCCGAGCCGCTCGATGTCCTCGCGCAGGTTCAGGGTGTGCTCGATATCCATCACCACCCCCGCGCCACGTGTCATGGCGAAGCGGTAGGCGCCCGTCAGCGAGGGGCCGTCGAGCAGAGCGTTGACGACGATCGTGTCCTCGCTCGTGGGCGCCTCGATATAGAAATGCGTAAAATCCGGGAATTCCTCGTTCCGGTCGGCGACTGCCGTATTGACCGCCACGCCGCGCGCCGACAGCCCGTATTGGTAGAGCTGACCGATCGCCCTGAAGTAGGCGGCGCCGAGGAAGGCGGTCCAGTCGTTCTTGTGCCAGTCGAGCGTGCCGGACCGCGGCTCCTGGATGCGGAACCCCGCAAAGCCGATGCCCTGCGGCAGCTGCCTCGCCGGCGAGTTGGCCGGCATGTCGAACATGGCCTGGTTATAGACGATCGGTCGGGCCTGCCCGTTCTCGACGGCGTAGATCGCGACCGACTTCGGGAAGAATTTGCCGATGTGGAAGAAGGTGACCGGGAATTGCCCGGGCCCCTGCGCGAACAGCGCCGAGGCCGTGTCGAAGGTGATCTGTCCCCAGCGCTCGTAGTCGATTTGCGAGACGATGTCCGCATTGGGCTGCGGCGGGGGAACGTAGGGCACCGATGCCAGCTTCTCGGCGACGGTCTTCAGGCCGTCGAAGGAGAAGCTCTCGGCCGCGCCCAGGGTCAGGTTCGTCTGGGCCTCGGCGGGGGAGAGGCCGCCCGGCAGGACGCCCGCGGCCCCCGCAACGGCGAGCACCCGCAACACTTGGCGGCGATCGAGGTCGGTCATGGTCAGCCCCGGACCGGCTCGACCCGGATGGCCGCGCGCATGAAATAGTAGAGCGCCACGAAGCCGAAGAGACCGAACAGGATCTCGACCCCTCGCGCGACCAAAGGCGGCAGCTGGAAGATGCCCCCGAGCGCCCAGCCGGCCGCCCAGGACATGCCGACGAGTTCCGTGCCGACCAGGATCGCAACGCAGGAGATCGTCGTGACATTCGCCCAGTTGATCGGCTTTTCGGCCAAGGGAAGCTCCAGCGTAAGGGGGAGCAACCGCCTAGCGTATCGGGCCGGACGAGGCAAGGTCGCGCGGCGCAATGGTCCCGCCGCGACCGAATCACCGGGCCAGGAACCTTGCCGAGGGGTTGGCATTGACGCGGGCTGGTTCAAGAGGGTCCGGAATGTCGCTGGTCGAGGAAGCCGAAGCCCTGGACGTCGTGGATCCCCGCGACGCCGCCGAGTCGGCCGGTCTCATCTATGTCGATGGTCAGTCGGCCGGGATCACGCGGCAGGCGGAGGGCGATGGTTTCTCCTATCGCGATCCGTCCGGCAAACCTGTCACCAGCGAGAAGATTCTCGAGCGGATCCGCAAGCTCGCCATCCCGCCGGCCTATACCGACGTCTGGATCTGCCCCAAGGCGAACGGGCACATTCAGGCTACTGGCCGCGATGCCAAGGGACGCAAGCAGTACCGCTACCATCCGGCCTTCCGCGAGGTGCGGGACGGGACCAAATACGAGCATGTGACGACCTTCGCGGCCGCGCTGCCGCACATCCGCTCAACGGTGCGCAAGCACATGGCGCTGCGCGGCCTGCCGCGCGAAAAGGTGCTTGCCACCATCGTCTACCTGCTCGAGACCACGCTGATCCGCGTCGGCAACGAAGATTACGCCCGCACCAACCACTCCTATGGCCTCACGACGCTGCTGGATGAACACGTCGATGTCCACGGCAACGCCCTGCATTTCGAATTCAAGGGCAAGAGCAACAAGATGTGGAAGCTCGACTTCCGCAACCAGCGCGTGGCCAGCGTCATCAAAGCCTGTCACGAACTGCCGGGCCATCACCTCTTCCAGTATGTGGACCACGAAGGCGAACGCCATGCCGTGGAATCGGCCGACGTGAACGCGTATCTCCGCGAGATCACGGGCCGCGACGTCACCGCCAAGGATTTCCGCACCTGGGCCGGCACCGTCCTGGCGGCTCTGGCGCTGCACGAGATCGGTGCGATCGACAGCCAGGCCAAGGCCAAGAAGAACATCCGGGCCGCCATCGAAAGCGTGTCCGCACGCCTCGGCAACACGCCGACGATCTGCCGCAAATGCTACGTGCATCCCGAGGTCGTGAACTCCTACATGTCGGGCGAGCTGCTTCTCGAGATCAAGCAGGACATCGAGACCGAATTGCGCGACGACCTGCCGAGCCTTAAGCCCGAGGAGGCGGCCGTTCTGGCGCTGCTGGAGTCGCGCATCGCCCGGGCCATTGAACACGGCCAGCCGGCGACGCATTGACGATCGCTTGGCCGCTCTGCCCTAGTCGGGCAGAGGCTCGTGCCCCGTTCGTCAGGAGTTTGCCGTGATCGAAACGCCCGTATTCGGCCATGCCGCGACCGCCGCGCCGCATCGACTGGCCGCCGACGTCGGACGGGACGTGCTGATCGAGGGCGGCAACGCGATCGAGGCCATGGTCGCGATGGCCGCCGTGATCGCGGTCGTCTACCCCCACATGAACAGCATCGGCGGCGACGGCTTCTGGATGATTGGCGAGCCCGGCCGTTCGGGCCCGGAGGGCGGCGTCCGCTCCATCGAGGCCTGCGGTCCGGCCGGCGCGCTCGCCACCCGGCGCCGCTACCTCGACAAGGGGTACGACCGGTTGCCGCCGCGAGGGCCGGACGCGGCCGTCACGGTGCCCGGCGCCGTCGGGGGCTGGCGCGCGGCCCTGGAGCTGTCGACCTCGCGCGGCGGCCGGCTGCCGCTCAAGCGCCTGCTCGAACCTGCCATTCGGCTCGCGACCGAGGGCTATCCCGTCTCGAAGTCCGAGGCCGCCTACGAGCCGATCGAGCTGCCGGCCTTGCACGACGCCCCCGGCTTCCTCGCGACCTATACAGTCGAGGGAAAAGTGCCCGTGGCTGGGGAGCTTCGCCGGGTCGCTCCCCTCGGCGCCACGCTGAGCCAGCTCGCGCAGGCCGGACTCGACGACTTCTATCGCGGCGACATCGCCCGCGAAATGGCTGTCGATCTCGAGCGGATCGGCTCGCCGGTGACCCGGGAGGATCTCCGGCGCTACGAGGCGAAATGGCGGCGACCGCTCAGCCTGCAGCTGCCCGGCGTGACGCTGTTCAACTCCCAGCCGCCGACCCAGGGCCTCGCCGCGCTCGTCCTGCTCGGTACCTTCGCGCGTCTGGGCGTCCGGCGCGGCGAGAGCTTCGAACATATCCACGGGCTCATCGAAGCCTCCAAATGCGCGCTCCTCATCCGCGATCGCGTCTGCACCGACTTCGACCATCTGCACGAGGACCCGGCGGCCTATCTCGCGCCGGCCTATCTCGACCGGCTGGCCGCGGGGATCGACATGCGACACGCCTCGGTGCCGCGCCTGCCCGAAGCCGATGGCGGAACGGTCTGGATGGGCGCGATCGATTCGGCTGGCCTCGCCGTGTCCTACATTCAGTCGGTCTACTGGGACTACGGCTCGGGATGCGTGCTCCCACGGACCGGCGTGCTCATGCAGAACCGGGGCATGTCCTTCTCGCTGGACCCGGCGGCCTTGAACCCGCTTGAGCCAGGGCGGCGACCGTTCCATACGCTCAACCCGCCGCTCGCCCTGTTCGCCGATGGCCGGATCCTGTCCTACGGCGCCATGGGCGGCGATGGGCAGCCCCAGTTCCAGGCCCAGGTCTTCAGCCGGATCGGCTTCGGGATGAATCTCGCGACGGCCATCGACGCGCCGCGTTTCATCTACGGACGGACGTGGGGCGATGCGAACCAGAACCTCCGGCTTGAGAACCGCTTCGATCCCGATCTGCTGACAGCCCTGGAGAAGGCCGGACACGAGATCGTGGTGGATGCCGCCTATTCCGATCGCCTGGGCCATGCCGGTGCCCTGTTCCGCACGCCGCAGGGGCGCATCGACGCCGCGCACGACCCGCGCTCGGATGGCGGCGCATCCGGGTTCTGAGATCGCGCTCACGCTCCGCCTACCGGGTCGAACCAGTGACGTCCGGTCTTCCGGAAGCCAGGGCATCTTGACCTCTCGTTAATCATGCATGAATGTGCAGGAACACGCTCAAACGAGAGAAGTTGTTACATGGTGCTCACCGGGGAGCGGCAAGGTGCCATTCGGGCTCGCCTCGAGCGGGAAGGGCGTGTCATTGCGGCCGATCTCGCGCGTGAATTCGCTACCTCCGAGGATACGATCCGCCGCGATCTTCGCGAGCTGGCGGCAGCCGGTCTGTGTCGGCGCGTCTACGGTGGGGCTTTGCCGGTTTCGCCGGCCTCCGGGACCCTGGGACAGCGGCGGGGGGAACAGGCCGAGAGCAAGGGCCGGCTGGGGCGGGCCGCCGCCGCGCTCGTCCAGCCCGGCCAGTTCCTGTGCATCGACGCCGGTTCAACCAATCTCGCGATCGCCCGCTCGCTGCCGGACAACATGCCGCTTCATGTCGTCTCCAACGCGCCCGACATCGCGGCGGCCCTGGACGGCAGGGCCCTGATCGACCTCACGCTGATTGGAGGACGGCTGGATCGCCGGTCCGGCGGCACGGTGGGTGGGCGGGCGATGCGCGCCGTCGAGGGTCTGCGTTTCGATCTCTACTTCGTGGGCTCGTGCGCTGCGGACCCGCAGGCCGGGCTCGCCGCCTTCGATGACGAGGAGGCCGAGTTGAAGCGGCTGCTCGCCCATGCCAGCCGCGCGGTCGCGGCCGCCATCACCGACGAGAAGCTCGGTACGACGGCGCCCTATCTCATCGCGCTGCCGGCTTCGATCGACCACCTCGTGGTCGAGAGCCAAGAATCCGCCGAGCGGTGGGGTTCGCATCCCGGCGGTCCGGCCGTCCACGTCGCGTCGCCCACGGGGGCCGCGCGATGACGGCTGCCGCCATCCACCGGAGCGCGTCCTGGCAGGAACGGTCCGCGACCTACGGCGTGTTCCTCGCGCTCGGGATTGCCGTGGGGACCTGGGCGGCGGCGATCCCCGTGCTGAAGGCGGAACTCGCGCTGACGGCCGGGCAGCTGAGCGTCGTGCTCCTGGTCCTCGCCATCGCCTCCATCGTTTCCACGCTTGTGACCGGCGCCCTCGCACCGCGCTTCGGAACCGGTCGCTCGACCGGGCTTGCCGCGGTCGGGACGGTGATCGCCTTCGCGCTGCCTGCTCTGGCGCGGAGTTACGGTCAGCTCGTGATCTGCGCGGTGGCCATCGGACTGGCGGTCGGCGCGCTCGACATCGCGGTGAACGCCCACGCCAGCGACATCGAGCGGCGCTGGCGCGAGCCGATCATGTCCTCGTTCCATGCGGCGTTCAGCGTCGGCGGGCTGCTGGGGGCCAGTCTGGGCGGCCTGCTCGCCTGGGCGGAGTGGGGCCTTGTCGGGCAGATCGCCGTGCCGCTCCTGGTGGCGGCCGCCGCGATCGCCATGGCTGCGCCACGCCTTGGGCAGGGGTCGCGGGCCGAGGCGGGGCAGGGCCTGGTCCTGGCTCTGCCGGAGCGGGCCGCCTTGCCGATCTGCGCCATCGCTCTGCTGTGCTTCATGCTCGAAGGAGCCATGGCCGATTGGAGCGCGGTCTACCTCGCCACCGTGACAGGCGCGACGCCCTGGGCCGCGGCGGCCGGCTATGCCTCGTTCTCGATCGCCATGGCGATCGGCCGGCTGGTCGGTGATGCCGTCGTGCGCCGTTTCGGCGGCGGGCGGACCGTGCTCCTCGGCGGCGGCGTGGCGAGCGCCGGCCTGGCCCTGGCCCTTCTGCTGCCGCAGCCCTTCTGGGGAGCGGTCGGCTTCGCCCTGGTCGGGATCGGCGCCTCCAACATCGTGCCCGTCGTCTTCAGCCGCGCCAGTCGCTACGGGACCTCGCCGGCGGCGGGGGTCGCCATGGTCGCGACCTTCGGCTACGGCGGCTTCCTCGGCGGACCGCCGCTGATCGGTGCGGTCGCGACGCTTGCGGGTCTGAAGGCTGCTCTGGGCGTGCTCCTGCTCGCGCCCTTGCTCACGATGGCGGCGTCGGTCGCCCTCGACCGGAGCCGTGCAGAGCCTTAGCCGTCAGGCGGGCCGCCGGCGGAGACGGACATAGAGCGCGCCGAGGCCGCCATGCGGCAGCCCGGCTTCCTCGAACCCGAGGACGATCCCGCGCATCGCCTCGGAGCGCAGCCAGTTGGGAACGGCCCGCCGCAACACGCCGGGCTCGATTTCGGCGCTCGTAGAGGGGCGGGTGGCGCGGGGCCGCCCCTTGCCGGTCACGACCAGGACCAGGCGGGCGCCACGGTGGTGCGCCCCGCGCAGGAACCCGTGCAAGGCGTGATGCGCCTCGGCCTGGTTAAGCCCGTGCAGGTCGATGGCGCCGTCGATCTCGACGTGGCCGTGCGTGACCTGCCGTCGGAAGCGCTTCTCGAAAGGCGCGAGCGGGGGCAGGGCCGGCTTGCGGGCGGAGATCGGAGGCGCGTAGGCCGGCACCGCATAGGAGCGGGGCTTGACGGGATCGAGCTTCACCTGCGGCGGCGGCGCCGCCGGTACGGGCTTGGGCTGGGGGAGAACCGCCCCCTCCCGCGGGACCACACTCTGCGCGACGGCCAGCCAGAGCTCGATCTCCGAGTCGGAGAGCAGGCGGTGACGCCGCATCCGCTCGGTCACGTCGCCGCTCCCGCCGCGCGGGGCCGCAGCACGGCGAGCCGCCCGGGATGGCGGACATCGCCGGCGCGCCGGCCGGCCTCTGGACCGCTGCCGAAGAAGAGGTCAACGCGGGCGGGGCCGACGATCGCCGAGCCCGTATCCTGCGCGACCATGAGGCGGTGGAACGGCATCGGCTCGCGACCTTGCCACGGAATGGCCGCCTCGACCCAGAACGGCAGGCCGTAGCACCAGACCGAGCGATCCACGGCGATCGACCGCAGCGCGGTCAGCGGCACGCTTGCCCCGCCTGTCGGTCCTTCGTCGCCGATGGCCGGCTCCGCCTCGAAGAAGATGAAGGAGGCGTTGCGATCCATCAGCGCGCGACCGGGATCGCCGGGCCGCTGCCCCTGTTCGCGGAGCCATTCCTTGAGGCGGTCGAGCGACATCGACCCGGGGGGGATATCGCCCCGCTCGACCAGGAGCCGGCCGATCGACGTATAGGGATGGCCGTTGCGGCCGGCATAGGTGAGGCGGAGGAGGCGCCCGTCTTCGAGCCGGACCCGGGCCGAGCCCTGGACGTGGATGAGGAAGGCCTCGACCCAGTCGCGCAGCCAGACGACAGCCCGGTACTCGCCAGGGATCGCCGCCTCGATGGCAGCGCGGTCGGGGCAGGGCTCCAGCCCGTCGCCTTCTGTGACCCGGGCCGACCAGAGATTGGCGGCCCAGGTCGGACGCGACTCGTCGGCCGCGAAGGTCCTGAGGTCGGCCGGACGGGCGAGCAGGGGGGCCGTAAACGCAGGCCCTGGCGTAGCTGCACCGTCCACCACCGGCTCGTAATAGCCCGTGTAGAACGCGTCGCCTGCACGGGGCACGACCCAGGCGGGTTCGAAATGACGTTCGAAAAACTTTCGGGCCTCGGCGTCGGTCACCGCTGGCGGGCAGGCGAGGGCGGCGTCCGCAGTTCGATGCAGGCCTGGAAAGGCGGGCAGGGCAGGCCGGAGCGCCGGGACGCCGCTGACGATTGCCTCCGCACTCAGGCGGAAGCACGCGAAAGCCGCTGCCAAACCGTCGGACGCAAAGCCAGCGAGATCGTCGAAGCCGGCTGGCTGAAGACCGAGCGATGTGTCGGAAGGGCGAGGCATGGGCGCGCCGTCGGCCTGCGGAAGGCCGTCAGGCCTTCCCGCTTCTCACTGGCCCGTCTCCGTCGCCACAAGCCGCCAGTTGGGGTCGCGCGCGCCGATCTCCCGCGCGAAAGTCCAGTGATCGATGACGTCCGCAACCAGGTCCGGATTGCCGTCCACCACCGCCCCGTCCCGCCCATGTGTGACGGTGATGAGCTTGGTCTCGAACCGGATCGAGACCTGCTCGGTTCGGCCACGCACCTGAGCATCCTCGATCACCGAGCGGTCAAGGGCCACGAAGGTGGTCTCCACGGTTTCCCCGCGCACCTGCCGCTGGTCGATCGCCGAGACGAAACCGTCCAGGACGTCCCGCGCCAGAAGGGGCGCCAAGGCCGCTTTGTCACCCTTCGCGAAGGCCATGATGATGGTTTCGTAGGCGATGCGGGCGCCCTCCATGAAGGGTTTGGGGTCGAACGCCGCATCGGCCCTGGCGATCTCGTCGAGCCCGGCTGCAACGGGGGAGCCGGCCTCGGCGAAGCCAGCCCACCGCGCGACGTTGTCGTTGGGCGCGGGCTGCGGACGCACCGGCGCCGCGCCGGGCAGCGGAACGACGTTGTTGCGCTCAGCCGTCGAGGCAGCCGCCTTGGCCGCGTCGACGCCGCCGCGTCGCGCGAAGGGGTTGGTGGGCGGACGTTCGTTGCCGGTTCGGGTGCCCAGGACGGAGCGAAGCTTCCAGACCACGAAGATCGCCAGGATGGCGAAGACCAACGTCGAAATGTCGAACGATCCGCTCATTGCCCGTCCATAACGCGCCCGCGCGCGTCCACATTGCCGAAACCGGCGCCCGCCACCATCTACGACCAAACGACGGGCGGCACGCTGGATATGTGGGTGGTCGTCACCAAACATCCACTGGCGAGACCGACACGGGCGTGACAACTTTGGGTCCGAGACGCAAAGCGCCTTCGATCTCCTGCAAGCAACGAGCCTGCGACCATGCGACGGCACTTTATTGGACAGGGGGCGGTGCCGATCCGCCTCAAATGGGTGGTGCTCTGCTGGCTCGCCGCGGAGTTGGTGGTGTTCGTCCTCCTCGTCAGGACGATCGGGTTCGGCGGCACGGTGCTGCTCGGGCTCGCCACGACGCTGATCGGCATCCTGACGATGCGACGTCTCGGCACGGCCACGCTGACGAGCCTGCGTGGCGCCCTGGACGGCCGCCAGCCACCGCCCGACACGGTCCTCGACGGCATGCTGGGCGGTTTGGGCGCGCTGCTCCTGATAATTCCAGGGTTCCTCGCCAACCTCGTAGGCCTCGCGCTGGCCGCGCCGTCCGTCCGGCGCAAGGCCATGACCCTATTCGTGGCGGGCCAGGGAACGCTCGATCAACGACGGCGTAAGGCGTCCCCCGACGTCATCGATCTCGGACCGGCCGACTGGCGCGCGGTCGACCACTCCTGACACCTCCTTGTTCCGACCTGTCATCCATGGTACCCGGCGCAAATTCCAGGGAGATCGAAGATGGCCGATGCCAATGGCAACGGAACGGACGCCGGAGCCGACTCGCAGCCGCAGCTGAATGCGCTCGCGCAATATATCAAGGACCTCTCCTTCGAGAACCCGAATGCGCCGCGTTCGCTGAGCTCACAGGAGAAGGGTCCGAACATCTCCATCCAGGTGAACGTCAACGCCCGGCAGTTGAGTGAGACGGATTTCGAGATCGTGCTGGCGCTCGATGGTTCGGCCGGCGAAGGGCAGGGGACGCTCTTCAAGTTCGAGCTGGCCTATGCCGGGGTCTTCCGGGTGCGCAACATCCCGGCCGACCAGATGCACCCTGTCGTGATGATCGAGTGCCCGCGCCTGCTGTTCCCCTTCGCTCGTCAGATCGTCGCCGACGCCGTGCGCAATGGCGGTTTCCCGCCTCTCTTCATCGATCCCATCGATTTCGCCGCCCTCTATCGCCAGAAGATGGT
>CAXTVD010000019.1:14240-22353 GCA_964247575.1 uncultured Lichenihabitans sp.
GGTCGAGACGGGCGGCCAGCAGCCCGCGTTTCCGGTCGCCTTACCGGACGTCTTCCTGCGCTCAGTGGGCCATGAAGACGGGGAGGTCGGAATAGGCCAGGATGTGGCTCGTGGCGCCGCCGAAAATCATCTGCCGCAGCCGGCTCTGCGTGTAGCCTCCCTTGATGATGAGGTCCGCCCCGATCTCGGCGGCCTTCTTCAGAATGGCCGGCCCCTCGTTGTTCGAACGGCCTTCCGTCTTGTAGGTCTCGGCCTCGATCCCATGCTGGCGAAGGCTCTTGGCGAGCAGCGAGCCTGAGGGACCCGGCACGCTCGGGATCTCGATCGTCAGAATGACGACCCGTTTCGCCCGGGTCAGGATCGGCATGGCGAGAGCCACCGTCCGGGCCGTCTCCGAGCTCCGGTTCCAGGCGATCAGGACCGTGTCCCCGATCGCCGCCGGAACTTTGGGCGGCGCGATCAGGACGGGCCGTCCGCTCTCGAAGAGGACGGCTTCGAAGGTCGACTGGCGCGGATCGTGACCGCCTTGGCCGGGCCGTCCCACGACGATCAGGTCGTAGACCCGGCCCGCCGACCCGACCCCCCCGTCGCTCGTCATCTGATTGGACCAGGTGGCGACGGGCCCGTCTCCCGGGCTCGTCGGATAACGGGCCGCTGCGACGGCAGACGCGAAATGGCGCTCCGAGCGCTCGGTCAGGATCTGGCGGGTCCGGGCATCGAAGATCGTGGCGCCGATCGAGATGTCGGCCACGACGATGTCGGAGATGTCAGGTGCGATCGGGATGCCGTCGATCACGCTGCCGAAAGTCTGGCCGAGCTGAAGAGCCGTCGCCATGACCGAGGCGATGCAGGAATGGTCTTCCACCAGGACGAGAATGTTCTTCACGGCCGTGCTCCCCTTGAACAGCGTCGACCGATCACACGCGGGTTCGGTGCCAAACGCAAGACGGGGGGACAGCGGTGTGCCCTATTGCGAGACCTGGTCGCGGAGCAGGAAGGTGATGTCGTCCTCCGGCGGAACCGCGGCCGGCGGCAGGGGCGAGCCCGCCTGATCGAGGTCGGCCGCTGACGGATCGGACACCGGCCCGTCTGCAACCCGCGCGGCCGGGGCGGAAGGCGCAGGCTCGCGGGGCAGGTAGGTCCGCGGCCGATAGGTCGGTGCGCTTTCCGGGACGCTGGCCACGAAGGTGGAGGCGCCGCCGGCTGCATAGGACGGCGGCGGCGCGGGGGCCTGCGCCATGTCCATCTCCTCCTCAATCGCAGGAGGATCGGGCAGGTTGTCGAGCTTTGGAGCTGCGATCCGGGCGTCGGGGACCGGCTTGCAGTAGCGCCGGAGGCCACGCGACGTGTTGCCGTGCATGGCGAGATCCATATGCACGTGATTATAATGGAAGGCGTTGTAACCGGGTCCGAGCACGGTGGTGAAGTAGCTGCAAGCGCCCGCATGGGCGTCATGCAGGAAAGCGCTCTCCTGCACATCGGGCGCCGCCCATCCACGCCTGACATTCAACTCGCGGCCGCTCGCGAGCACGAAGCCGCCGACGTCGATGGCGTTGCCGAACGCGTGCTCCGACAGCCCGGCGCCGCTCTGGTTGTTGATGCCGCGGCAGGAGTACGTGCCCATCGTATTGATCTGCACGACGGGCTCGCCGAACCGGGCCTGGGCATCGGGCTGGACGACGTCCTTGATCCAGGCGTCGAGCGCCGGGATCATCGGGCAATCCAGGACCGAGGCGCTGTTCAACCGCACCGTTCCGCCCGCCAGGGCGTAGACGCGGAACGGATGGTTGAGACCGCAGATGCCCGGGCCGTCGATCGCTTTGGCGGGCTGCAGCGACTGACTTGCCTCGACAAGATGCCGTGCCAGGCAGGATTCTTCCGCCTGGTCGCGCCAAGCGGGCCGCTGCGCGCCGTCGTAGCGCCCGCAGCTTGCCACCGTGGCAGCAAGGACGCCGGCGATCACGGTCGAGGAAGCGCGCAAGCCCATGACTGGAGGATTGCGCGCTCGGGTTTAAGTGCTCCCTAAGGATGGGAACAGGCCGCCGGACGATGTCCGACGTGGTTAATGCCCGCGGCTCAGACCGAAGACGAGGGCTTGTTGCGGGCCGCCATGAAGCCCTCGAACTCTTCCTTGTCGCGCGCGCGACGCAGGTTGCTGAGGTGTTCGGCGAACTCCTTCTGGGCGGCATCGAGCCGGCGGCGCTCTTCCTCCAGCCGCGCCATCTCAGCCGCACGCCAGTCGTCGAAGGCCGAATTGCCCGTGCTGCCGGCGAAGGGCTGCCAGGGCCGGGAAGCCGGCCCGAAGCCACCGCGCGAAAACGCCTCACGAACCCGCGCCAACACGTGCTCAAACCGGTAGCCACGTCGCTGGGCCAGCTTGAACCCGAGCAGGGCCAGGCCAAGCGGCCACCAGAATGCGAAGCTGATCACCAGTGCCGCGACCTCGAAGGGCCGCCATCCCCGGGAGCTGGCCCCCTGCCAACGGGCTGAACCGAAATCCGGGGCCGTCGGGCCGTAGTTCGAAAAAGACGTCATCGAAGTCTCCGTAACAGGATCGCGATGCGACCAACCAAAATGTTACGGCGCTTAACATCGGAGCGGCGCCCGGTCTCGTCAAGGGCGGGGTGAGCCTGCCACCCGCCTGTTGGCGAAACATGGAGCCTCGCTGTTGGAGGCCGGTCCGACGAATGCCGCCCCGGCCTCTTCGGTCAGCGGTTGACGTCGCCCTCGACGATATAGCTTCGGACGCGAGTCTTGCCGTGATCGAGGTCACGCCGGCCGAACAGGCCATCGGGATCGGGTTGACCCGTGACATCGTCGGCCCGCGAATCGTCCGCCGGCGTGGCGGCGTTGGTGTAGGTGTGCGGTCCGCCGGTCGGAGCCGGGGTGGTCTGGCTGGCCGTCCCCGCGCCGATCCGCTCCCGCACGTCGGGGTTGGTGGCTTCGTCGACGACCGCAATTCCGTCTTCGCCCGCGTGGCTGGCGCCGAAGCCCGCCGTGCCGGCCCCCGCGGGGAGATACGCGGCGTCGATCGGTGAAATGCCCAGGGCAGCCTGCGTCGGCGACCAGCCCTCGCTCTTCCACTCCATCTCGCGCTCGTCGAGGTCGACGGCGCCATCGCGGTCGAGCACGTCGATCGCCGTGCTGTAAAGGTTCGCATCCGTGCGCACCGACAGGGCATGTCCGCCCCGGCGCAACCCTTCCGCATAGGCCCGGCGATCGTCGTCCGGCATGAAGAAGTTGCCCAGCGCTTCCCAGAAGCCCTGCTTGTGATCGGTCGCGACGGTGAAGTGATCGGCGTCGCTGCGAACGACGGTGATACCGTCTTCCGGAATGCCGGCGGCGATCAGGTCCGCCTTGGCATTGGCGGCGTGTTCGCCGGTGTCGAAGAATGCGGTGACCGTGCGGGTGCCGGACGATGGTGCGGATGTAACATCACTCATGAGAACCCTCCCGTTTGCCCTTCAACGGTCAGCCACGGCGCGTGTTCCCGTGGCTGCCTCACCGCGCTTCGGGCCGCAGATTGCGGACGGCCGCGTCGGTGAGCGCATGCGTGGCCCGCCGAAGGATCATGCCTGGATCGGCGCCGTCGAAGGCGGGATCGAGGTGACCCGCCAGGGCCAGCATGGCGACCCCGTGCGACAGCGACCAGATGTCGAAGGCGAGCTGGCGCGCATCGCCGACGACGCCGCCGTGGCCGAGCAGGCTCGCCGCTGCCCGCCGCAGCAGCTCCAGCGCATCGGTTGCCGCTGCGCCGGCGGCCGGGGCATCGAGCGTCTTCACGCTCGAGAACATCGCGCTGTAGAGCCCCGGTTCATCCCGGGCAAAGGCCAGGTAGGCCTCGCCCATCCGGTCCAGCGCCGTGCGCGGCTCGGGGCGGCCATCGGCCCAGGCCTCCCGGAGCCGCTGCCCGAACAGCTCGAAGCCGCGCCGGGTCAGCTCCTCGAGCAGCGCATTGCGGTCGGAGAAATGCCGGTATGGCGCGGCGGCCGTGACTCCGACGAGCTTGGCGGCGTCCGCCAGGGTGAAACCGGCCGGGCCGTGCTGGGAGACGAGGTGGCGCGCGGCTTCGATCAGTGCTTCCCGCAGCCGACCATGATGGTAGGACCGCCGGTCCCCGCTGCCGAAGAAGGAGCCGGGCTTCATGCGGTCCGTCGCTGCCACAAGCACGAAGGAACAGCTCCGCACAGCTGCCTTCCGGAAAGGCAAGAGCCGCGGCGCTGCCGAAACTTTAGACCGCAATTCGCGTTACGACCTGCACTGCTCAAGCTCAAGGAGAGTCCGATGCGCTCGATCCTGCTGTGGTTCCTCGGCGTGCCGATCCCGATCATCATCCTGATCGCGCTTTTTGCTCATTGAGCCTTGGATCGTCTGAGATCGCCATTTCGGGCGACCCGCCCGGACCCCGGCGGTCCGCGCGACCAAGCCGCCGCAGCATCCCCTTCGTGATACATTGAAAGACCAAAATGGCAATCGCGCCGAATAATGCCGTCGTCCCGGCCCTGGCCAATACATCGGCCGTATCGTGGCCTGCCGTCATCGCCGGAGCGGTTGTCGCCTCCGCCTTGTCGCTGATCCTGATCTCGCTCGGGACCGGGATCGGGCTGTCGTCCGTGTCGCCGTTCGCGAACAGCGGCGCTTCGTCCACCACCTTCACCCTGACGGCGGCGCTGTGGCTGATCCTGGTGCAGATCGTTTCGGCCGGGATGGGCGGCTACCTCGCCGGCCGCCTTCGCACCCGCTGGAGCGGCGTGCACACCGACGAAGTCTATTTCCGCGACACTGCGCACGGCTTCTTGGTCTGGGCCCGGGGGGCGATCGTCAGCGCCAGCCTCCTCGCCTCGGCAGCCGGAGCTCTGGCCGGAGCGGGAACGCAGGCCGCGGGCAGCCTTCTGTCGGGACTTGGAAGCACGGCCACCGGGGCGGTCGGGGCCGCCGGCAGCACCGCCGCTAACAATGCGGGCGCTCTGCAGGGCTACTTCACCGACATGCTGTTCCGGAGCGACAAGCCATCGACCGACCCCACCAGCCCGGCCAACGTCGCGGAAGTCGGCCGCATCGTCGCGCGCAGCCTCGCCGAGGGCTCCGTGGCTCCGGCGGACAAGACGTATGTCGGCCAAATCATCGCCGCCAAGACCGGGATCAGCCAGGCTGACGCCGAGAAGCGGGTCGACGATACGATCGGACAGGCCAAGGCTGCCGCCGACAAGGCCGAGCAGACCGCCCGGCAGGCGGCCGATGCCACGCGCAAGGCCGGCGCTTATCTGTCTCTGTGGCTGTTTATCGCCATGCTCGTCGGGGCCTTTTCGTCAAGCTTCGCTGCGACGATCGGGGGACGGACGCGCGATGCCTCCGCGCCGGTTCGGTAACCCTCGCCTTCTATCGGCCAGAGAACGGCGGATCACTCCCTCGTTCTCTGGCATTGTCACGCCGGAGGCGGCCGATCGATCGACGCCCATAGGATCTTGCCATGGCTCAGGTCGCCTCGCCGCTCGAACCAGCCTCGCCGGGCGGTAGAACCGAAACGATCGTCGTCACGGCTGCGGTGATCGCCGCGCTCTATTTCGGAAGCGAGATCCTCGTCCCAATTGCCTTGGCGATCCTGCTGAGCTTCGTGCTCGCGCCCGCAGTCCGACTGCTGCACAAGCTGGGTCTCGGACGCGGAATGCCCGTCGCCATCACCGTGCTGGTGACCGTGCTGATCCTGGTCGGTCTCGGGGGCCTGATCGCAAGCCAGCTCCGCGACCTGTCGGACGATCTGCCCCGCTACGAATCGACCATCATCCGCAAGGTGCAGGCCGTGCAGGGCGCGTCCAACGCCGGGCTGATCCGCAAGATCGACGATGCGGTGGCGCGTTTCAGCTCCGCCTTCCGGCCGCAGCATGCCCAGGACACGGCCGGTCGCACGGCGAATGCCCCGGGACCCAACGCGGTCGGCACCGACGCGCCCGCCGTCGCGCCGATGCCGGTGCAGGTCGTCTCGCCCGCGATGGGCCCTGTCGAGACCATCCTGATGGTCTCGGGACCGCTGCTGCACCCGCTCTCGACGGCGTTCATCGTCCTGATCTTCGTGATCTTCATCCTGCTACAGCGGGAAGACCTCCGCAATCGCGCCATCCGCTTGTTCGGCGCGAGCGATCTGCAGCGGACGACCGCGGCCATCAACGATGGAGCCAAGCGGCTGAGCCGCTATCTCCTCACGCAATGCGCGGTCAACGTCACCGCGGGCCTGATCGTCGGATCCGCTTTGTGGATCATCGGCGTGCCCAGCCCGATCCTGCTCGGCATCCTCTTCGCGTGTCTCCGTTTCGTGCCCTATGTCGGTCCGGTGATCGGCGCGGTCCTGCCGCTCCTGCTTGCGGCGGCCGTCGACCCGGGCTGGTCGATGGTCATCTGGGTCGCGGGGGCGCTGGCCCTCGTGGAGATCGTGATCGGCCAGCTCGTCGAGCCCTATGCCTATGGGCATAATACCGGCTTGTCGCCGGTCGCGATCATC
Organism: uncultured Lichenihabitans sp.; assembly: GCA_964247575.1. Taxonomy (GTDB): domain Bacteria; phylum Pseudomonadota; class Alphaproteobacteria; order Rhizobiales; family Beijerinckiaceae; genus Lichenihabitans. The sequence goes on from CAXTVD010000019.1 coordinate 20,737, forward strand.
GTGGCGGCGACCTTCTGGACCGTGCTGTGGGGGCCCGTCGGACTGCTGCTGTCCACGCCGCTCACCGTCTGCCTCGTGGTGCTGGGCCGGCATGTCGAACATCTCGCCTTCCTCGACGTGCTGCTCGGCGACCGTCCGCCCCTGTCCCACACCGAGATCTTCTACCAGCGCATGCTGGCCAACGATCCGATCGAGGCCTCCGACCATGCGCAGCGCTGTCTCAAGGACATGAGCATCGCGCACTACCTCGATGACGTTGCCCTGCCCGCGTTGCTGATGGCCCAGGAGGATGTCGGGCAGGGGCGCCTGGATGTGGCGCGCCAAGCCCAGATCCGCACCTCCGCCCTCGAGGTGGTCGATGACATGGAGCAGGAGACGGGCGCTGACGAGGCGCACGAGAAGCGGCACTTCTGGCGGTTCAGCCGCAAGCACGGGCACGAGGCGGGGGGCGGCACTCCGGACGATCTCCTTCCCGAGCAGGTGCCGGAGCGCCTGCGGCATCCCGGCAGCGTCCTCTGCGTCGGCGCCCGTGGTCCGCTGGACGACGCGGCAGCAGCGATGCTGGCCCAGTTGCTCGTAGGGCATGAGGTCGGGGCGCGGACGGAAAGCTACGGCAAGCTCTCCAAGGCCGAGATCGCGACCCTGGACGTCTCCGGCGTCGAAGTGATCTGCCTCTCGGCCCTGGACGGCAGCAGCCCGGCCTTCCTCCGTTTCGTTGTTCGCCGTCTTCACCGGCGGGCGCCGGCCGCCATCGTCGTCATGGGGACGTGGTGGCGCAGGAGCGGCCTGCGCGACACCGACGAGGAACTCGACGACGCCATCAAGGCGCCCAAGGTCGCCACCTTCGTCGATGCCGTCCGGTTCTGCCTGGCTCAGCGGGTCGACGAGATCGGACCGGAGGTCAAGCCGCCGCTCGTCTTGTCCGCAGCGTCCTGAGAGAGGCCTTGTTTCGCCCGCCCTGCGGTCACATGCTCGAGGACGGCCACCCGGATCGCCGATGACAGGTTGGCGGCGCCGCGGTCCCGGTCGATGGCCGCGACGACCTCGCTTATCGACCGATCGCTACCGACGGCGATCGCCTTCAGCGCAGTCCAGAAGGCCTGTTCGAGCGAGACGCTGGTGCGGTGCCCGGCGATGGCGAGGGAATGCTTGACGACCGCCGAGCCGGCGCGCCGCGGGTCGATCATGTCCGTCGTGGATCGGTCTCGCCGGGGCCGCCCGGAGCCGAAGGAAGCGCGTGGCCGTCGAGCCGCCTGTCGGCGGTTTGCCGCTCCCGCCGGAGCGCCTCGCGCTGGGCCTTGCTCAATCCGAAGGCGGTCCGATTGGCCTCCGCCGTCTCCGCCGCTGCGTCGCGCGCGCGACGCTTGCGTTCACGACGGAGATTGATGAGGTCGCCGGACATGGTGGCGTCCTGTCAGGGCTTCTTCCGGAAGGAGTCGATGGAGACGACCTTCTTGGGATCCGACTGATCCGTGGCCTGTCCCTCGGCCTTCTCGGAGCCGGGCTTGTCAGCGGCTGGCTTGGCGGGCCTGATGGAAGCAGGCGCCATCGCGGGCTCGGGCTCCTTGACCGGCGCCTTGGCCAGTGTCGGCTTTCCCTTAACCGGTGGTACCTTGC
>CAXTVD010000020.1:0-12126 GCA_964247575.1 uncultured Lichenihabitans sp.
GTGATGAAGATGGTCATAGGCATCGGGGTGTCTCTCGTCCGATGGCCAAGGTTCCCCGCCTCAGCACGCGATATCGACCACCGTCAAGCCGGCCAGCCCGCCCTCGGTCGCGCTGACCAGCCGTTCGCCCGCCGCCCGATGGGCGGGATGGACGAGGTAGGCGTCGCGCGCGGCCTCGTCGTCGAAATCCACCGTGAAGGCGTGCGTCGCGCCCTTCGACAGGCCCTCGGGGCTGACGTCGGCCCCGCTTGCGAAGGACCGCAGACCGGGCACCACGGTCTGCAGGTCGGCGAGCGCGGCGAAGATCGCCTCGCGCTCTGTCTGGCTCGTCGCGGCATCGAAGCGGACGGTGACGATATGGCGGATCATCGGTTCGATCTCCCAGACGGGCCCATGGCGATCAGGACAGCGCGAGCAGCCGGTCGGTTTGCGGGTCGCTGTCGGGTTGCACGCGCTCGCGATGCCATTGGTGACTGTAGAGATCGGAGCGCTCGAGGAGTACGTGATGCGGGCCGAGGTCATGCACCTGGCCGTCCTCCATCACGAGCACGGTATCGGCGGCCATCAGCGCGGAGAGGCGGTGCGAGACGAGGATGATCGTCCGCTCGCGCGCCATGCCGCGCAGGGTTGCAAGCACCCGCATTTCAATCTCGCCATCGAGCGCGCTGAGGGCCTCGTCGAGCACCAGGATGCGGGGATTGGTGATGAAGGCCCGCGCCAGCGCGAGCCGCTGGCGCTGCCCCGTCGACAGGCTGGGGGCTCCCTCCTGGACCATGGTCTCGAAGCCGCGCGGGAGCGTGTCGATGAATTCGTCCGCGCCGGCCAGCCGCGCGGCCGTGGTGACCTCCTCGAACGTCGCGCTGACCCGGGCCGCCGTGATGTTCTCGCGGATCGTCCCGCTGAAGATGAAGCTGTCCTGCCCCACCACCCCGATCGCCCGGCGGAGATAGGCGGGGTCATAGTCGCGGATATCGCGCCCGTCGATCGTGATCGCGCCGCGGTGCTCGCCGTGCAGCCGTTGCAACAGACGCGTGATGGTCGACTTGCCGGAGCCGCTCCGGCCCATGATGCCGAGGATCGTCCCCGGTGGACAGTCGAAGGTGACGCCGCGCAGCACCGGGCGTGCCGCCCCCACGTAGCGGAAGCCGACATCGGCGAAGGCGATATGGCCGCGCAGCGGCCCGGCGGCGCCGGCGCTTGATCGGGCGTCGTCCGCCGGCCGGCTCACCAGGCCGGCGAGCGTCTCGACCGTCACGCGGACGGCCTCGGCGTGCAGGACCAGACGCGACAGGCCCAGCAGCGGAGCGGCCAGGCGTTGCACGAGAAGATAGAAGGCGATCAGGACGCCCACGGCGACCGCGCCGCCTCCCGTAACCGACAGATAGACCCCGATGGCGAGGGTTCCTGCCACAAGAAGACGTTCGACGGGCGTGGCGACGGCCTGCAGGAAGGCTGCCAGTCGACCCGCGCCGACCCGCTGCTCCGCCACGTCGTCGGAGAGGCGGCGCCAGTGCTGGCGCTGGCCGACGTCCAGGCTCAAAGCCTTCACGGTCTTGATCCCGGCGATCACCTCCGACTGGAAGGCGGCCCGCCGCTCGGCCGCGGCATCGGCGGCCGCGATCGCCGTGCGGAATCGGGGCAGCACGCGGACAAGACCCCAGGCGACCAGCGCGCCCGCCACGACCGTCAGCGTCGTGAGCAAGGGACTGAAATAGGCCATCAGCGGGAGGAAGAAGACGAGGAGGCCGAGATCCAGGATGGCGCCCAGCACGTCGTTCGTTGCCGGGGCGCGCAGGCGGGCAAGCTGGTCCACCTTCTGGGTGACCGCACCGCGGGACATGGCCTGCACGGCCGTCAGCGGCAGCGTGAGCAGGCGGTCGAGCAGTTCGGTCGACAGCTTGGCTTCGACCCGGGCCATGAGGCGCGCGAGCAGGAAGCGGCGCATCGACCCCAGGGCCGTTTCCGCCCCGACCGCGACCAGAAACGCCAGGCTCAGGATGGTGAAGGTACTCGAGACCGAATAGGTGAAGACGCGCTGGACGAGCAGCTGCACGAACAGCACCGGGACGATCGCGATCAGGCTCAGCGCGATCGTGCCGAGCACGACGTCCCGCACGAGCGGCCGCTCGCGGCTCGCCACCTGGGCGATCAGCGGCCAACCGAAGCGCCTGACGGGGCCGTCCGCCTTGGCTCGTCGCCTGACCAGGATCAGGTCGCCGGTCCAGGCCTGCGCGAAGCGGACGCGGTCTATGACCAGCGGCGTGTCCGCGTCCGCATGCGGATCCTGCAGCACCACCGAAGGGATGTCGCTGTCCCGCCGGACCGCCAGCAGGACCATGCAGCTGCCGTCGTTGAAGCGGGCAATCGCGGGGAGAAACTGCTCCGCCCCGGACAGGTCGTCGAAGCCGATATGAAGCACCTTGCTCTGCAGCCCGGCCCGGCGGGCGAAGCCTCGGAGCTCATCCGTGGCGATGAGTCCGTCGGAACGGGCATTGTCGCGCACGATCTGCTCGGCCGTGACGTCCAGGCCGAGCTGCCGCGCGATGATGATGACGCAGGCGAGCGCCGTCGGCAGGGTGGAGCCGTTCCCCGGCTGTGCCTCGTGCGCCTGTGTGCTCAATCGTGCCGCTCCTCGTCCCCGGTTCTTCTATACGAAGATGGCCGGGACTAGAACCGGGGGCAGGCTCGCAGGGCCTGGCTGTCGCCGGACATGCTCAATGGGCGGCGGTCAGAGACGATAATCGGCAAGGCGACGGATGCGAGGCGCCGGCTCGGGCCGGACCGCCTCGGGCTCCGGAACGACGACAGGGGAGGGGACGGCCGTGCGGCGCACCTCGCCGATCAGGACGAGGAGCAGCCCGGCCGCGAGGCCCAGCAGGAAGCCGAACGCGGCGAACAGGGACCCGCGCGGGGGGAAGCTGCGGCTGCGCGGGGGCTGCGCGGTCGAGATCAGCCGCGCCGTGCCGGTATCGAGCTGTTCGATTTCGCTGGTTTCGCGGGCGCGACTGAGGAAGGTATTGAGCAGGTTCTTGTTGACGTCCACCTCGCGATCGAATTCGCCGAGCTCCGTGATGGCCGAACTGGCGTCCGCGGACCGCGCGGAGAGGTCGTCCACGACCTTCTGCTGGGCGGTCTCCGTCGCTTTCGCGCGCGCGAAGTCCACCTTCGCCGACTCGGAGATCCGCGCGAGCTCGCCCGCCACCGCGCGGTTGGCGCCGTCGACCTCGAACTGCGCGTCGCGCACCGAGGGGTGCATCGGCCCGAGCTCAGCGAGCAGCTTGTCGAGACGCCGCTTGGCGTCGGCCTGCTGTCCGCGCAGCAGCGTGATGGTCGGCGACATCATCGCCTCGGGCGAGGTGTCCGACGGTCCGGCCGGCAGGGTCAGGCGCTTGACCTCGTCCAGGCGCGACTGCGCCGCGATCACGCGCGAGCGGGCCTGCGCCAGCTGCGTGTTGGCGTCCGTCAGCTGCTGCTCACTGACGAGCTGCGTCCGGGTGCCGACGAGGCCGTGGCTGCGCCGGAACGCATCGGCCCGCTCCTCGGCCCGGTGCAGCCGGTCGCGCAACTCGTCGAGCCGGTCGGTGAGGGCCTGGTTGGCGCGTCGTGCCGCCGCCGCATGGGCGGCGGCCTGCTCGTCGAAATAGGCCTGGGCCACGGCATTGGCGAGGCGCGCCGCCTTGGCCGCCGTGCTGGCCTTGACCGAGATCTCGAGCACGAAGGTCCGCTCGGGGCGTCGCACGGTGACACGGTCCTCCAGCGTGGCGAGCGCGCTGCGGTCGGCCGAGCCGGCGGTGAAGTCGGGGTCCTCGTTCAGCTTCTCGGAGTCGACGACGCGCGACAGCACGCTCTGCGAGCCGATGATATGGGCCTGGCTTTCGACGAAGATGATCTCGACGTTGCTGTCTTCCGCCTGTCCCGGCGGGCTGTTCAACGGCTGGATGGTGCGCGGATCGACGAAGATCTCGGCGCTGGCGACATAGGACGGCGGAATCAGGGCCGAGGCGCCATAGAGACACGCGGCGCCCAGCAGCGCGGCGCCGGCGACCACCGGCCAGCGCCGACGCAGGGTCGCCTGGGCATCCTCGACGCTCAGGCCAGCAAGCGCCTGGAGCTTCAGGCGGCTGGTCCGCACGACGGTCGCGTCCTCGATCATGCGTCGGATCTCCCGCCCGCTCCGGTGCGGTTTCCCGCAGGGCGACGACGCGAAGGGCACTCCGGACGTCGTTCTCAACGCCCCCTGGTCTACGCAAGAATGGTTAGCGAAGCGTAAGACCGCCGCCCGGCGGCCGGCCGTCCGTTTACGTTTCCTGCTGTCCAGTCCAGACGTGCCCGTACCGGCCCGGAAGAGCACATCGATACGCCGGTCCTGCCATCCTTTTCTTGCTGATCTTGGTGTCCTTGCCTCCGGCCGGTTGCCTGCAGGGATCGTCTTCTCGGATTTGCCTGAGCTCTAAATGCCCGACGGCTCGGCCTCGGCCGCGCTCGCTTTCCTTACTGTCGCCTTGACTTGAACCTTCTGCCGATCGACCGGCCATCCATGCCACGCGCTTGGCCGACGCTTTCGATACGGGCAGGGACACGGAGAGGAGCGCCGTACGACATCATTAATGTGTTTCGGGCCAGATGAACGGCCATCCGCAGGACGTCCATGCTCGCGCCGTCGCCCATTCCCTTCGCGGTTCTCGTGTCGGATTCGCCGACCCCGTGCGGGGTGGAGACCTTCGCGCGACGGCTCGCCGCGCGGGCCGGGTCCCGCGCCGTGACGCCCATCCTCGGCGCCGACCCCGCCCGGCTTCATCGCGCCCTCGACGGTTGCCGGGCACTCGTCGTCAATCTCCCGGTTGTGGCCTGGAAGCGTCGTCTCGTCGAGCCGGTGCTGGCGATGGCGGCCGCCCGGTCGAGAGGTCTTCGCACTGTCCTCGTGCTTCACGAATGGGACGACCTCGACTGGAAGCGGCGGGCCGCCTACCTGCCGATGATTGCGGCGGCGCATGACGTGCTGTTCTCCTGTCCGGAAGTCGAGGCGCAGTTCCGCCGCAGCCTTGCCCGACGGGCGTGCAGCGGAACCATGGGTCTGGTGCCGATCCCGCCCAACATCGCCCGGCCGCTCGTCACGCGCCGGGGCCCGGCCAGCGCGACGCTTGCGGCGGAGCGCGGCAGGGGTCGGCTCGTGATCGGCCAGTTCGGCTCGATCTACCCCAAGAAGCAGCCGACGTTGGTGCTCGACGTCGCGGCCGAACTGCTCGCGCGCGGCCAAGACCCTTTCGTCGTTTTCGCCGGCTCCTTCATCGAGGGCTCCGACCGCGTGCGCGACACCTTCGCCGACCATGTCCGGCGGCTCGGCCTCGCCGACCGGGTCTTCGTGACAGGCTACATCCAGACCGACGAGGAGCTGTTCGGCCTGTTCGAGGACGTCGAGGTCTTCGTCTATGCCTTTGCCGAGGGGCTGACGGCGCGGCGGGCCAGCGTCTATGCGTGCCTGTCGTCGGGCGCGCCGGTGGTGGTCAATGCGCCCCGCGACGCCGCCGCCTTCGACCACCACCCCGCCTATCGCGCCGCCCTCGCCGCGGGTCAGCTTCGCCTCGTGCCGCACGAAGCGGGGGTCGGGACGTTCGCGGACGCGGTCGTGGCGGCGCGGGGCCTGCCGCACCGGCCCCCGACGGCGGACGGGACCCTGGCCTGGGATGCGGCGCTGGCGGCGGTCGATGCGGCGATGAGCCGTTGACCCTGCCGGTCGACATCGCGGAGGCGGTGGCGATCCGCTCGGCGTCGTCCACGGCCCGGGCCGCCGTCCGCTGCCGCGCCATCAGGGACACGGACGGTGCGGCCCTGGTGCGCCTGCTTCGGCAGGGCTTTCCCGAGCGGAGCGAGACCTACTGGACGACCGCCATCGATCGGCTGTTGGGCCATGTGGCGGTGCTCGGCGTCTCGGGCGGGGTCGTTCTGGACTGCGAGGGCGACCTCGTCGGCGTGCTGCTGCTGCTTCCGGGTGGCGAACCGGCCGGATCCCGCTTCAACCTGTCGAGCTGGTTCGTCGATCCGCGCTTTGCGGCCTATGCGACGCTCTTGGCCAACCAGGCTGTCCGGCGCAAGGCCCTCACCTACGTCAACATCTCGCCGGCGCCCCATACCCGGCCGACCATCGAGGCCCAGGGCTTTGTCCGTTGCAGCCAAGGTCGCATCCTGGCGCTGCCCGCCTTGATGCCGCCGCGGCGCAGGGTCCGGGTGCGTGCCTTCGATCCGCTCCGGCACGGGGCGCTGCCGGCGGGCGAGCGGGACCTGCTGGTCCGGCACGCCGGATACGGATGCCTCGCCGTGGTCGCCGAGACCGGGCAGGGGCCGCAGCCGTTCCTGGTCCTGCCCTGGCGGATCGGCGGCCGGTGGCCGGGCGCGCAACTCGTCTGGTGCCGGGACATCGCCGATTTCGTTCGCCTTGCCGGACCGCTCGGCCGATTTCTCCTGCGCCGCGGCATGCTCGGCGTGCTCGTGGACCTCTGCGGTCCGCTCGACGGCCTCCTCGGGCCGCGCATCGGCGACCGCTGCCCGAAATACGTCAAGGGACCCGACCAGCCCCGCACGGGCGATCTCGCCGATACCGAACTGGTGATGTTCGGACCGTGAGACCCGATGGGCCGCGTCCGTCGCCCGCGGAGCAGCGCACGCCCGCCCGTCGAAGGGAGCGACCCTCCACTCATCCAGCCACCTGCGCGGAGAGATCGATCTCGTGTGTCATGCCGCCTTGAGCTCCGGCTCGGGCGCGGGGGGACGTCCACTGCACTGACTCCGGGGCCGGCGACGATGTCGCGGCGCATCCAATGGTCGAGAACGCGCAAGTCGGCCCGAGGTCAAGGGCGACGGTGACGGGACCATGTCGACGTCTCATGGCTGGCGTGGCCGATGCTCCGGAGGTGCGCCGGGGACGTCAGGAAGCTTGCTGCGCAACGCGGACCCCGTTACGTCCGGCATCGGCGCCATGCCGTCCCTTGTCCGAAGCCAGCCCGAAGCGAGTTCATGCCCGATTCTCATCGTCGCCATGTCGTGGCCGGTCTTGCTGCCAGTGCGACGGTCGGGTGGGCGCGCGGCGCCGCCGGGCAGCCAGCAGCCCCAGGGCAGACCGTGCCAGGACAGCCGCTTCCCGCCTTCAGCTATGACGACGTCATCACGCGCGCGCGCAATCTCGCCTCGGCCCCCTACGAGGAGGTTCCGCCCGCCTTGCCGGACGCGCTCGCCAAGCTCGATTTCGACGCCTGGCGCGACATCCGCTTCCGGCGCGACCGGGCGCTGCTCGGGCAGGACGGCGGACCGTTCCGCCTGGAGATGTTCCACCTCGGACATCTCTATCAGCGGCCGGTGACCATCAACGTGGTGCGGGAGGGCATCGCGACCCCCGTGCCCTATTCGACCAGCCTGTTCGACTATGGCCGGACCAAGATCGACAAGCCCCTCCCGGTCAATCTCGGCTTCGCCGGCTTCCGGCTGCTCTTTCCGCTGAACCGGCCCGACGTGATGGACGAGGTCATCGCCTTCCTCGGCGCGAGCTACTTTCGTTTTCTCGGCCGCAAGCAGCGCTATGGCATGTCGGCCCGGGCTTTGACGGTCAACGCCGGCATGCCGCAGGAGGAGTTTCCCTTCTTCCGGGAGTTCTGGGTCGACGCGCCGGCCGCGGGCGCGGACCGCGTCGTGATCTACGGCCTGCTCGACGGCGCCTCCGTGACCGGTGCCTTCCACTTCGACCTCTATCCCGGCAGCGAGAGCGTGGTCGACGTCGAGGCGACGCTCTATCCGCGCCGCTCCGGCGCGCGGCTGGGGTGGGGGCCTCTCACCTCCATGTTCTTCACCAGCCAGAACGACCGGCGCTATTCCGGAGACTTCCGGCCCGAACTGCACGACTCGGACGGGCTGCTGCTGCATTCGGGCACGGGGGAATGGATCTGGCGCCCGTTGCGCAACCCTGCGGGCGTGCAACTGTCGGCCTTCATCGACAAGACGATCAGCGGCTTCGGCCTTCTGCAGCGCGACAGGACCTTCGAGGACTACCAGGACCTCGATCTCGCCTATGAGCTGAGGCCGAGCTACTGGGTCGAGCCGCGCGGCAACTGGGGGGAGGGGCAGGTGGAGCTGGTCGAGCTGCCGACCTCCGACGAGACGAACGACAATATCGTGGCCTCGTGGACGGCCCGCGAGCCGATCGAGTCCGGCAAGCCCGTGCGCTACGCCTACACCATCACGGCAAGCCTCAATTTGTCGCGCCTCTCGCCGGGCGGACGGGTCAGCAAGACGTTCCAGACCCAGGCGCGCTCGCTGGGCTCGAGCGAGGTGGTGACGCCCGGCTCGCGGCGGTTCCTGATCGACTTTTCCGGTGGCGACCTCGCCTATTTCACCACCGATCCGAGCCTGGTGGAGGTCGTGCCGACCTCGACCAACGGGCGCATCCTGCGATCCTTCCTCGTGCCCAATCCGCACATTTCCGGGTTCAGGGCCGCCATCGACGTGGAACTCGCGCCCGGCACCGGGACGGATCTGCGGGCGTTCCTGAAATCGGGCAATCGCGCGCTGACCGAGACCTGGACCTTTCCGTGGAACGGCTCGTAGCGGCCCCGATCATCCGTCCCGGCCGGCCGGACGATCTGGGGGCCCTGGAGCGGATCGAGCAGGCGGCCTTCGACGCCGACCGCCTGTCGCGCCGGAGCCTGCGCTATTTCCTTGCGGCGTCGGCGACCACCGACGTCCTCATCGCCGATGACGGAAGTCCGGTCGGCTACGCCATGATCGGCTTTCGCGCCGGCTCGGGCGTCGCCCGCCTGTTCTCGCTGGCCGTGTTGGAGACGGTGGCGCGGCGCGGCCTCGGGCGCGACCTGCTGCGGGGCTGCGAAGCCGCGGCGCGGCACAGGGGCCGCTCCCGGATCCGGCTCGAGGTGCGGACCGATAATCGCGCGGCGATCGGACTGTACGAAAGCGAGGGCTACCTGCGCTTTGCCGAGATCGCCGACTATTACGAGGACGGCGCCAGCGCGCTGCGCTTCGACAAGGCGATCGGGCCAGCCGATGCGGCGGCAGGGGTTTTCGGCCGCATCCGATAGACGCCGCGCACGTTTATGAGCAGACTGGCTCGCGGCGGACGGGGCTTGCGGTGTCTTCGGGGCGCCGTGATTCGGCACATGGGATGGCGATGGACAAAGGCGCGCACGGCGCAGAGGCAATCGACGGTCGTCCGTCCGACGCATCGGTCGAGACCGAGTTCGACCCACCCTTCGACGTGATCGAGCCCCTCGACCTGACGAGCTGCCTCGTCCTGTCCTCGCCCCACTCCGGGCACCTCTATCCCCCGCGGTTCCTGGCCAGCACGCGGCTCGACGCCATGGCCCTCCGCCGTTCGGAGGACGCCTTTGTCGACCAGCTCGTCCTCGGTGCCGTGGCCGGCGGGATGCCGTTGCTGCGCGCCCGCTTTCCGCGCGCTTATCTCGATCCCAACCGGGAGCCCTACGAGCTCGATCCCCGCATGTTCGAGGGCCGTCTGCCCCCTTATGTGAACTCGCGGTCGCTGCGCGTGGCCGGCGGCCTCGGCACGATCGCACGCGTCGTCGGCGAGGCCCAGGAAATCTATGCCAAGCGACTGACCGTGGAGGAGGGGATCCGCCGGATCGACTGCCTTTACAAGCCCTATCACGCCGCCTTGAGGCAGCTCCTCGACCGGGCGGTCCAGCGCTTCGGGCGCACGCTCCTGGTCGACTGCCACTCCATGCCCTCCGCGCAGGCGGCGGCGCAGGCCGGCTGCAACAGCCGGGACGAGCGCCTGAAGGCGGATTTCGTGATCGGCGACCGGTTCGGCACAAGCTGCATGCGGGCGCTGGCCGACTTGGCGGACCAGGCCCTCAGCGATCTCGGCTACTCGGTCGAGCGCAACAAGCCCTATGCGGGCGGGTTCATCACCGAGCATTACGGTCACCCGGCAATGGGCCGGCACGCCTTGCAGATCGAGGTCAATAGGGCGCTCTATATGAACGAACGAGCGATCGAGCCCAACGCCGAGTTCGGGGTCGTGGCCGCCCATCTCGCGAGCGTCCTGCAACGGTTGTCGGATGCGGTTCACGACATGGTTGGCAGCGAGCGCATCGCCGCCGAGTAGGCCGTCGCCGACCTTTCGGGCGCCCCAAGAAAGAGGCCGCCTCGTGTTGCCACGGGCGGCCCAAGTCTAGGGAGGAAACGCCCAAGAAGGGCATGCACCGCCGAAGCGGCACCTCTCCCATATGCGCCTTGTGGCTTGCGCGAGCCATGGGCTCTGGAACATGGCTGGCCTGCGTTGGACACGCCGGCTCGGCCGGGCGCCTCAACCGGGGCAAGCCTTGACGCCGACCGGGCTGTCGCGCCGCCGGAATGCGTGTATCGTCCCGTCTCTCGGACAGGACGGTCCGGCGGCCGCCGAGATGCGTCTCGCCGGTGGGTATCGGCTCCGTTCGGGTGCCGGGTGGCGAGCCGGCCCGGCGACGGGATCGGCCAGGAGGATGGCCGAGCAGATCCATGAACCTGATCCTTTCGGTCCTGCTGGCCGCGTTGTTTCTCGGGCTGCCGTTCTACTGGGGCTCCCTGGGGCATAACGGCCTCGCCATCCCGATTCTCTGGGCCGTGGCCATCGCGGTCGTCGTCAATCTGCGGCGCTGGCGAAACCTGGAACGCAAGATGATCCCGTCCCTGCTGGTCACACTCGTCCTGAGCTTGGTGGCGAGCACGGCGGTCTTCGCCCTTGGTCGAGCGCTGAGCCGATAACAGCCTGTCGGCGCCCGCATCGATCGGCTGCGCGGCAGGACGAGCGTCGGGCTTGAAGGAACAGAGCCTCCTTACCGGTTGCTGCCGAGCTTCGAGCAGTCGCCCGGCTGATCAGCGTTGCAAATCTCCCTCCGCCTCGAGGCCGCGACGCGAAAGGACGACGGCATCGTGGATGCGCCGAATGCTCTGGGCGGCTTCATGCCTGGGGATGGAGCCGACCAGGGCAGCGACGGTGGCCGCCCGGGCGCGATGGTCGCGCCCCGGGATCGGCTTCGTGGTGATCAAATAGGCGGTCAGGGCCGACAATTCGGCATTCTGGCGCTCGATGGTCTGCGCCAGCCTGCTTACTTCGCGATCGTGGTCGCGACGGCTGATCGTCTGGTCCGGCATCCCGTTCACGCCGTTGCTGGTGCCGATTCCCATGAACCTGGCGGTGCCTTCGGCTCGCGGTCACGCAATCGGACTGGGCTGCCCCGAGCTTGCGTGCCGGTACAGTTGATCCCTTCCCGCCCGTCACCACGCCGGCCTTGCGCGTCCCTCGCCGTCCCGCCGAGCGGGGATCAAGCTCCCGGCAAGGATTCTAACCCAGGTTAGGCCATCGGCGAGGCAGCTTGGGAGGGATCGTTTGAATTTCTACTTCGTCGGGCTCACCATGGGCAGCCCGACCCACGACTACGCGGACCTCCGACGCGTCCTCGCACTCCTGGGAGCCCGGCAGGTCTCCCATCGGGTCTGGATGTCTCCGGTGCGGGAAGCGGAGAGCGGGGCGGTCTTCGCACGCGTGAGACAATGCCTTGCCCCGGACGACGAGATGATCGTCGAAGAGGTCCCGGGCAACATGCGCCCGCCCAAAGCGGCGGAACGAGCCGCCTGAACAACGGCCGGCCGGCTCAGAAGGCGGCGTCGGCTTCCAGGAAGTCAGCCGCGTGAGCGGCTTCCTGTGTCGCCGCCAGACGGTTCGAGCACTGGCTGGTGGTCACGACGATATTGCGGCCCCCGCTCCGCGCTTCGGCCGCGCGATCCCTTATCAGCTTGTCATTGGTGACCGGGCCATGGACGGAAAACAGCTTGCGATCTTCATCGCGGACCACGACGAAGAAAGTCCGGAATTTTGGCAGGTCCTGCAATATAACCTCCTGACAGTCACGGTTCAAATCACGACAGGAAAAGTCCTTATGAGATGATGGAGAAATGCTGCTGCTGATTCAGGATGCAGTCAACCCTAACCCTTGAATGTTCCGTGAGCGGATCCAGCCTCAAGCAAGCTTTCGACCATGTTGCTTGCGGCACGACAAGACTAGAGGAATACCGACCGCGTCGAGCTGGCGCGCTCGACACGGCCGTTGACGGAGCGGCAAGCGG
>CAXTVD010000020.1:12136-15305 GCA_964247575.1 uncultured Lichenihabitans sp.
CGATTGAGGCGAGTCGACGGCCCGAAAAGGGCGTCGGATTTCGGCACTGATTGAAACGGACGAAACCGTGAAAGTGATCAGTTGGAACCTGCTGCGTCAGACGGGTGCGACGCCCGCCGACGTGGTCGATCTCGTCCGCCGCGAGCGACCCGATCTGCTGGTGTTGCAGGAGGCCACCAAGCCCTTCGAGCTGCTGTGCGATCGCCTGGGCGGTTGCTACGCCTGGCAGCCGCAGCCGGGCCGCATCCACGGACTGGCCATGTGGAGCCCGATGCCGTGGCTGACACCGCCCACCTTCGATCCGATCACGCCGGGCGCCTGGTTCCGCCGGATCTGCCAGGTCGTCACCCTGGGTGATGTGGCGATCGCCAACGTTCATCTCTCGCACGGGCAGCGCCTGAACCGCCGCCAGTTGCGCGAGATCGCCCTCCGGCTTCCCGCACGCGCCGCCGTCCTGGGTGATTTCAACCTTGTCGGTCCAGCCCTTCTGCCCGGCTTCCGCGATGTCGGCCCGCGCTGGCCGACTCACCGCATGGGGGAGATCGTGCCCCTGCGGATCGACCGGTGCCTGGTGCGTGGTCTCCACTGCGATCAGGCGCGTGTCCTGCCGCGCCTCAGCTCGGACCATCGGCCCATCTGCGTCAGCCTGACCGTCGACGAGCGACGACTGACGCAGCGCCGCTCGCTGTTCAGATATAGGGCAAGAACAGGCGAAGCGCCGCATCCCGCAGCCGAACGGGCAGGCTTCGACCCTCCAGGTCCTGCAACCTCAGCCGGGCATGCTGGTGCGACCGCATGAGCGCCTCGAGCTGCCGCGCGAGATCGCCACTATAAATCTCGACGTCGAGTTCGAAGTTGAGGCGAAGGCTGCGCATGTCCCAGTTCGCGCTGCCGACCAGGCACCAGTGCCCGTCCACGGTCATCAGCTTGGCGTGATTGAACGGACGTTTGGCGAACCAGACGTGCACGCCATGCTCGATCAGGGGCGCGATATGGCCCCGCATGGCCAGGTCGACAAAGCGGTGATTGCTGCGGCGTGGCACGACGAGCTCGACGTCGACGCCGCGCATCGCCGCCAAGGCGAGCGCCGTGACGACCTGATCGTCGGGCAGGAAATACGGCGTCATCAGCTTGATCGAGCTGGCCGCCGTGCTGATCGCCTCCAGCAGCACCATCTGGATCTTCTCGAAATCCTCGTCCGGACCGGATGAGATCACGCGGCACACGCAGTCCCCCGCCTCGCTCGGCTCCGGGAACCAGGCCTCGCTGTCGAGCGTCTCGCCGGCCGTGAAGACCCAATCCCGCGCGAAGGCGTCCATCAGCTGGGTCACGATTGGGCCCTCGAAGCTGAAATGTATGTCGGCGACGGGGTACGTGGGCGTGCTGGCCAGGAGGCTCTCGGCGGTGATGTTCATCCCGCCGGTGAAGCCGACGCTGCCATCCACGACCAGCAGCTTCTTGTGGCTGCGCAGATTGAGAAACGGCATGCGCCAGGGCAGGACCGAATGCATGAAGAGCGCAACCGGGAGGCCACGGCGGCGCAGGACGAAATAGATCCTGGGGAGGTAGCCGCTGCCGATCCCGTCCAGCAGGATCCTGACCTCCACACCGCGCCGACGGGCCGCGTCGAGGGCCTCCAGGAAGCGACGGCCCACGACGTCGTTCCGCATGATGTAGGTGGACAGGGCCACACTGCGCCGCGCGGCGTCGATCGCCGCCAGCATGGCGGGGTAGGCCTCGTCGCCGTTCAGCAGCACGGCGACCCCGTTGTGGTCTGCCGCTGGGCGGTTGGTGATGCGCCGCACGGCGCGCTCGAGCGGCTTGAGGGATCCGGCGAAATCGTCCTGGGGCAGACGGACCGCATGGTGCCGGGGCGGTCGCGGACCCCTGATCCGTCGCGCCCGACGGGCGACGCGATTGATGCCGAACATCAGGTAGAGGAGAGCGCCCCAGACCGGGGCCAGCCAGGCAAGGCCGATCCAGCCGATCGACGCCGCGACATCCCGCTTGTGCAGGAGAACGTGCCCGGTGACCATCACGGCGAGGAACAGGCCCAGGGGCGTCGCCACGGGTCTCCAGACCCTGTCCATGCCCGCGAGGAGCCATTCCCAGTCCGTGTACAACAGCGTCCCTCGTGCCGCGGAGGGCGTTGGATAGGCAGCCCCCGCGCAAAGGTCCAGTCCGCACGCCACGGCCGGCGGAGGCAACCGCCCAGTAATCCAGCGCGCCCGTCGGCGCCGGCTGATCGGATGCACACTTGCGACGGTGTTCGTCAGCATCGGAAGGAGGTGAGGCAATCACACGACGGTCTTGAGCCGCGACACGCCAGCATCTTTCCCGCTGTCTGCCTCCAAAAACGAGCATCGTTGCGTGCGCCGAGGCAGTTCCATGGTCCTATCGATGAGATATTCTCAGCCCATGTCGACCTGCGGGCGGCGGGCCTCCAAACGACCGGTCTTCAACAAAGCTCTTGCTAAGGAGCAGCGCACCGGCTTCACTCGGATTTTAAGCTTCCGTTAAGGAAGGCTCGGCGTTGGCCTATACGAGAGGCGTCCCATGAGCGAGGCCAGCAAACCCGCATCGCTCGTCGGGCTTGCCCTGGCCGATGAGCAGCAGCTCGCGTTGCCGTCCACCGGTCCGGCGGCGAACAGCGCCATCGTCCCGCTCGACACGAGCGGGAATTCGTCCACCGCAACCATCGTGGAAGCAGTCGGGAGACCGACGCAGGGAGCGGTGGCGCGTGCCGACGGGACGCTGAGCTTCCGCGATCCCAATGTCACCGACACGCACACGGTCGCCGTCCGCTTCGACGCCGCGGCCAGCACCGTGCCGACGACGCTGGGTGCGATGACGGCCGTCGTCTCCGTCGATTCGACGGGGGGCGGTCCCGGCCGGATCACCTGGACCTATACGGCCTTGGCCGGTCGGCTCGAGCGCCTTGCGGCGGGACAGACGGTCCACGAGGTGTTCGATCTGGTGCTCGCGGACGGCCATGGCGGGACCCTCGTGGAGCCCGTGACCGTCACCCTGGTCGGCACCAACGATGCGCCCGTCCTGTCCTACACGGCGGGGGACACGGATGTCGCCCTGGTGCGCGCGCCACCGGCCGATGGCAGCACGCAGGACGCCGTCCTGACCGCGAGCGGGACCGGAACCTTCACCGATGCCG
>CAXTVD010000020.1:15315-21568 GCA_964247575.1 uncultured Lichenihabitans sp.
GGCCAGCACCTTGGCCACGGCGCTCGGCACCCTGACGCCCACGGTCACGGCGGATTCGACGGGCGGCGCGAACGGACGGGTGACCTGGAGCTATGCGGTTTCGGCAGCGGGCTTGCAGGGCCTGCCCGTCGGCCAGACGATTCGCCAGGCCTATAACCTGACCCTGGCCGACGGGCATGGCGGAACCCTGGAGCAGCGAGTGACCGTGCTGCTGGTCAACAGCGACGACGCACCTGTGCTGGTCCCGACCGGCCGGTCGGATGCCGCGACCATCGTGAACGCCGTCGGGGAGCCAACTCCGGGCGCCCTCTTTACGGCGAGCGGGTCGAACGGCTTCACCGATGCTGACCTCACCGACACGCACACCGTCTCCGTGGCGTTCGATCCCAAGGCGAGCCAGAAAACCGCGCCGTTGGGCCGGCTCGTTCCGGTGGTCACGACCGACAGCACGGGCGGCGGCGTCGGGCAGGTAACCTGGACCTACACGGTGTCGCCCGCGAGCCTCGCCGCGCTCCTCCTCGGCCAGACCAGCCAGGACGTATTCGACGTCACCGTCCGCGACGGGTCGATGCAGGCCACCACCTTTCCCGTCACGGTCACCCTGGTGGGCACCACGCTGCCGCCCGCCGCGGTCGTCCCGCCTGCCGACTCGGTATCGGCGAGCCTGATTGGGAACCCGAAGGTCTCGGCGTTGTCGGCCGACGGCTCCTTCCGCTTCAGCGACTCGACGGGCGGCCCCTATACGACCGTCGTGACGCCGGCCCAGGGCGATGTCGGTTCCCTCTCGGCTTCGACGGAAGGGCCCTACTCGCAGCGCGTCACCTGGTCCTACATCGTCTCCGAAGCCGCCGTGCAGGGCCTCGCGGCGGACCGGACGGACACCTTCGCGGTCTTGTTGAACGATGGCATCGGTCAAGTGGCCGAGCAGACGGTGAGCGTGACGCTCCACAATCCAGGCAGCGCAACGGTCGCAACCCTGACGGCGGGCCAGGACAACGTCGTCGCGCCGCCGACGGGCATCCTTGTCCGCGCAACGCCCGCCACGCTGAACCCAGGCGACAGCTTGGTGGGCGGACCAGGCCCCGACATCCTCGCGCTGACCGGCAGCGGCGTCTATCGCTTCGACCAGCTTGCGGCCTTCACGGGGATCGACCTCGTCACGCTGAATGACG
Source organism: uncultured Lichenihabitans sp. (assembly GCA_964247575.1). Classification (GTDB taxonomy): domain Bacteria; phylum Pseudomonadota; class Alphaproteobacteria; order Rhizobiales; family Beijerinckiaceae; genus Lichenihabitans. The sequence goes on from CAXTVD010000020.1 coordinate 16,488, forward strand.
AAAGCGATGCGGAATTCGATCTCGGCAGCCAGAACCTGACGCTGACCTCGACGAGCTTCGCCAACCAGTCGATCCTCCTCGGCAGCGGAGCCGTGCACCTGACCGCGGGTGGCGGCGACGGACCGGTTATCAGCAGCGCGAACCCATCGGATTGGAACGCGGACAATAGAATAAGCGCCTCTTATGGCAACGGTGACCTGAGCCTGAATGCGGGTCATTCACCCGACGCGCGCTACGATCTCACGACGAACAGCCTCACCCGGCTCGGCAGGGTCTATGGGGAGGGCGACGGCCTGACGCTCAAGGTGGGTGCCGGCACGCTGACCGGGGTCGCGAATCTGCTCGGCACGGGCTCGAACGACGTGCTGACCACGTCCGACGCCAGCCTCGACCTGTCACACACCCAGGTGCTCGGCTTTTCCATCCAAAGCACGAATGCGGGCGGGACGACCTTCACGGTCCGCACCGCATCGACCGGCCTCGCGGTGGTCGGCGGTCCCGGCCAGGACACGGTCGCCGCGCCCGGTGTCGATTTCACCTCCGACCAGATCGCGACCCTCTTCGCGGATTCCATCGAGACCGTCGTCGACCGGTCCGGAACCTACCAGAAATCCGCTCCCCTCGCCGTGCTGGACGTCACCGAGCGTCTCAGAAGCGATACGGGCACCTCGTCGACGGACCGGATCACCTCGCTTCCCGCGGTGACCGGGTTCACGGCCCCGAACGCCCGGCTCACCGTCACGACGGACGGTTCGCTCCAGCCCGGCACCATCTCCGCGGATGCGAGCGGAGCCTGGAGCTACGTGCCGGTCGGCTTGGCCGACGGCCAGCATACCATCGGCGTCACGGCCATCGACGACTCCGGCGTCACCGGCTCGGCATCGCTGGCCTTCACGCTCGACACCACACCGCCCACAATTCACGTGACCAGCTCCGGCGGACCGGTGGCGACGCCGGCCACCACGGTCACGGGAACCGCCGACGCGGCTGATGCCGGTGCGACCGTCACCGTGCTGGCCGGCAGTGCCGCCGCCGGGACCGGCGTCGTCGGACAGGACGGCTCCTGGAGTGCCGGCGTCGTCCTGCCCGACGCAGACGATACCGTTGTGGCCGACGTCACCGACGCGGCCGGCCATACCGCCTTCAGCAACGCGATCAGCCTCAGTGTCCTGCAGGACAGGCCCGTCTTCATCAATCCGCTGGGCGGGGACTGGAACCTTGGGGCGAACTGGAGCACCGGTCTCGTCCCGACGGCTCCGGACGAGGTCACGATCAGCCGCCCCGTCGCGGTCACCTTGTCGACCGGCATCACCACGGTCCAGCAAATCGCCGCGGGCGCCGCGAGCCGCTTGGCGGTCGCCGCCAACGCCGCCTTGACGGTGGCCGATACGGCCAGCTTCGGGACGCTCGCGGTCGACGGGGGCGCCGTCACGCTGAACGGCACGTCGACGATCGGGACGCTGGCGCTCTCCTCCGGCGTCCTGGCCGGCTCGGGCTTCGAAACGGTTTCCGGGTCGCTGACCATGGTCGGCGGGACGCTGGTCGGTTCTGGCGAGATCACCCTGCCCCAGAAAGCGCCGTTGACCGTCGGCGCGGCCGGCGCCCCTTCGACCGAGCATCTCGGCCGCACGCTGTTCGCCATGGGCCAGTCCGTCCTGACGAACACCGATCTCGACCTCGACGCCTACGACAGCGCGACGCAGGCCGTCATGCCGGGTTACCTCATCATCGGCCAGTTCGGCCGCCTGTCGATCGATGACACCGCCGCGATCTCCGATCAGACCGGCGGGTCAGATGGCGTGATGCTCTATGGAACGCTGAGCAAGACGGGGCCGGGCACCACCACGATTCAGGCGCCGCTGACGGCTGCCGGAACGGTAAACGTGGCGTCGGGAACGCTCGATCTGGCGGGTGGCGGCCTTTTCGCCGGGACGGTCTCGATCGACGCCGACGCGGCGCTCGATCTCCGGGCAGGAACCTTCACCGTGTACACGGGAACGGCGTTCACGGGGCAAGGTCCCGTGGAACTGTCGGGCGGCACGCTGAATGTGATCGGCGCCGTGAACCTGCCGACCCTCGTTCAGTCCGCCGGAACGGTCAGCGGGTCGGCGAACGCCTCCGTCACCGGCCGCCTCGACTGGACGGGGGGCGACATGAGCGGGTCCGGCCATATGGCCGTGGGCCCCAGCGGCTCCCTGACGCTGGGAACGCCGGGCGGGACGGGCACCGAAACGCTCGGCCGTGAACTCGACCTGCTGGGAACGGGCACCCTGACGGGCAGCACCCTCCATCTCGGGGACGCGCTGCCGGCCGGCCCCGTCTCGCCCGGCACGCTGGCCATCAAGGCGGGGGGTAGCCTCACCTTGGACGGCACCGCCGCGATCGTCACCACGACGGCCGGCACGGGGTCGCTCAGCAATGCCGGAACGCTGACCAAGACGGGCACAGGCGCGGCCCGCATCGAAGCGGCCCTGACCAATACGGGGACGCTTGCGGTCCAGGGGGGCGAACTCGCCCTGTCGGGAAGCGCGACCAATACCGGCGGCATCACCATCGCGGGAGGTGCGAGCCTGATCGTCGGACCGGACCTGACGGGCTCCGGCTTCGTCGATCTGAACGGGCCGGGCAGCCTGCTTGAGCTCTCCGGCGCGTCGGCCAACACGGTCGCCTTCGGCATCGGCGCGGGGGCCACCCTGCAACTCGACCACGCGGCCGCCTTCACCGGACGGATCACCGGCTTTGCGGCCTCCTCGACGCTCGATCTCTCCGACATGCGGGCCGCGACGGCGACGCTGAGCTACACGCCGGGGCAGAACGAGGGCACACTGGCGGTGAGCGACGGAACCCACATCGCCCACCTCGCCCTCGCGGGAGCCTTCACGGCCGCCGACTTCTCGGTGGCCACAGACAAGACGGGCGGAACCCTCATCCACCTGCGAGGGTGAACGCTACCCTCTGTCCGGCGACCGTCAGCGACCCGTTTGAGCGCTGGCAAGGAGGTGCTTCAACTCGTTGTCCAGCTGGTCGGACTGGGTTTCGTCCAGCACGCGCTTGGCCTGGTCGATCAGCCGGGTTTGCAGTGCAGGCGGCAGTTCGCTCCAGCAGGCGACCACGGCAGCCCCCAAGCGACGGACCAGATGCTGCTCATTGTCAAAATAGACAAGCAGCCGCTCATTATCGTTCGACATCCCAACTCCCCACGCCTCCGCCCAGCCGTGCGACATGGCACCCGGCGAGCACGATCAATCCCGGCCGGTCCTCCGCTGACCCGCGGCCATCCAGGATTGGCCCGACGGCGGGCCGACCGCTCGTGATCCGATCCGGTCGCGCCTGCCGCTGGCCAAGATGTTCACGTCCGTTCAGTCGCTGGGGAGCTTGGCCCGCTCAGCCTGCGCGAGGTCGTCGAGCGGCGTCGGGCGTGCGGCCTCGGCGGAGAACTCGCCCATTTCCGGCACGTCGAGCACGGTGCCTTCGCCCTCGTCGGTGATGCTTTCCTCGGGGGTCACGCCGCCATCCCCGGCCGGCGTCCGGCGGCTCTCGATGGGTGCGCTTTCCGGATTGCCCGGTTCCTTGCCCTTGCTGGCCATGCGCGGTCCTCCCTTGCGTTGACGCAGGTCAATGCGGCCGGCATCGGCGGGTTCCGGCCCGCGCTTGACAGGATGGTCCGGACGCTTCACGGCGGGGCGACGAGCCCCATCCCGCAGGACACCATGCCGAGCTTCACCGTCGCCGATCTCACGCCCGAGCGCTTCGCCCCCTACGGCGAGGTGTTCACGCCCGCGGCCGTGACGGCCCGGGTGGACCATGTGGCGCGGCTCGAGAACAGGCGCGCCGGAGCCAGGCCCAACCAGTTCCTCGCGCGATCGAGCGTCGTGGCGCTGCCACACCGCTTCACGCGCATGGAACAGCACCCGCAGTCCAACCAGAGCTTCCTGCCGTTCGGCGACACGCCCATGCTGATCGCCGTCGCCCTGCCCGGGGGGGTTGGCGGGCCGGACCTGTCGACGCTGCTGGCGTTTCTGGGACGCGGCCAGGGCTTCAACTACCGCGCCGGCATCTGGCACATCGGCGTCGCGAGCCTCGGGGAAACCGTGCCGGTCGCCGGCTTCATGTACGAGGACGGCTCGCCCGAGGACTGCGTCTTCGCCGATGTCCCCGCCTGCGTGCTGCAGGCGGGCTGAGCCGACGCTCAGTCCTTGGCGCGCTCGACATAGGAGCCGTCCTCGGTGAGGACGATGACCCTCGTGCCCGGCTGGATGTGCGGGGGCACCATGGTGCGGCCGCCGTTCGACAGCTTGGCCGGCTTGTACGAGGAGGAGGCCGTCTGGCCCTTCATCGCGGGCTCGGTCTCCGTGACCTCCAGCGTGACCCGGGCCGGCAGCTGGATGGCGACCGGCACGTCGTTGAAGACGCTCAGCATCACCTTCATGCCTTCCTGCAGGTACTGCGCCTGGTCACCGATCACGTCGATGGGCACCTGGACCTGATCGTAGTTCTCCGAGTTCATGAAGGTATAGCCCTCGGCGTCCTGGTAGAGGAAGCTGAACTCGCGGTCCTCCACGAAGGCGCGCTCGACCTGCTCGGTCGTCTTGTAGCGGTCCGTCACCTTCACGCCGTCGCTGATGCGGCGCATGTCGATCTGGGTCGTGGGCGTGCCCTTGCCGGGGTGAAAGCTCTCGGCCGTGAGCACGATGTAGAGTTGGCTGTCCCTCTCGACGACGTTGCCCTTGCGAAGCGAACTGGCGATGACTTTCACGAGGCGTTCCTTGATGGGGTGTTCACAATGGCGGGCGCGGCCCGGCCCCGGACGGGGCGGGCGCGAATGGCCGGCACCATAGCGACTTTCCCCCGCTGCGCCAGTATGGTCCGCGGCCACAGGCAGGAGCCGGTCGGGATTTGAGCAAACCATCGCCGTTCTGGGATCGGGGGACCTACGAGGATCGCAGGCCGATGCTGCGGCAGCGCGCGCGGCTGACGGCGGCGGTGCGCGCCTTCTTCACCGACCGGGATTTCGCGGAGGTCGAGACGGCGATCCTGCAGCACTCGCCCGGCAACGAGACCCACCTGCATGCGCTGTCGAC
>CAXTVD010000021.1:0-21337 GCA_964247575.1 uncultured Lichenihabitans sp.
CTCGACCTCGCCCACCTCGTCGTGCGCGACGGCGAGGGCGCCCGCAAGTTCATCGAGGTCGCCGTCACGGGGGCCGACTCGGACGCGGCAGCAAAGACGGTCGCCGCGTCCATCGCCAACTCGCCCCTGGTCAAGACCGCCGTAGGCGGCGAGGACGCCAATTGGGGGCGCGTCGTGATGGCCGTGGGCAAGGCGGGGGAGCGCGCCGAGCGCGACCGTCTGGCCATCTGGTTCGGCCCGATCCGCGTGGCCGTCGACGGCCGCCGGGACCCGGACTACGACGAAGCCGAAACCTCGGCCTATATGCGCGGCGACACGATCGCGATCCGGGCGGATCTCGGTCTGGGAGACGGCCGCGCCACGATGTGGACCTGCGATCTCACCAAGGCCTATGTCGAGATCAATGGCGACTACCGCTCCTGAGCCCGAAAGCTGCCCGCCGGTCCGACTGCGGTCTAAATGACACAGCTGCGGCAAGACCGGGGCAGGCGGCGCCATGAAACTGTTCCGTGCGCCGGGTGCGGTGTACGATCAGCGCTCCGGAACAACGTCGCAGGTCGGAGCAGATGCGCCCAGTCAATGTGAAACGCGTAGGCCTTGTCGTCGGTGCCCTGACCTGCTCCGTAGCGGCCCAGGCGGCGGACCTTCCTTCGCGCACGACGCCGCCCGTCTTTGCCGCATCCCCCGTCATCAACGTGGACGACTGGTCTGGCCTCTATGTCGGCTCGACCTACGGCTACGGCTTCAATTCCTTCACCAACCGGCAGCCCGGCGTGTCGCGATCCCGCGACATCGACGGCCAGATCGGCGGCGCCCTGATCGGCTACAACTTCCAGTACGGACATTACGTGTTCGGCGCGGAAAGCTCGATCGACCTGAACGTGATCCGCGGCAACATTGCCGGCGGTGGGCTGGTGCCAGCTCACAACGACACCCTTTACGATGTCCGCTTCCGCGGCCTGCTCGGCTACGAGTTCGGCCAGTTCATGCCCTTCATCGCGGGCGGTGCGGTGCTGAACGAAGGCTACATGTCCGGCACCGGCGGCCTTGGCAACGTGCCGCAATGGTTCGGGCGCAACGTGCAGTCGGTCGGCTACACGATCGGAGCCGGTCTCGAATACAAGCTGTTCCCGCAGCAGCTGTTCCCCAACCTGCCGTCCTTCCTCCTCGGACCGCTGACGCTGCGCGCCGAGTACATCTACCAGAGCCTGCCGACCGAAACCTTCGCCTATGGCGGCCAGACCTACCGCACGCATTCGGACGGCAGCTTCATCCGCGGCGCGATCATCTACCGCTTCGGCGACAATCCCCCGCGTCCCTACGCGGATGCGGCTGGCGACGTGAACTGGGCCGGCGGCTACGGTGGCGTGCTCGGCGGCTATGGCAGCCCGACGGTCCGCACGCGCGTCAACGGCGTGGGCAGCCGCAACATCGACGCGGATGGCGGGCTGGGCGGCATCTACGCCGGCACGAACTTCATGTTCGGGCACCTCATGCTCGGTTTCGATGGCAGCACGTCGCTGGAGAGCATCACGGGCAATCGCGGCGTGGCGATCCGCGGCGCGCTGCCGGTCAATCCGGCCGGGCTGGATAACATCGACTATCGCGGCTACGTCAACGCCGACATCCGCGGACGCGCCGGCTACGCCTTCGGCAACTTTCTGCCCTTCGTGGCGGCCGGCTACTCCTTCGGCCGCGCCGGGATCACCGACCCGGTCACCGGCCCCCACCGTGGGCGCGTGCCGCTGGACGCCTTCACGGCCGGCGGCGGTCTCGACTACCGCATCTCGCAGCGTGTCTCGCTGCGCCTTGAGGATCTGTACGACTTCGACTCGACCCGCAAGCGCATCGACCTGAACGGCACGATCAGCTCGGTGACCCGCGAGGGCAACACGGTCCGCGCCGGCCTCGCCTACCATTTCGAATAAGGGCGCTCCGCCCTTCCATTGCGAGGCTCACCGAGGCGACCTATCCGAGAGGGTAGGTCGCCTCGATCATATACGGGCCCCCGCCGACCGAGTCGCGTGACGAGAACAGGACGAAACGGTCCACCGTGAAGCGGCGTGTCAGGAAGCCCCGAGCGCCCAGATAATCCGCAACGGCCATCTGCGAGACCCCGCGCAGCCGCGCGAGCGTGACGTGCGGGGTGAATTTCCGCGGCTCCGCCGGCAGGCCTGCGCGCCGGATCAGCCGTTCATGCTCGGCCTGCAGCTCGATGAGGGGCGGGGCCGGCTGCGCGCGGGCGACGATGGCACGCGGCTTGTCCCCGCCGAAGCAGCCGAGGCCCTCCAGGGTGACGGTGAAGGGCTGGCGTCGCACGCGGCCGAGTTCGAGGTCGACGTCGCTGGCCGTCGGCTCGTCGATGTCCCCGATGAAGCGGAGCGTCAGGTGGTAGTTCTCGACGTCGATCCAGCGGGCGCCGTAAAGGCCGCCGCGAAGGAACGCGAGTTCCTCGGCCAGTTCGCCGGGGAGTTCCAGGCCCGTGAACAACCGTGGCATCGGATCCTCCGACCGTTTGCTCCGTCGGGTGTCCCGCTTGCAGTCATCCTTGCGCAATCCAGCGACCGGCGCGGCCGGTGGAGGCGCGCCGGCCAAGCGCGCTCAAACCCGCAGTCTCGACCTGACTAGGCGAGCGTCCCCAGGGTCGAAATGATCTTGTCGTGATAGAGTTGCGCCTGCTTGCGGGCGTCGGCGGCCATCTGCTCGGCCATGACGGCGCGCGCTTCGGCATTCTCGGCCCGATAGGTCAGCGTCTCGATCCGGACCTGCTGCTCGGACAGCCGGTTCTCGCAATCGTGCAGTTGCGCCTTGATGACCTTGGCCCGCCGTTCCCACTCCGCAGCATCGTCCTGCAGGACCCGCAATCGCTCCGCAAAGACCTGTTCCTGCTGCGTGGCGGCCCGTTCCAGTTCGTCCCGGCGCGCCGTCAGCGTGGCGATGGCCGTCGTGGCCCGATCGAGCAGTTCGGCCGCCCGACCGAAATCAGGCTCGGGCTTCTTGGTGACGCTCGGCGCGGCCGACGCCGTCCGCCCCCCGACGCCGTTCAGGGCGAGGCGCAGGATATTGTCGATGCTCGACGGCGGCGATGTCGTGATCGGCGTCACGCTCTCGTCCGAGGGCAATCTTTCGGCAACAGACACATGGACCTCCCGATGAGGCGATCCCTCACCCCGACCATCGACTCAAGCGTGCATCGACTGGGACGCGAGAGCGACGCGCCTGCCCGAACACGCAAGCATCTCATCAGTCTCCCGAAATGAAGAGGAGAAGGGTGAGTCGGTCAAGAGCGAAGCGGAATGTGGCGGCAATTGGCGTGCCGGTGTGTCTCCCCGGCCTTGTGAATCAAGGGACAATTTGAACGAGCCCGCTCGCGGTCAGGGCGTCAGGCGTGCGGCGCGGCGCGTGGCTGCGTCGTCCCGCTCAACGGATTATCCGGATCCCAGGCGTAGCGCAGCACCTCAAATCGCATCGACCGCGCATCGATCAGCAGCAGCCGACCCACGAGCCCCTCGCCGAAGCCGACGATCTCCCGGACCACTTCGAGCGCCATGGTGCTTCCGACGAGGCCGGCAAGCGCGCCGAGCACGCCGGCTTCCGCGCAGGTCGGAACGCTGCCTTCCGGCGGCGGTTCGGGGAACAGGCAGCGATAGGTGGGCTGGGGCTTGCCGTCCGGGCCGGTCTCGAAGGGCCGCAAGGTCGTGACGGTCCCGTCGAAGGTGCCGAGCGAGCCGGTCACGAGGGGCCGCCGCGCGTGGTAACAGGCATCCGAGACAAGGTAGCGGGTCGCGAAGTTGTCGGAGCCGTCGACCACGATGTCATAGGCCTGCGCGAGCCCGATCACGTTGCCGGCCTCCACCCTCGCGGGCAGGACGTCGACGGCGACGTGCGGGTTCAGGGCGCGCACCGCGGCCGCGGCGCGCTCGGCCTTGGCCGCTCCCACATCGGCCGTGTCGAACAGCACCTGCCGCTGGAGGTTGGACAGGGAGACCACGTCGTCGTCCGCGATGCCGATGGACCCGACGCCCGCCGCGGCGAGGTACTGGATCACCGGGCTCCCGAGCCCGCCGGCCCCGATCACCAGCACGCGCGCGGCCTTCAGCCTGTTCTGGCCAGGGCCGCCGATGTCGCGCAGGACGATATGACGGGCATAACGTTCGACTTCGTCGCGCGAGAGGCTCATGGCCGCGAATGAGCGATGCGCCGACCCGCTTGTCAATTCGGGGATCGTCGCTTGACTTCGCCGGACTGGCCAAACACATCCCTCCCCGAGGGACAGGGCGCTCGGGCCGCCCGAGGCAAAGCGAGGCGGGATGTCGGAACCGGACAGGACGGCGGGCGACGGCTGGGACGAGCCCGCAGCGACGGCGCTCCTCGTGCTCGCCGACGGAACCATCCTCGAAGGCATCGGCTTCGGAGCGACCGGAACCGCGGTCGGCGAGGTCTGCTTCAACACGGCCATGACGGGCTACGAAGAGATCCTGACGGACCCGTCCTATTCCGGGCAGATCATCACCTTCACCTTCCCCCATATCGGCAATGTCGGGATCAACGAGGAGGATATCGAGACCGTCAACATGGCGGCCTCGACCGGGATCAGGGGCGTCGTCCTGCACGCGCCGATCACGGACCCGGCCAATTACCGGGCGACCGGCCATCTCGACCGTTGGCTCAGGAGCCGCGGGATCATCGGACTCGGCGGGGTCGACACACGGGCCCTGACCGCGCTGATCCGCGACAAGGGCATGCCCAATGCCGTGATCGCACATCATCCCGAGGGCCTGTTCGACCGGGACTCGCTGCGGGCGCAGGCCGCCGCCTGGCACGGCATCGAGGGCACCGACCTCGTGCCCGACGTGGCCACGCGGCAGCGCTACGACTGGACCCAGACGGCCTGGACCCTGGAGGACGGCTACGGCGAGCAGGCCGCCCCCCGGCACAGGGTGGTGGCGATCGACTACGGCGTGAAGCGCAATATCCTCCGCCTGCTTGCGGATGCCGGCTGCGCCGTCACCGTGGTTCCGGCAACGGCCGCGGTCGAGGACATCCTGGCCATGAACCCCGACGGGGTGTTCCTGTCCAACGGTCCGGGCGACCCGGAGGAAACGGGGAAATATGCCGTGCCCGTCATCCAGGGCCTGATCGAGCGCAACGTCCCGACCTTCGGGATCTGCCTCGGCCACCAGATGCTGGCGCTCGCCGTGGGAGCGAAGACGGTCAAGATGCATCAGGGCCATCATGGCGCCAACCACCCCGTCAAGGACACCGGGACGGGCAAGGTCGAGATCGTCTCCATGAATCACGGCTTCGCGGTGGACCCCAAGACGCTGCCCGCCACGGCGCGGGAGACGCATGTCTCGCTGTTCGACGGGTCCAACTGCGGCATCGCGCTTACCGACCGACCGGTCTTCTCCGTCCAGCACCATCCCGAGGCCTCGCCCGGCCCCCGGGACAGCCACTACCTGTTTCGGCAGTTCGTCGACCTGATGGACAAGCAGAAGGCGGACAAAACTGCTTCCTGACCGTCTCCTTAGTTCGCCAGGACGATGGCCGCGACGAGCCGGCCGTAATCCGCCTCGCCCCGGTGCGTCGTGCGGCGGTAGCTGAAGAAGCGGGCCTCGTCGGCATAGGTGTCGAGCTCGAGGTCGACGAAGCGGCCGACGCCCGCGGCCGTGAGACGATGGCCGATGAAGCCGTGCAGGTCGAACAGGGCATGGTCCGGGCGGGTCGCCGGGTTGAAGAACCGCCCATAGCGTTCGTCGACGTCGCTGAAGCGCGCGACAAACTCCGCGCCGACCTCGTAGGAGGGCTGCGCGATCGTGGGTCCGAGGACGGCGGTGATCGTCTCGCGTCCTGCTCCCAGGCCCGTCATGGCTGCCACGGTCGCTTCGAGCACGCCGGTCAGCGCGCCCTTCCAGCCGGCATGGACGGCGCCGATCACCCCGGCCGCGGCATCCGCGAGCAGCACGATCCCGCAATCGGCGCCGGTGACGCCCAAGGCGAGGCCCGGTGTGCGCGTGACGACGCCATCGACCCGCGGGCGCTGCTCCGGCGGGAAGGGCGCCTCCACCACCAGCGCCTCCGCCGAATGGACCTGGTAGGGAACGACGAGTCGGGCGGGTTCCACCCCGAGCACGGCCGCCATGCGCCTGCGGTTCTCGGCCACGGCGTCGGGCAGGTCGCGCGAGCCGACGCCCCCGTTCAGGCTGTGGTAGACGCCCGTCGAGACGCCGCCCTGCCGCGTGAAGAAGGCGTGCCGCAGGCGGGGCTCGTCGAGCGCGTCGGACAGGACGATGGCGAGGCTCATGGCGGACTCCGAGGCGGCGTTTTTCCTTTTAGCGATTGACGGCGCGGCATGCGACTTCCACCCGCCGTTGCGACCCGCCGAGGGAGAGGTCAGCCCGGCTCCTCGAAGCCCGGCGGTGGCGGCCCGTCCGGCCGTGTGAGCGCCAGCGCCTTGAAGAGCGCCCCCATGCCGGGTGTCCCCGCCGCGTCGCGTGCCGTGAGCCGTTGCAGAGCGGCCACGACCGCCGGCGCCTGGTCGGGGTTGCGACGGGCGAGCTGCGCGGCCCGGGCCGCGATGCCGAGGCGATGCAGAAAGGTGCCTTGCTCGACCGGGCCGTGGGCGATGGCACCGGCCGTCTCGGCGGCACGGCGGAGCGCTGCGAAATCGACATGGGCGGTGAGATCGGCTTCGCCCGGCGCCGCGAGCACGTCGGTGAAGGCGTGCCGGCGCACCGCCTGCAGGGTCTCGCCCAGGGCCGGACGCGCATGGCCATAGTCGATGAACAGGGCGGCGCCACCGCTCGCGGCGATGCGCGCGGCGATCTGGCCGCTCACCTGCTGTGCCGCGACGCCGATCTCGACCGTGGCGCCGAGGGGAGCCCGCAGCGTCAGGTGGAGATTCGGCTCGGCGGCCAGGCCGAAGGCGAGCTGCCCCGCCGGGTCCAGCCCGATCAGCCGTTCGCACCAGCCGCGTTCGGTGAGGATGAAGTGCTGCACGGGAAGCGCATCGAAGAACTCGTTCGCCAGGACGATGGCCGGTCCTTCGGGAAGGGTCTCCGGACCGTCATGCCAGCGCGGGGCAAAGCCGCTGGCCGCAAGGCAAGCCGCCTGCCGGTCCCGCAGCACGGGGCTGGTCTCGACGAGGTGGATCTCGAGGGCAGCCCGGAAGGCCGGCCGCACCGCCGCTGCCCGCAGGAGGTCGGCCATCAGCGTTCCGCGGCCTGGGCCGAGCTCTATGAGGTGCAGGGGGGCCGGCGCGCCGAGCGACTGCCAGACCGCCGCGCACCAGAGCCCGATCATCTCCCCGAACATCTGGCTGATCTCGGGCGCCGTGGTGAAGTCTCCCCCAGCTCCGAGCGGATCGCGTGTCACGTAGTAGCCGTGCACGGGATGACCCAGCGCCAGCGCCATGAAGCGGTCGAGTCCGATGGGGCCCGTCGCGAGGATGAGGTCACGGAGCAGAGGAAGTAGGGGCGGCTCGCCGCTCATTCGATCACGTTGCGCGGCCGCAGCGCCCAGCCCACCGCCACCAGGCCGAGGAGGATCAGGGGCAGCGAGAGCAGCATGCCCATCGTGGCGCCGCCGAACAGGAAGCCGAGCTGCGGGTCGGGCTGCCGGAAGAACTCCGTCGTGATGCGGGCGAGGCCGTAGCCCACGGCGAAGCTGCCGGCCACCAAGCCAGGCCGGCGCAGGGCGCCGCGGCGGATCAGGACCGCCAGGACCAGGAACAGCAGCACGCCTTCAAGGCCTCCCTCGTAAAGCTGGCTGGGGTGGCGCGGCAGCGGACCGGCTCCCGGGAAGACCATGCCCCAGGGCACGTCCGTCTCGCGGCCCCAGAGTTCGGGTTTGATGAAATTGGCAAGCCGCCCGAAGAACAGCCCGAACGGCACGCCCGCGGCGACCACGTCCGCGACGCTGAGGGCGCTCACCCGATGGCGGCGCGCGAACAGCACGATGGCGAGAAGGGACCCGAGCAGCCCGCCGTGGAACGCCATGCCGCCTGTCCACACCGCCACGATCTCGGCGGGGTGAGCCACGAAATACGGGAGATTGTAGAACAGGACGTAGCCCGCCCGGCCGCCAAGCACGATGCCGAAGGCGATGTAGACGACGAGATCGTCGATGCTGACGACATCGGGATGCGGAACGGTCCCCCACAGCCACGGCCGGCCGCACAGCCAGCGGGCACAGGCCCAGCCCGCGACGAGGCCCGCAATATAGGCGAGGGCATACCATCGGATCGGGAACGGCCCGAGATGGACCAGGACGGGATCAATGACGGGGTAGGGGAGGGCGAAGAGCATGCCCGGGGTGCTTGCCCCCGGGGCGCGGCGGCGTCAATCGCGGGTCGCGTCGCCTGTCTGGTGATTTACCGGTGGCGCATGCGCCGGCGGTGGTGCATGCGGCCCGGCTGCCGCGTGGCGCTGGTTCCGATGCCGGACGCCGTCATGCCTTTGGCCACCGCGCCGGGCACGCCCGTGCCACCGCCGGGCGCACCCGAGCCTCCCTGCTCGGCGCCCCCCGCCGACGAGCCTCCCGACAAAGGCTGCGCGAGGACGGCGGTCGAGGCGAAGCCTGTGGCGACCAGGGCGGCCAGCAGAGCGGAACGGAGGCTGGGGGTGGGCAATGTCGTCTCCTCAAGGATCAGGTGCTTAAGGAACGCGCGACGCGCGCCTTTCGATGCGCGGGTTCTGGACCAAACCGCGCTGCCAGCCGATGCCGCTGCCGCCGAAATGCGGCCAGTCCAAGGCAATCTATAGTCAACAACGGGTAAAGTATGTCCGCAAAGCGGCGCTTCTACACTTCACGCCCGGCCAAGAGTTGTGTCCCGAAGACCACAGCCGGGGTGAAACGTGCCGGTCTGCTGCAACTCGTCTAGGCTTGATAGGCTTTTATCGCCAGTGTTTAGGCACGCGTTCCTTTCGGGAGTGATCCATGCGTTTGAAATCGATTCTGCTCGCCTCAGCCTGCGCGGTCGCGCTGCCTGCCCTCGCTTCGGCTGCCGACCTGCCGCTCCGCAGCGCGCCCCCGGCCTTTGTTCCGCCCCCGCCGGTGTTCACGTGGACGGGCTTCTACATCGGCGTCAACGCCGGCTATGACTTCAGCAATGACAGCCGCTACCGGAACTTCGGCGGCACCAACGTCAACAACGGAATCGGCGGGGCGCGTCCGGCCTCCATCGGCATCTCGGACGATGGATTCACCGGCGGCGGCCAGATCGGCTACAACTACCAGTTCGGTGGCTTCGGCAGCGGCGCGGCCGGCCTGGGCGCCGCCAGCTTCGTTCTCGGTCTGGAGGCCGACGCGGCCTATACCGACATCGACAAGCGCGTGAACGTCACGAACACGGTCGGTGGCAACACCTACCTCAACAGCTTCCGGACCTCGCTCGATTATCTCGGTACGGTCCGCGGTCGCGTCGGCGTCGCTTTCGACCGCGTCCTGGTCTACGGCACCGGCGGTCTCGCCTATGGCAACCTCGAAACCGGCGCCAACCTCTACAACCCCAATTCCAACCTTATCCGGTTCCACGGATTCCAGAGCGGGATGGAAACGGGCTACGCGGTGGGCGGCGGTATCGAATATGCCGTCCCGACCGACAGCTTCCTGAACTCGCTGAACTTCTTCCATTCCAGCGCGGTGACGATCAAGGCCGAGTACCTCTACTACAATCTCGGTTCGCGGAACCTCGGCGAGTATCCCGCCGACGGCAACGGCAACGAGGGCTACTACGTGTCTCGCGTCCGCACGGACGGCAACCTCGCCCGCATCGGCATCAACTACAAGTTCTAGTCACGCCATCCGGCTGCCGCGCTTCACGGCGTGGCGGCCGGTTTGACGGCCTCGCCGGCGCTCTTGGCCGGCGTCGCCGGTTGCTGTGCCGCCGTCGCGGGCGGCACCGCGGGGCGCGCGACGCTGGTCGCCCCCGTCACGATCTCCTGGCCCTTCCGGCAGGCTGCGATGAAGTCCGCCTCCGATTGCGCGCCTTCGATCTTCGGCCTGTTCGCCGCATATTCGTCGAGGCAGGCCTGCGGAGACTTGCCAGCCGCAAAGGCCGGACCCGTGAGCGCCAAGACGGCGACGGCGATGCGGGCAGCGTTTAGCATGACATACCCTTCTGAAGACCAAGGAGAATGGGCCGGCCCAGAAGCGGTCCACCCGGTTCCGTGACGTGATGTCAGTTGGACCGGGTGTGCCCTCTCGGTTCCCGAGCCAGACGCGACGACAACCCGGTTGCCGGGGCGAAGTTCGTCCCATTCTGCCCGCCGGCATTCCCGGAGCGCAGGGCTGACAAGCCTCATTCGTATCATCATTCGGCTTGTGCGCTGCGGCAAAGCCGCTAGCTTGCGACCCGCTTCGCCGCGAGGACCTGGTGAGTCACGAATTTTGTGACCCCATCGGCCGGGCCGAGCAACGCACGATCGGACCCAACATGACGGACACGGCGCTCGCCACGGCAGACCGGCGCGGCGCGCTGGTCGCCTCTTCCCGCCTGCAGACCGGACTGATCGAGTGCGCGCTGGCTGTCGGCGGTTTCGGGATCGGGACAGGCGAGTTCGCCATCATGGGCCTGCTGCCCAATATGGCAGGCGACCTTCACATCACGGAGCCCCAGGCGGGGCACGTGATCAGCGCTTATGCCCTCGGCGTAGTCGTGGGATCGCCGATCATTGCGGTGCTCGCCGCGCGCCTGCCGCGGCGGACGCTCCTGCTCGGGTTGATGCTGGCTTTCGCGCTGTTCAACGGCTTGAGCGCAATAGCCCCGGGCTATGCCTCGCTGATGGCCTTCCGCTTTTTCGCCGGCATGCCCCACGGCGCCTATTTCGGCGTGGCCGCCCTGGTGGCGGCTTCGCTGGCCGCGCCGAACAAGCGGGCGCAGGCCGTCGGGCGGGTGATGCTGGGGCTGACGATCGCGACGCTGCTCGGCACCCCCGTCGCGACCTGGTTCGGCTTGCATCTGGGATGGCGCGCGGCACTGGCCGCGGTCGGCTCGATAGGCCTCGTCACGGCCGTGCTGATTGTCGCGGCGATGGGGCAGGATGCGCCGCCGCATGCCGCAAGCCCGCTGCGGGAACTCGGCGCCTTCCGACGCAAGCAGGTCTGGCTGACGGCCGGCATCGCGGCGGTGGGGTGCGGGGGGACCTTCTCCGTCTACAGCTACATCACCTCGACCTTGACGGAGGTCGCCGGCATGCCCCTGAGCGTCGTGCCGGTCGTGCTCTGCGTCTTCGGGGCGGGGATGATCCTGGGCAACGTGGTGGGATCCCGCCTCGCCGACCGGGCCCTGATGCCGCTGATCGGCGGCATGCTGGTGTGGAACATGGCGGTGCTCAGCCTGTTCGTCTTCACCGCTCACCATCCGGTCGCGGCGACGCTGAACGTCCTGCTGATCGGTTGCGGCTTCGCCATCGTGCCGGGTCTGCAGACCCGCCTCATGGACGTGGCGGCCGACGCGCAGACCCTGGCGGCGGCACTCAACCATGCAGCCTTCAACATCGCCAACGCGCTTGGAGCCTGGCTCGGTGGCCTCGCGATCGCCGCCGGCTATGGCTGGACCTCGACCGCCTGGGTCGGGGCGCTGATGGCCCTCGGCGGCTTCGTCGTCTTTTTGGTCTCCCTGTTCACCGACCGGGGTGACGCGGCCCGGGTCCGGCCGGCATCGGCTCTGCCGCTGGCCTGAGCGGCATCGCGCAGGGCGGGCAGACCGCCCGTTGACAGTGGGGGCAATTGCCCCTATCCCGACCGAATGACCGCCATATCGTCCTCCCAGGATGCAGGCCCCTGTTTCTGCACGGCCATGCGTCAGGCCTCCCGGCACCTGTCGCAGCTCTACAACGCCGCGCTCGCCCCGGTCGGGATCAGCGTCAATCAATATGCCATGCTGGTCCGCACCGGTCGGTCCGGCCCCTGCTCGATCCGGGAGCTGGCGGCGACGCTGGTCATGGACCGGTCGACGCTGGGGCATCTGCTGCGGCCGCTCGAGGCCAGGGGCCTCGTCGTTCTCGCCGCATCCCCTGCCGATCGCCGTCGCCGTCTCCTCAGCCTGACGCCTGCCGGGGCGGCGCTGCTCGAAACGGCGCGTCCGCACTGGGCCGCCGCGCAGCACCGGTTCGCGGCGGCATACGGGCACGACGCCGCCGGGCGGCTGCGCAGCATGCTCGGCGACGTGGTCGCGCTGCGTCTCGAACCGGCCGCGGCTGAGTCCGACACGCCTTCACCTCCCCTCGACGTCTGACATCCGGACCCTCCCCATGCGCAACAGGCTCTATTACGGCTGGATCGTCGCCGCGGTGACCTTCCTGATCCTGCTTGTCGGGGCAGGGGTCCGGGCCACACCGAGCGTGCTCATCGTGCCTCTCAAGGAGGAGTTCGGCTGGTCGGTCGCGACGATCAGCGCCGCGGTGGCCGTCAACATCTTTCTCTACGGCTTGATCGGCCCCTTTGCGGCGGCGCTGATCGAGCGCTTCGGCCTTCGGCGCGCGGTCTGTGGGTCCCTGCTGGTGCTCGCCATCGGCGTCGCGGCGACCACGCAGATGCGGGCGCCCTGGCAAATGACGCTGCTCTGGGGCGTTCTCGTGGGTTCGGGAACCGGCATGATCGCCGCGGTCCTTGGCGCCACCGTCTCGAACCGCTGGTTCGTCCGCCATCGCGGGCTGGTCCTGGGCGTGCTCACGGCCAGCACCGCGACCGGGCAACTCGTGTTCCTGCCGGTTCTGGCGAGCCTCGCCGTTCATCTCGGCTGGCGATACGCCACGCTGGCCGTGGCCGGCGCGGCGCTCGCTCTGGTGCCGCTGGCCGCCCTGCTCCTGCGCGACCGTCCGGCCGATCTCGGCCTGCCGCGCCTGGGTGAAACCGCCGTGCTGGCAACGCCCCGCATGACGCAGAACCCCGCGATGCGGGCTTTGCACGCGCTGCGGACCGGGCTGGGCTCGCGTGACTTCTGGCTGTTGGCCGCGAGCTTCTTCGTATGCGGCGCCTCGACCAACGGACTGGTGGGCACCCACCTCATTCCGGCCTGCATCGACCACGGCATCCCGGAGGTGACCGCGGCCGGTCTGCTCGCCGCCATGGGCATCTTCGACCTCGTCGGGACCACGAGCTCGGGCTGGCTCACCGATCGCTACGACAGCCGCAAGCTGCTGGCCTGGTACTACGGCCTGCGCGGGATCTCGCTGATCTTCCTGCCCTACGCGTTCGACTACAACATCTACGGTCTGTCGCTGTTCACCGTCTTCTACGGCCTCGACTGGATCGCGACGGTGCCGCCGACGGTGCGGCTGGCGGGGCAGGTCTTCGGCGACGACAACGCCGCCCTCATGTTCGGCTGGATCGCGGCCAGTCATCAGGTGGGCGCGGCGACCGCGGCCTTCTCCGCCGGGCTCCTGCGCACGCGCACGGGCAGCTACTTCGACGCGTTCGTCGTCGCCGGCCTGCTGTGCCTGGGTGCCGCGATCCTGGTGCTGTTCATCGGGCGGCAGGCCCAGCCTCGGTCGCGGATGACCGAAGACGGTCCTGCCCTTGCCGGGACCTGAGTCGGACCGGCTTCCTCAAACCGTCATCGGACGGCAAAGCGGAACAGCCGGGTCTCGCCGAAGTCGAGGGTCGTGAAGGCGTCGGCCGCGACCCCCGCAGCCGTGCAGGCCGCCGCCAGGTGCTGCACGGGCTCGTCGATCGCCTCGTCCGTCAGTTGCACCGTGCCGAAATGCATGCCGACGCTTTGCGCCGCTCCGAGGTCCCGATGCGCCTGCACCGCCTCGGCCGGGTCCATGTGCTGCGCCTGCATGAACCAGCGCGGCGCATAGGCCCCGATGGGCAGCAAGGCCAGATCCGGCGCTCCATAACGGGCCGCGATGGCCGCGAACCACCCGCAATAGCCGCTGTCGCCCGCGAAATAGATGGTGCGATCGCTCGCCTGCAGGACGAAGCCGCCCCACAAGGTGCGGCGGCGGTCGCTGAGGCTGCGGCTCGACCAGTGCTGGGCCGGCACGAAGGTCACGCGCAGGTCGGGCCGGAGCGCCGTGCTGTCCCACCAATCCCGCTCGATGGCGCCGGGCACGCCATGCGCGGCCAGATAGGCGGCATTGCCCAGGCCCGTGACGATCGGCACCGGCCCGGTCGCGCGGAGCGCGAGGCGCCGGAGGCTCGCCAGATCCATGTGGTCATAGTGATTGTGGCTGAGCAGGATGAGGTCGATCGCGGGCAGGGCGTCGAGCGCCAGACCGGGCGGGCGCACGCGGCGGGGTCCCGCGAAGCTGAACGGACTGATCCTGTCGGAAAAGACGGGGTCGGTCAGCACCGTCCCGGCGCGGGTGGTCAGCAGGAAGGTGGCCTGGCCGATGAAGGTGACCGCGATGGCGTCCTCCGCGAGCGAGGCGGCCGCCGGGGGAGGAGCGTGCACCCGGTTGTCCCGGTGGGCCGGCCAGCCGATCCGCTGGCCGGCGAACTGCCAGCGCAGCATGTCGGCGAGGCCCCGGTCGGTTTGGGCGCCGGGGTTGAAGAAACGGGCGCCGTCGCAATGGTCCGAAGGCGGGTAGGTTGGAGATCGTCCCAGTTGCTTCGTCCTCTCCGGCGTTCGCCGTCAGCCTAGCCTCCCCTCCTGCCGTCGGCCAGGGCCGGCGCGTTACCGTGGCGGAAGCCGTGGGCGCCATGGACCGAACCACCCGCCGCCCCGAGGCGTTTGCGCCCTGTAACCGACGGGAACATGACCGATGCCCACGCCGTTCCTCGCCGCCGCCCTTCTGGCCCTCGCGACGGTCCATGCCGGGCTGACGCCCGCCGCGGCCTCCGCGCCCGACCCGCTGAGCCGGCATCGCTGGACCGATCGCGTGCTGGTTGTCTCGGCTCTCCGGCCCGACGATCCACTGCTGGCCAGCCAGCGCCAGGCCTTCCGGGCCATGCGGGCCGGCGCGCGCGAGCGCGACCTCGTCCTCGTCGAAGCGGTCGGCGACGGCCCCGATGCGCGCGGCATCCGCGAGCGCCTCGGCCTCGATCCCTCCGCCTTCCAGGCAGTGCTGGTCGGCAAGGATGGCGGCGCCAAGCTTCGCTCGGCCGGCGTGCTCGGGCCGGATGCCTTGTTCCCCCTCATTGATGCGATGCCGATGCGACGGGAGGAGATGGGCCAGTGAGCCCCTCTTCGTGCGGTTCTGCTGCATCGTTTTAGGTTGCCAAGCCCGCCCCGACCCGGTACAGCACCGCTCAGCGCGGCCCGCCTCCCAGCGGATCGCCGATCCCTCGAGGGATCGATGTCGTCGAGACATCAGCGCCCGTAGCTCAGCTGGATAGAGCATCAGACTACGAATCTGAGGGTCGGACGTTCGAATCGTTCCGGGCGCGCCAATCAACCTACTGACAGCATCGATTTTTCAAGGCCGGTTGCCCCATCCTCGTCGTGACCGAAAGAGGGCTGCTGTCCACGCGAAGCTAGCCTTGCGTGCGCGCGAGGCCTGCGCCCAGGCATGGGTCAGAGCGCGATGAGGAAAGAAGGCGGATCAATCGTTAGACAAAGCGCGCGACCTGAGGGGCCGGCTTGCGCCATGACAGCCCTGGCGGCGATGCCATGTTTGATGCGGCTGACGAATCCAACCTATCGCTTGCGGAACGGACACCGGGCGAACGCGAACTCGTGGCGCATCCTGGCCGCGATCGCATTAACCCGTATAGGTTGTGTCAAGCCTTGAAATTCTGCAACGCCGCGAATGGGTTGCGGGAGAGATCGGCTTTCGGTGGGTTGAGAACAACTCCAACCTGCTGCACGGCGTCGGAGAGCGATGTCGCGGCACCGGTCGCCAGCCGGCCACCGGCGGCGTCCTTGTGGCCGCCGCCGTGAAACTTGCGCGCGGCATCGAGCGCGGTCTCGTTGTTGGAGCGGAACGACATCGAACCCGAGCGCTGGACGTTGATGACCAGGTTGGCGTCGCCGGTGGCCATGATGGTGTCGGAGACCCGCTGGAATGTCCCCGCATCCAGGCCAAACGACAGCTTGGCGCCGCCTTCGAGGCGTCGAAACAGATCCGGCGATCGCGCCAGCACGGGCGCGATCCTCATCCGGACCGTCAAGGTGCGATCGTCGCCCGGCTCGTCGGCCAGCAGGGCGTCGACGATCTGCGTCCGGATCGTCCCGACATCGCGCTCGATGCCGGCGGGCGTGACGCCCTTGCCGAGATGGGCGGCTATCCCGAGCAGCAGGCGGCTGATGAACCGGTCGCGCCAAGGATGGGCGGCGGGGATGAAACCCGAGACGTTGTCCCAGAACACCTCGTCGAGCGCGATGGCTTGGCGGAAGATCGGGTCGTCCTTTTTCCACAGATCGACGGCGTCGATCGCGGCGACCAGGACCGCAAGTCCCGCCGCGACGTCGGCTTCCGGCGTCATTCCGGCATAGAGCTCGCGATGATCATAGGCGAGACGGGTGGCGCAGCGGCTTTCGTCGACCATCACCACGATCGCGGGATCGTCCAGGGAGAAGCATTTCAAACCCGGTCTGTCGCCGCCGGGCCACGCGCAGGAAGCGAGCCCTTGCAGGGCAAGCTGGTCGATCGACGACGCGTGGTGGTCGAGGACAAGCAGCGTGTGGCTGCGTTCGCGTCCTCGCTTGGCGTTCATGGCCGCGAACGCCTTGATGAAGGTCACGGCCACGGCTTCGAGCCCGAGATCGGTCACGATCAGCATTTCGGGCCGCTCGGAACGGCGGAGGCGCGCCAACTCCGCCTCGACCACCGGCCCGACGTCGGCATAGCGCGAGACATGCACGACACGGCTCACATCGGCATAGGAGCCAACGACCGTCGACGCTCCATATCCATCGAGGTCGTGGTGGGTCAGCTGGGTGATCTTCATCCTGGATGCCTTGAACGCAATGCCGTTTTTCCGGCCCACTCGAGATAGTGTGCGCCGCGACCGGCCGGACTTGGCTTGTCTCTGGCGCGTCGCACCATCCATCGCTCACCGACGTGGGCTTGAGGACGAGCAATGCAGAAGCGTATTCTGGGCCGCAATGGCCTCGAGGTGTCGGCCATCGGTTTCGGCTGCATGGGCCTGAACCATGGTTATGGTCAAGCGCTGGGCAGGGAAGAGGGTGTCACGCTCATCCGGCAGGCCGTCGAGCGCGGCGAGACCTTCTTCGATACCGCCGAGGTCTATGGTCCCTACACCAACGAGGAGATCGTCGGCGAGGCGCTGGCGCCGATCCGCGAACAGGTGGTGATCGCCACCAAGTTCGGCTTCAACATCGTCGACGGCAAGATGGCGGGTCTGAACAGCCGGCCCGAGCATATCCGTGCCGTCTGCGACGCCTCGCTGAAGCGCCTGGGCGTCGAGGTGATCGACCTGCTCTACCAGCACCGTGTCGATCCCAACGTGCCGATCGAGGACGTCGCGGGGGCCATCAAGGACCTGATCGTCGCCGGGAAAGTCAGGCATTTCGGCCTGTCCGAGCCCAGCGCCCAGACGCTGCGCCGCGCCCACGCGGTGCAGCCCGTGACGACGCTGCAGAACGAATACTCGCTATGGACGCGCACCGCGGAAACCAACGGAATTTTCGAGGCTTGCGAAGAGCTCGGCATCGGCCTCGTTGCCTACAGCCCGCTCGGCAGGGGCTTCCTGACCGGGGCGATGTCCAAGGACACCACTTTCGGCGACAGCGACTTTCGCAAGAACCTGCCGCGCTTTGCGCCGGAGGCCATGATGGCGAACCAGGCGCTCGTCGAGCTCCTGACGCGCATCGCACTCGACAAGACGGTCACGACGGCCCAGGTCGCGCTGGCCTGGATCCTGGCCCAGAAGCCGTGGATCGTGCCGATCCCCGGCACGACGAAGCTGCATCGGCTTGAAGAGAACATCGCTGCGGCCGATGTGACACTGGACGTGGGCGATCTGGCTGAGATCGAGCGGGCCGTTTCTGAGATCCAGGTGATGGGAGACCGATACCCCGCGCAGCTCATGGCCGACATTGGCCGCTGATCGCCCCGACGCAGGCGCTGCGCCTCTCGTCCGAGCCGACTTTCGGCACGGTCCCGCTCGCCGACGGCCTCGGCGCGGTGCAGCCGAAGGAAGGCCTTCTAGCGGATGGGCCAGTTGTCGCAGCTGCGCATCCGGGCGCCTTGCTCGGAGGCTATGAGGGCATCTTCGACCAGTCGTGTGAGGCGCTCGGCGTGGTGGAAGTCGGTGACTGTCGACGACCCGTTCCGGATGTCGGTCTCGAGCGCCTTGTAGACGCCGGCCACGTTGACCGCCCCGTCCGACAGGCCCGCGAACGCGCCCTCGTCGACGTTTCGCCGCTCACCGTCCTGCGTAAGGCCGAGGCGGCTCGATTGAACGCCGCGCGGTGCGCCGCCATCGAGGCGAAGGCTGCCCTTCTCGCCGGCGATGTCGAGATAAAAGGGCGTGTCAGCCGTTCGCCCGCCCGCCACCTTCAGCGCGAAAGGGACGCCTGACCTGAGATGCCCCTGCATGAGAAGGTGGTCGAAGGTGACGCGCTCGCGCGGCTGGCGCGGCTTGCCAACCTGGATATGTGGGAACTGACGCGAGACGAGAGCCGCCATGAAGCCGAGCGGGCCTCCCAGCGCGATCAGCAGGTCCAGCGTGTGCGCGCCCTGGATCGTCACCATGTTTGCGAAGCTGGCCGGGTCTTCGAGATAGGCGAACTGCGGCGGCACGTCCGGCCCGAAGCCCGCTGTTGTCGAGAAGACGCTGACGCTCAGCACGCGTCCGAGTGCGCCGGAGGCGAGGAGGCCGTGCGCCTGCCTGACGGCTGGGCTTCCCCGAAGCTGCAGGCCGATGGCGTGCTTCACGCCGGCCGAACGGGCCGCGCCCGCGATGTCCTGAGCTTCGGCGGTGCCGGCGCCCAGCGGCCACTCGCTGTAGACATGCTTGCCGGCAGCAACGGCCGCGAGCAGCAGCTCGCGATGGTCGGGCACCCGTGTGGCGACCGTCACGACGTCGATGTCGGGGTCTGCGATCAGAGCAAGGCCCCCGGCATAGGCCTTCCCCGCCCCGAAGGCGTGTGCCGCCTCGTCCGCCGTGTCCTGCCGGCTGGTCGCGACGGCGGCCAGTGTCATGCCGTCCACCGCCTTGACGGCCGGGACATGCGCTTCGCTGGCCCAGCCGCCTGTCGTGTTCACGCCGATGATGCCGACCTTGAGTTCGTTTGCCATTTGTCGTCCCCTTCGCCTGCGGTCCGACGCACCGCTCTGGCCCGGTGACATAATCGGGTTGGCGCCGCGCATTAAGCGGGCTGCCTCGTCAGCACTTGAACCTGCGGGTTTGCAATGATCGATCGGCTGACCAGCATGGAGGTGTTCGTAAAGGCGGTCGATCTCGGCTCCTTCACGGCAGCCGCGACGGCGCTCGGGCTTTCGTCGCAAATGGTCGGGAAGCACGTCCGCCTTCTGGAGCAGAGGCTGGCCACGCCACTGATGCGGCGTTCGACACGGCGGCAGAGCCTGACCGATGCCGGTCGCCTGTTCTACGAGCGCTGCCGTGTGGTCCTGGCGGAGGTCGCGTCCGCCGAGGCCGTCGGGGAGGACGTCAGCGCCGCGCCGCGCGGTCGCTTGCGTCTCAGTGCGCCCATCGGCTTCGGCGCCTGCCGCCTTGCGCCGGTGCTGACCACCTTCATCGAACGCTATCCAGAGGTGGAGATCGCGTTGGTGCTGACGGATCGCTACGTCGATCTCATCGACGAAGGCTTCGACGCGGTGCTTCGGCTCGGCCCGATCACGGACACCTCGCTCGCCGCCCGGGACCTCGCCTCGCACGACCAGGTCGCCTGCGCATCGCCGGATTATTTGGCAAAGAGGGGAGCTCCGCAGGCGCCAGCAGATCTGGGCGGACACGACTGTCTCGGCTTCGTCAACGCGTCAGGGCTGCTCTATTCGGATTGGCGCTTCACGGGACAAGACGGTTCCTCGCATCCGGTTCGCATCCGAAGCAGGTTCCAAGTCAACGACGGCCGTGTTCTGGCCAATGCCGCGGTCGCGGGGGCTGGCATCGTCCTCCAACCGGAAGCGGTGCTTCGAGAGCATCTCGATGCGGGCCGGCTCGTTCCCGTGCTCACCGACTACATCGCACCCAGCCGTCCGATGGTCCTGATGTTCCCCAGCCAACGGTCGCAGCCGCCGAAGCTCCGCGCCTTGATCGATACGATCGTTGCAGCACTTGCGGCGCCACCTGTACACAGGTCGCAGCCACAGCCTTGAAGAGCAGGAGATTGCTCCAATGTCGTATTAAACGGGCCGGCAGCTACCGGCTCCGCATGGGCGTCGTCCCAACGTCCGGAATGTGGCGGCCTGCCAACGGCAGCTCCTGGCGCGACACGGTCGCCCACATAACGAAACTTCTCTTCCCTGCCGTGTGGTGGCTGCCTACCGCAACACGACATTGTTGCGTGACTTCGCCCGCCACCATCGGCTGAACCTCAATTGTGCCCGATTATCTACTGCCCTGCCACCGATCGGCATGGGTGTATTTCATAGGAAACGATCGCTCGACCGCTACCGAGGAGCCACTTGGCCCATCCATTCCATGCAGATCAGAAGGACTCCATCGAGGTCCGGTGGACGTCGAGTCGTTCAATGCTCGGTTCAGAGATGAGCTGCTCGATGGCGAGATCTTCTACTCACTTCGAGAGGCGCAGGTCATTATCGAGAGCTGGCGCCGGCACTACAATACAGTGCGCCCACATGACTCAATCGGCTACAAGCCAGCAGCGCCAGAGGTGTTCGTGCCCGCCTTCGCCACATGGCCGGCTGCGAAACCCCGACCATCTCCGCCGGCCATGCTCCTGGTGGCGCCCAGGCCGACCATGAACTGACATTCAACCCGGACCACCCGATGGGGGCCGATCACCCCGGGAAGCCGCCTGTCAGCGGCTGGAACTCCACCCGTAGCAGCTTGGCGGGCCGGCGGACGCCGTCGGGCGGCGGCGACGCCGTCCCGCCGTCCATGAGGAAGAAGGCGCGGCGGCCGTAGTCGTCAGGGCCGCGGCCCCAGGCGCCGGCGGAGGGCCCGATCAGGTCGTAGGTGAAGGGATCGCCCGCGACCGATTGGGTAAAGCCGCTGTTCAGGCCGGGATCCATCGAGACGATGTCGATGGTGTTCTGCCGATGGGTGGTCAGGTAGATGACTTGCGCGTCCTCGTCGATGCAGAAGTCGTCGCCCATCCGGCCCGCGACGACGTATTCGGGCTCGCCCGCGGGCTCCAGCGTCGTCGGGTTCACCGGCACGCGCATGAACAGCTTGTTGGCCGTCGCGCTGTAGTAGAGGTACTGGCTGCGGGCGGCGTAGTGGATGCCGTTGACGCCCGGCTGCTCGGGCTTCAGCTTGCCCGGATAGTAGCCCA